>JBNGDS010000029.1:0-36367 GCA_049975365.1 Desulfomonilia bacterium | reverse complement strand
TTGACAATGGTGGTTGCAATAGACACTGAAATTCAAGAAGGCATTCTAATGGAGAAAAAGCTCTCGACCTGGGGGCTATTCCCGGATAAAACCTTCAGAAATATCCTGGTGTACCTCCCGAAGTCTTGACTTCATGCGGGTCAGATGATAGATGCCAAACGTTGACGACAGCTCTTTGATGAACATGGCACTGGAAGAGGCGCGGAAGGCGGCAGCGAGCGGTGAGATTCCTGTTGGGGCTGTGCTGGTGATCGATGGACAGGTGATCGCGGGGCACAACCGGGTGATCATGGATGCAGATCCTACGGCGCATGCAGAGATCGTGGTGATCCGGGAAGCGGCCAGGACAATCGGGAACTACCGGCTTGCGGGTGCATGCCTGTATGTCACGCTGGAACCCTGCATCATGTGCGTGGGCGCCATCATTCAGGCGCGCATTGGGCGCCTTGTTTATGGAGCACGCGACCCGAGATTCGGCGCGGTAGAATCCATGACCAGGGGGTTCACCCTGGATGTGAACCACCGGCCCGAGATCGAATCAGGCCTGCTGGCAGACCAGGCAGGCGAGTTGCTGTCCACATTCTTCCAGGCAAAGAGGAAGGGAGAGGTACCGAAGTGGTCGTAACGGGGCCGACTCGAAATCGGCTGTCCCCTTAGCCGGGGACCGTGGGTTCGAATCCCACCCTCTCCGCCACACAAACCAGAACTGGAGAGATGCCCGAGTGGCCGAAGGGGCGCGACTGGAAATCGCGTGTGCCACCAAAAGTGGCACCGAGGGTTCGAATCCCTCTCTCTCCGCCAGTGAGACGAAAGGCCTTGTAAGGGGCCGGGTCTCATGCAATGCAGCGCTGCCAACCCCGTCAGGCCCGGAAGGGAGCAGCGGTAAGCAGGACGCTGCATGTGTATGAACAGGCCCGGCCTCTTACAGGGCCTTTTTGCTTGAATTGTCCCTGCTTCAATACTACTATGGCTCCCATGTATCAGGTCATGGCCCGGAAATTCAGACCCCAGCGCTTCGAAGACGTGGTGGGCCAGGACCAGGTCACCCGGGTCATCACGAATGCCATCGACATGGAGCGCCTGCCCCACGCCTTCATCTTCTCGGGACCCAGAGGCGTGGGAAAGACGTCTGTTGCCAGGATCCTGGCCAAGGCGCTGAACTGTGAGCAGGGCCTTTCGAGCACTCCGTGTAATGTGTGTACACGGTGCGAGGAGATCACCGGCTCGCGGGCAGTCGATGTCTTCGAGATCGATGCAGCATCCCACACCGGCGTGGACAATATCCGGGATCTCATCGAGAATTCCCGCTATGCGCCCAGCATCGCGCGGTACAAGGTCTTCATCATCGATGAGGTGCACATGCTCTCCCGCAGCGCCTTCAATGCCCTGCTCAAGACCCTGGAGGAGCCGCCGCCGCACGTGATCTTCATCATGGCCACCACCGAGCTGGAAAAGGTGCCGGTCACCGTGCTCTCGCGCTGCCAGCGCTATGATTTCAGGCGCATCGCAGTGGATCAGATCGTGTCCCACCTGGAGTCGATCGCATCCCAGGAGCAGATCCGGGTCACCACTGATGCCCTCATGATCATTGCCCTGCAGGCAGACGGGAGCATGCGGGATGCCCAGGGCATGCTCGAGCACGTTGCAGCCACCGGGAAGGACCTGATCGACGTGGAGATCGTGGAGGGCATGCTCGGCCTCGTGGGCAGGGCAACCATCCACGACCTGATTTCCGCGCTGGTGAACAAGGATGCGCCCAGTGTCCTGGATGTGGTCGACCGGGTCTACCAGTTCGGCCAGGACCTCGGGCAGCTCTATAGGTCCCTGCTGGAGAATTTCAGGAACATGATGGTCATGAAGGCGGGCTACACGAACCTCGCCATTCCAGAGGAAGAGAAGGCATACCTGAAGGAGATCATGGCCGAGATCTCCCTGGAAGAGATTCACCGGGTCCTGAGCGTGCTGATCCGCTCGGAAGAGGACCTGAAGTATTCCAGCCTGCCGAAGATCACCCTGGAGACCATTCTCCTGCGCATCATTGCAGCACCACGGGTCACTGATCTGCAGGAGCTCATCCAGGCCATCTCGTCGCGCTCCGGCGTTCTCCCGATCGGGCAGCCTGCCCCTGTCTCGAGTGTGGAGATGTACAAACGGCCCCCGTCATCGCTGCCCATCTCCTGGGAGGGGTTTCTCTCCTACCTGAAGGACCACGACCAGCCGCTCTCTGCCATCCTTGCCAGCGTGGCCCTGCTCTCTGACGAAGAGGACAAGATCATCCTAGAGAGCCCCACCACGTTCCTGGCAGAGCAGGTGAAGAAGGCAATGCCCGCAATCCAGAAGCGGGCAAAGCTCTTTTTGAAGCGGGATATCAGCATCCTGGTGAATGTGCGGGAGAAACAGCACACAGAGCCGGCAAAGAAGAAACCATCGGAGATCCGGGCCCAGGTCATGAAATCCCCCCTGGTCAAAGAGATCATTGCAGAGTTCAACGGGGTGCTCAGGGATGTCAAGCCCAAGGAATGATACCATCACCGCCCTGAACGGGGTGAAGGTGGGGCATGCCTCTGATTTTGCCGGGGGCACCGGGGTGAGCGTGATCCTCTTCGACACCCCTGCCCGGGGTGCGGTTGACATGAGCGGCATGGCGACCTCCACCCGCCAGATCGATTCCCTGGAGATGATGCACCCCGGGGTAGCGGTCCATGGGCTGTGCCTGGCCGGGGGATCTGCATTCGGTCTCGATGCTGCATCAGGGGTGAGCAGGTACCTGGTGGAGATGGGTGTCGGCCTGGACCTCGTGGTGGCAAAACTCCCGGTGGTGCCCACTGCCGTGATCTTCGACCTCTCGTTCATGGATGCGAATGCAAAGCCCACCCCGGAGATGGCATACGAGGCCTGCGTGGGTGCGAGCACGAACGTGGTCTCGCAGGGCTGCATCGGGGCAGGCACGGGAGCGACCTCAGGGAAACTCAGGGGGGTGGTCTGGGCAACGAAAGCCGGCCTGGGATCCAGCCTGGTCATGGGATCGGGGGGGATCATGATGGGGGCCCTCGTGGTGGCGAACCCCTTCGGCGATGTCCTGGACGAATATGGCAGGATCATTGCAGGTGCCCGGGATGAAGACGGTTTTCTCAACATGAACGAGGCGATCCTGGGAGGCGAAGTCCGGGAGCGGTTCGGTGCACCGTCAAATACCACGCTGTGCATCCTGGTGACCGATGTCTATCTCGATAAGATCATGGCCATGCAGGTGGCCCGGATGGCAGGGCAGGGGCTCTCCAAGCACATCGCCCCGTTCAACACGCCCTTCGATGGGGACATGGTGTTCTGCTTCTCCATCGGCGAGAAGCAGGCAAACCTGCTCCACACAGGGGTGGTCGCGGCCCGTGCCGCCAGGGATGCCCTGCTCAATGCCGTGCGCCATGCCCACGGTATGGGGGGGATACCGGCCTCGGAGGATGTGCTCTCGCATCCATGAAAGCGTTGACAAGGGATTGATAAATCAGTAGAACAGAACACCGTGGCGGTGTAGCTCAGTTGGTCAGAGCATGCGGCTCATATCCGCAGAGTCGGGGGTTCAAATCCCTCCACCGCTACCACCTTCAGGCAGAAAAAAAGCAGGGCCATGAGAGCCCTGCTTTTTGTATCTATACCCTTAAGGAGGATGTGTCAGGTTCTGGTGAATCGCTTCCTCAATCCTGCCAGCCCAATCATCCCAATACCGATGAGGAGCATGGTGGAGGGTTCGGGGACGGGGGCTACTTGATTCTGTTCTCTCTGGAACAAGGCATTTCCCTCAGGATCGAGAATATTTAAGTATACATTGTCTGCATAGAGCCCTTCAAATTCAAGATTCCCATAAGATGTCTCATTGTAAGGATATTCTTTTGCCAGGACTCTCAGCGCAAGATATTCGGTTCCACTGGGCAATACGAAAGATACATGCGCCTCTTCCCATGTATCAGTGTCGTTGTCTGTAGCTATTAATTGATATTGATGCGTTAAATAGGTGTTATCTACTATTTGTGAAATAGTGTCTTCAGGATTCCCTGAAAGAGCATATATGGAGATTCCAAAGATCGAATTAACAGAATCTGATGAACGATTGAACAAAGCAGATGCATCAACTTCAAAATAATCCGAATCTGCATAATAACCAAGAATGCTTAAATCAATAAGCTGCCACACTTCTCCGAGTGACCACTCGTTGGCAAACCCTTCCGGATTCGTATAAGAAAAACTTAACATCTTTGAATTATAAGGAGTGACCTCATTCTGACAGCCAAGTATTGTCGAATAATCACCTTGCCAAAATCCAAAATCTGAAGGGATTGTCCCTGATCGATATGTAAATTCTTCGAATCCAGGATCTGATATCAAATTGGCGCTCGAGGTGAATGGCATTAGCAATACAAAAAGCCCGATGAGTACCATCACCTTTTTCATGACCAAATCCCCCTTCTCCGATGCTGCGTCTTGTATACTTTGCATTATTGGTGCCAATAAAGTGCCGCTTGCAACAACAAGTAACTAAACGATAAATTGGTATCTGTGCATATTCTTGACATGTAAAACTATTATATTATGAAAATAAATACCCTTATTGAGGGAAATTAATTACCCATATTCTCTCTTTCATGGAATTGAAAAATCAATCATGAAATATGAGAGGTTATTGAAAATGTCAAGGATAATCAGAAAATTATATTGTATTCAGGGTCTGGCCAGATTTTATTTGATTTTCTGGGAGATACATACTGGTTATGGATGAGATTGTGAAAATCATTATTAAAGCATAATTGAATAAAATACCGATTTGCCTTTGAGATGTTTTTGAGTATTCTATACAGATACTCTGTGAGGAGACCTGTGTGAAAGACATCACCGTCGGATTCCTGTGGCACATGCACCAGCCATACTACAAGGACCCGGTGTCAGGGGCATTTCTCATGCCGTGGGTGCGGCTCCACTCCATCCGCGGCTACTACGACATGGTGGCCCTGCTGGAAGAGTTCCCCGGGATCAGGTGCACCATCAACCTCGTGCCGTCCCTTCTTTCGCAGCTGATCGACTACACGGATGCCGGGCTGCGCGACAGCGAGTTCATGCTCTCCATGAAAAAGCCCGGGGATCTCACCTCCGATGAAAAGAAGCAGGTCATCTCCCGGTTCTTCATGTGCAACCAGCAGACCATGATCGCCCCGTTCCCGAGGTACCAGAGCCTCCTGGGGAAGCGGGGGAAGCTGAAAGGGCCCGATCAACTCGATGCCGTGGCAAAGGAATTCACCAACCAGGATATCCTCGACCTGCAGGTGCTCTTCAACCTGACCTGGATCGGGTTCATGGGAAGGAAGGACAAGGGCATCGCGGATCTCGTCAGGAAAGGGAGGTCCTTTACCGAGGCTGAGAAGGCCTATCTGCTGGACTTTCACGTCAAGATCATGAAGCAGCTCATCCCGCTCTACACCCAGTGCAGAGAGCGGGGGCAGATCGAGATATCGACCTCTCCGTTCTACCACCCCATCAGCCCGCTGCTGATGAATGTCGGCTATGCCCTCCGATCGCTGGATGCCCCGCTGCCGGATGAGGGGTTTTCACACCCCGAAGACCTTGATGCGCAGATCCGCAACGCCCTGGCGTATCACGATCAGGTGTTCGGGGCCCGGCCAACGGGCATGTGGCCGTCCGAGGGGTCTGTGTGCCCCGAGATGGTGGAGGTCCTGGCGCAGAACAGCATCAGGTGGATGGCGTCTGACGAGGATATCCTCTTCTGGAGCCTCAAGCAGGCGAGGACAGGGTCGCTGCTGTACCAGCCATACCGGCTTGAATCGGGAAAAGCCGAGGTGGCGATGTATTTCAGAGACAGGCCGCTGTCCGATCACATCAGCTTTGTCTATGCCAAGAATCCGCCCCAAAGCGCTGTGAACGACTTCATGTACCACCTCTCCAATATCCGGAAGGCCTCCCGGGTCTATGATTTCGAGCCCTTCATCCCCATCATCCTCGATGGGGAAAACCCGTGGAAACACTACCCTGACGGCGGTGAGGGGTTCCTCCGGGGCGTGTTCAGCAGCATACTGGACACCCCCGGCATACGGACGAACACCTTCGGCGAATTCCTCGACGCGCATCCCCCGAAGCAGTCCATCCAGAACCTGTACACCGGATCGTGGATCAACCACAACTTTGCCATCTGGATCGGGCACGAGGAAGACCGCAAGGCCTGGGAATACCTCGCCAGGACCAGGGCCTACGTGGAATCGAAGGGAGAGGGTGCAGATCCGTTGGCCTGGGAGGAGATCTACATCGCAGAAGGCAGTGACTGGTTCTGGTGGTATGGAGAGGAATTCAGCACGGAAAACGATGAGGATTTCGACAGGCTGTTCCGGCTGCACCTGAGAAACTGCTACGAGCTGCACAAGGACACGCCGCCTGAAGAGCTCTCCGAGAGCATCATCACCCCGCATGACATCACGCCCCTGACCATGCCCGTGGGGTTCATCACTCCCATCCTGGACGGCAGGGTCTCCCACTTCTATGAATGGCGCAAGGCGGGGCACTACCGGGCTGCCAGGAACTCATCGAGCATGTACAAGCATGAAGAGGTGCTCTCTGATGTGTACTTCGGGTTTGATGAGGCCTGCGTCCACATGCGGATGGATTTCACCTCCACGCAGACCGACACGGTGATCCTGGTGCACGTCGTGTCGCCGAAGGCCATGCGGATCTCCATACCGCTCTTCGATGAGCGCATCTCGATCTACTCCAATGAAGATGATGAGCTGGTGCTTTCAGCTGAACTCACGAGTGTGAAAGTCGATTCGATCCTGGAGTTCAGCGTGCCCTTCACAGAGCTCTTTGCCGCTGCATCGCAGAGGATGCGCTTCTTCATCTCCATTACCAGGAACGGCCTCGAGATTGAGCGCCACCCCGGTTCCGGCCTCCTCTCCTTTGTGGTGCCGGACACGGGCTATGAAAGGATCATGTGGTATGCCTGAGAAACTCCTGCTCGGATTCTGCGTTCACTCGCACCAGCCGGTAGGAAACTTTGACACCGTGTTCAGGCAGGGGTACCAGGAGTGCTACAGGCCCCTGCTCGAGATCCTGAGAGACTACCCGCAGATCCGCATGACCCTGCACTACACCGGCCCGCTCCTGGAGTGGTTTGATCAGAACACCGCGGATTTCTTCCCGCTCTTGAAAGAGCTCGTCGACCGTTCGCAGGTCGAACTCATGGGGGGCGGGTTCTATGAACCCATCATGCCCGTTATTCCCGAAGACGACGCAAAAGAGCAGATCAGGTTGATGAACCAGTATCTCTTCGCGAAATTCGGCCTCCGCCCCCGGGGGCTGTGGTGTGCAGAGAGGATCTGGGACCCATCCCTCCCGATAAAGCTCGTGAGCGATCACGGGGGAGAGTACACCCTGCTGGACGACAGCCACTTCCTCTCGGCCGGGCTCTCCAGCGAAGATGTCCAGGGGTATTTCATCACCGAGCGGGAAGGACGCGCCCTGAAGGTGTTCCCCATCGATATGCGGCTTCGCTACCTGATCCCCTTCAAGGAGCCGGATGTCGTGATCGACTACCTCCTGCAGCTCAAGGCCAGGGGGGTGCACCTGGTCACCTACGGCGATGACGGGGAAAAGTTCGGGATGTGGCCCGGCACCCATGAATGGGTGATCCAGAAGGGGTGGCTCAGGCGGTTTTTCGACGCACTGCTCGATTCCGGCGACCAGATCGAGATGGTCCCCCTTTCCCATGCAATCGTGAGGTGCCCGCCGGAAGGCCTCATTTACCTCCCCACGGCAACCTACCAGGAGATGATGGAGTGGAGTCTGTTCGCCAGGCAGGGAAGGTACTATGAAGACCTGGTGAAGAAATCGAAGGCCACGAACACCTGGGAGAAAGACCGTGCATTCCTGCGCGGCGGCATCTGGGATAATTTCCTTGCGAAATATCCTGAATCGAACCTCATGCACAAGAAGATGCTGAAGGTGAGTTCGTTGATCAGGGAGTATTCCGTGGAGGAAGAGGCCCTGCCATTCGTCCTCCAGGCGCAGTGCAACTGTGCCTACTGGCACGGGCTCTTCGGCGGGATCTACATCGCGGCCCTCAGGCACGCCGTCTACGAGAACCTGTTGAAGGCGGAGGAAATCGTCAATCAGAAGAGGTTCCAGCTCAAGGACTGCGAGGTGGAGATTCTCGACTATGACAGAGACGGCAGGGATGAGGTGCTCATCTCGGGCAAGGTCTTCAACTGCTTCATCTCCCCGCACACCAATGCATCGGTGTTTGCCCTGGAGCACGTGCCCACGCACTACAATTTTTCGAACACCCTCATGCGGCATCCGGAAATCTATCACCGGAAGATAGAGCACCCCGACATCGAAGAACGCACGGACATTCCAAAAAAAGCTCACGCCGTGCTGGATATCGAGCACCTCACCGAAGAACAGAGGAGGGAACTCCTTGTCTACGATACCTACCAGAAGCACTCCTTCATGACCCACGTGGTTGAATCCCTCCCCCACATGGACATCCTGCTCAAGGAAAACCGGATCAACGGGTCACCCGCCACGGTGATGCCCTTCGAACTCGTTGAGAAGACAGTTTCAGACACATCCGTCGAGCTGGATTTTCGCGGGTCGCGGGGAAGTCTCGTGATTCACAAGACCTACCGGTATGATTCCCAGGGTTCGATCACGCTCTCCCATGCTGTTCCGGAACAAACAGAAGGCTGGATTGTGCTGGAGTGGAACATCATGTCGCTCTACGGTCAGAGGCCGTGGGTTGATGCTTGTGAAATGGAGGAAGACCATGGCTTTTACCAGGCACGGAGCGTGGAAATCGAGGATGGGCCCTCCGGGGTTCACCTGGTGCTGGAATCCCCTGCAGACTGGGATGTGTGCATTGTCCCCATCGAGTGCCTCTCCCAGAGCGAAGAGGGGTTTGAAAAGACATTCCAGGGGTGGAGCATCTATTTCATCGCGAAGTGCACGGATGATATTCCCGATGTCACTGTGCTGGTGAAACCGGGGATAGTGCGTTCCTGAAAAACATGGTATTCAGGTGTCATGTCTGAATTGAGGAAGGATCCTGTTGTCGACAGGTGGGTCATCATCACGAACGAACCCCTGAGGTCACCCTCGATCCCGGTTCAGTCTCCGAATCAGGAAAAAAGTGGTCCGTGCCCGTTCTGCCCCGGCAATGAACACCTCTGCCCGCCGGAGATCCTGGCGAACCGCCCCCATGGATCACACCCGAATGATTCCAGGTGGCAATTGCGGGTCATTCCGAACCGGTCGCCCCTGCTCACGATCGAAGAGGACTACAAGCGCCTGGGAGAGGGCCTGTACGACAAGATCACGGGTGTGGGGGCCAACGAGGTGATCATCGAGACGCCCAGGCACGACATCAGGCAGTCGCAGATGACCATTGCAGAATTCGAAAACCTGTTCTGGGCCTACCGCGACAGGATCATCGACCTGAAGAAAGACTCGCGCATGCGCTATGTGCTCATCTACAAGAATTACGGGTCACTTGCAGGCGCCACGCTCGAGCACACCTATTCACTGCTCATGGCACTGCCCATCATTCCACGAGGCGTGCTCGACGAGCTCGACGGTGCACAGAGGCACTATGAGTACAAGGAGCGGTGCATCTACTGCGACATCATCAGTCAGGAGACCCAGTTCGAATCCAGGGTCATTTCCGAGACCAACACCTTCCTCGCAATCGAGCCGTTTGCCCCGAAGGTGGCATTCGAGACGTGGATTCTGCCCAAGCGGCACAACCCGCGATTCGAGAACATCGAACCGAAAGAGATCCATGAACTCGCGATCCTCTTCAGGGAGGTTCTCCAGAGGCTCGACATGGGGCTGAACAGGCCCTCCTACAACTATGCCATCCACTCGGCCCCCTTCGGCAACGAGGTTGACCCGTACTACCACTGGCACATCGAACTCCTCCCGCGGCTTGAAATCAGGACAGGGCTCGAGTGGGGCTCCGAACTGTACATCAATGCCACTCCTCCGGAAGAGGCTGCCAAGTACCTCCGGGGGCTTGTCGTCGAGTGACCTGACGCATACTATTCATATATGCCGCGTTTTTTTGCAGACATGCTCGATTCCACCCAGGCAGTGATCAAGGCAGGCGATGCCCGTCACATCCTCGGGCCGCTCCGCATGAAGGTCGGAGACGAGGTTCCCATACGAGACGGGGAACAGGGCTTTCGGGCAAAAATCATTGCGGTCCGCCGGGGGCAGGTCGTTCTCGAAATCATGTCCCGGGAGCATCTCTTCGAAAGGGGAAGCAGCAGGGTGCGGCTGGCCATGGGCCTGATTGCCCTCAAGGACATGGATGACGTGATACGGTTCGCAACCGAACTCGGGGTGGCGGACATCCACCCGGTGGTCAGTTCACGCTCAAATATCAAGGAGATATCAAAAGCCCGCGCCAGGAGGTGGGATGGCATCGCCAGGGAGGCTGTCAAGCAGTGCCAGCGCAGAAGCATTCCGGTCATCCACGAAGCCGAACCGCTGGAAACCCTCATCGATCAGAGAGCGCGCACCTGGAAGACACGGCTCGTTGCCCGGCAGGGCGCAGCCCGGTCGATTTTCTCGTACAGGGGGGATGACGTGGGTGTTCTCATCGGTCCGGAGGGCGGGTTCACCCCCGATGAGCTGGGCAGAATAGAGAAAGCTGGATTTACCCCGGTCAGCCTCGGGGACATCACCCTGCGATCGGTCACTGCCGCGATCACTGCTGTCGGCGTTCTCGCACAGGATTAAAGGGCGCAGATACCATTCCCTGCGCATCACATGGCGCCGCTCACCGCTGTTTTCCGAGTTATTCCTTCTGTGCCTCCAGCTGGGCAAGGAGAGCCTGGGCCTTGTCCTTCTCCTCAAAGGGCTGTTTCGAGTCCAAGGCCTTCTTCAGGTAGCTGATCGCCTCGTTCGTCCGCTTCAGGTCGGCCATGGCGAGAGCCATGTGATAGTTGAGGGAAGGCTCCTCCGGGAGTTTGTCCAGGGCGAGCTTGAACTGCCCGAGAGCATTTTCCGTCAGGCCCTTTTTCAGGTAGACATAGCCGAGCGTGTCAGCGATCCTGGGGTCTTCAGGGAAGGCATCCTTTGCTGTCTGGGCGAGCTGCAGGGCCCGGTCGAAATCCTTTGCCTTCCCCTCATCGGCGAGAATCCACGCGAGGTTGTTCGCCGCAAGGGCGTGCTTCGGGTTCTTGTCCAGGATATACGTGTAGACCTTCTTGGCTTCGTCGATTTTGCCTGAGTTCTGTTCGAGCAGCGCCAGCATGATGGCAGCCTGCAGGTCGTCAGGGTTCTTGTTCAGGATGTCTTCATACTCCTTCACCGCATCATTCAGCATGTTGTTCCGGGTATAGTACTGCGCAAGACCGTGATAGAGGTATGCCTGATCCGGGTCGAGCTTGATGGCCTGTTTGATCTGCTTCAGGGCTTCCTCCTTCTGCCCGTTCGATTCGAGCAGGCCGGAGAGGACCATGTGGCAGAACGGCGTGTTCACCTGTGAACAGGTGCCCGATACTTTCTTGATCACCTCGCTTTTCTCCACCTGGGTCGGGGCAATGAATGCATAGAGCCTGAGCGCCTCCGGATTCTCCGGATAGAGACCCAGTGCGGTGTCAGCCGTCTGATATGCTGTGGCCTTGTACCCTTTGGACAGTGCAAGAAGGGTCTCTGCGTGCAGGGAAGGCCATGCCTGTGGCGCTGCCTTTTTCAGGGTGCTGATAAACCCTTCCGCCTGTGCAGGGTCATTCACCCGCAGGGCTGAAAGGGCGCCCACATAGAGCAGGTCAGGTGACCTGACATTGTTGCTCGCCAGGAGGTTCACCTCATCCAGGGCACCCGTGAATTCTCCTTGAGAGAACAGGATCCTGGCCATCATGGCATGCAGGGAGACATCATTTCTGTTGTCCTGCAGCGATCCTTCCACCAGTTCCCGCGCCTTCTTGATGTCACCCTTCAGGATGTATGCCTGGGCAGCGGTGGTGGCCACATCAGGCCTGCGGGGGATGGATTTCAGGAGCACATCCATGACCTCGAGGGCCTTGACGCTGTCCTTGTCGTCGATATGAATCTGGGCCAGGAGGATCCGGGGAGGGATTGCCTTGTCATCCTCCTCCACGGTCTGAATCAGCAGTTTCCGTGCAGCATCCTTGTCGCCCTGCTCCAGGTGCAGCTGGGAGACCATGGTTCGAGTCTGGGTGGTATCACTCATGTCTCGAGCCTTTTCCGCGGCGGCAAGGGCGCCGGCCGTGTCTCCTTTCTGGCGGAGAACCGATGATTCCAGCATGTAGGGTTCAGGGTTGTCCGGGAATCTCGTCTTCAGATCCGACACCTGGCGCGCAAAGAGATCGTCCATGGTGTGGCTTGCATAGAACCGGGCCAGGGCGACCCCGACCATCACATTGTCCGGATCGACCTGAAAGGCGTCTTCAGCCCATTTTTGTGCCTGCTGGATATCTTTCTTGAACACGTACATGTCGCTGGCCAGGAACCGGATCTTCGTCGATGACGGAAACAGCGTCGATCCCTTGGAAACCAGAGCGAGGGCATCATCGGTCCTGCCGAGTGCGATGTACATCTGGGCCGTGTTGATGATGGCCTCCTCGGTCGGTTCGTGATCCGTAAGAATTCCTTCCATGATGCCCACGGCCTCTTCCCTCTTCCCTGTCAGGAACAGGGATTGGGCGAGGATCTCCTTTGCCAGGAGATTGTCGGGCTCCTGCTCGAGGATGGCCCTGGCCTGCTCGATGGCGAGTTCGTACTGTTTCGCGAGCAGCTGCATGGACGCGAGGTACTGGCGGGACGGGACATTCTTCGGGTCTGCCTTGGATGCCCGCAGGAAGGCATTGTAGGCTTCCTGAGGCCTCTGCAGCTTCAACTGGACCTCGCCAAGGGTGACCAGCGTCTCAACGTCGTCGGGAGATATCTGCAGTGCATTCTGAAACTGAATCGCTGCCTCTGCAAACTTCTCCTGGTCCATGTATTCTCTGGCGCTCTCCAGGTAGGCCGTTCTCTTCTCTTCATCGCTCTTGGCGCACCCGAAGATCAGGATCGTGGATATGAGGACAACTATACAGACAAGAACCCGGTTTTTCATACGCCCTCCAGTTCACTGAATGGCGTTCACGATAGCACAGATGTTTTCAAAGGGGAAGGAACAAGGGTCGATGTGTGTTGACTTCAGAATCTCGAGATACTATTTAAGATCTGAAAGAATTCCAGGAGGATGACAATGTTCATAGATCCGCTCTACCTGATCATGGTTCTGCCGGCTTTGCTGTTGAGTATCTATGCACAGATAAAAGTGAAGCGTTCGTTCTCGAAATTCTCCCGGGTGCCCACATCCCGTGGAGTCACAGGGGCGCAGGCGGCACGGTACATCCTGCAGGCTGCAGGGATCCGGGATGTCGATATCGAACTGAGCAGGGGATTCCTGTCGGATCACTATGATCCGAGGAGCAAGGTGCTGAGGCTCTCCGAGTCGGTGTATTCAGGGAACTCCCTCGCCAGTGTGGGTGTTGCTGCGCACGAGGTGGGCCATGCCATACAGCACGCCACCGGGTATGCACCCTTGCGGCTGAGGAGTGCCCTTGTCCCGGTGACCACGCTGGGTTCGAATCTTGCCTGGCCGCTGCTCATCATCGGGTTCATCTTCATGGCCAAATCCCTGGTGATTGCTGGCATCTTCTTCTTCAGCTTTGCAGTTCTCTTCCAGCTTGTCACCCTGCCGGTGGAGTTCGATGCATCTTCCCGGGCGCTCAAGGCTCTGCCCGCTTCCGGCATCCTCTCGGATGTCGAAGTGGCAGGTGCACGGAAGGTGCTCAATGCCGCTGCACTCACCTATATTGCCGCGGCTGCAACCGCCGTACTCCAGCTTCTCTACTTCCTCATGAGAGCGGGGGTTCTCGGGAGCGACGAGTAGATACACGCGAGATTCTTCACGAAGGGAAGAATCCATGGGGCCGATGAGAGGCTCGTGATATGTGCACACGTGATGTGCTGACTCCCGGATCGTCCCGATGATACACCACCTGAATACAGGTTTTGTCTTGTGAGAACCCCTGGAATGCTGCTATGGAAAACTGGAGTTTTCACAGTGGCGACTATCACGCTATTTTGCGTTAAGATACGGGCTGTGCAGTGACGATGTAGTAGGAAGTATGAGGAGAAGCACGGTATCGGCAATCCTGTTGTTCATCGTCGATCTGGGTGTTGCGCTCGGGTCTGTCTACCTGTCGAAGTACATCCAGAGGTTCCTGCCCGAGCTGAGCCTGCCCGATGAATTCCTGTGGGTGAAAGCCAGTGTCTTTGCCGGAGTCGCCCTGGGCTCCCTGTATTTCCAGGACCTGTACAACTGGAAATACTGGCGGACTATCTCGGGCCTCATTTCCTCTGTTCTCCTCGGAGGGGGAGTCTCCCTCATCATCCTGGCGCTGGTCTACCTCATCATTCCCCTCGTGGGACTCGAGCGGGATGTACTCCTCATATCCCTGATTACCACCCTTGCCTGCGTGTTCGCTCTCCGCGTGCTGTACCTGAAGCTCTTGCACACCGCCTATGCAGGGATACGGGTGGTGATCCTGGGAGATGGAGATAATGCGAAATTTCTGTTCAGGGAGATGAGAGGGGGAGGCTACCCCGTCGTATTCGATGGGTATGTGGGCAGGAACAACTGGGATATTGCTTCCCGATGCCTGGGAGGTGTGGCCGATCTTCCGGCGATCATCGACCGGGTCAATCCTGACGTTCTCGTCGTTGCACCTGACGGGTGGCGGGGAACACTGCCCGTGAATGACCTGCTCCATCTCAAACTCTCTTCCTGTGAAGTCATCGACGGCCCCACCTTCTACGAGCAGATTACGGGAAAGCTCCTTGTGGAAAAGCTCCGCCCGAGCTCGATCATATTCACCCAGGGGTTTCTGAGCACGCCCTTTCAGGACATCCTCAAGCGTGGGTTCGATGTGGTTTTTGCACTCCTGGGATTCACCCTGGCATCTCCCATCATGCTGCTCACCATGCTGGCCATCCGACTGGACTCCCCGGGGCCGATCTTTTACCTCCAGCCGAGGGTCGGGAAGGATGGCAGGGACTTCAAGGTCATCAAGTTCCGTTCCATGTATCAGGACGCGGAGCACAACGGGCCCCAGTGGGCGTCGGAGAATGACCCGAGGGTTACCCGTGTGGGCAGGGTCATCAGGAAGCTCAGGATCGATGAGTTCCCGCAGTTCATCAACGTGATCAAGAACGACATGAGTTTCGTGGGCCCCCGGCCCGAGAGGCGGTTCTTCGTGGATCAGCTTGAACAGATGATCCCGTTCTATGCCCTGCGCATGCATGCCAAGCCGGGGATTACCGGGTGGGCGCAGGTCAACCATTCCTACGGGGATACGGTCGATGATGCCAGGGAAAAGCTCAAGTACGAGCTCTACTACATGAAGCACAGGTCGTTGTGGCTCGACCTGGTGATCATCTTCCAGACCGCCAAGGTCGTGCTCAAAGGCCGTGGTTCGCAGTGATTACCGTACGGCGTGAGATCTTTCTGTGCAGGTCGTTGCGAGCCTCCGCAGGGGGCGCGGCAATCTCTGGATGTTCAGCAGAGCTATGCAGCAGGATCGGCTTCAGGCGCGGGATTTCTCGGGACTGAATTTCCCCCCAACAGCCATTCAGGATTTTTACAAAAAAACGTCTTCTACATCTGACTGAGGATCAGCGGCCCGTTGGACGTGATTGCAATACTGTGCTCGAAGTGTGCCGACAGTGACCTGTCTGCAGTGACCGCCGTCCACCCGTCATTGAGGATAACGACCTTCCAGGTTCCCATGTTCACCATCGGCTCGATGGCCAGTGTCATCCCTTCGCGGAGAATCGGCCCAATTCCTTTCTTTCCAAAATTCGGGATCTGGGGCTCCTCGTGCATGGCCCTGCCGATTCCGTGCCCCACGAAATCCCGCACAACCGAGAACCCTGCCGATTCCACAACATTCTGGACCGAAGCCGAGATGTCGAAGAGGTGGTTCCCGGGAACTGCCTGGCTGATGCCTTCCATGAGGGCGTCGCGTGTGGCATCCATGAGGGTCTGTGCCTTCTTCGAGATCGGCCCGACTGCGAAGGTGCGGGCGGAATCCGAGTAGAATCCGTCATACAATGCCCCCACATCGATGCTCACGATATCGCCTGCTTTCAACTTCCTCGGCCCCGGTATCCCGTGGACGACCTCCTCGTTGACCGATGTACACAGCGTTGCAGGAAATCCCCGGTACCCCTTGAACGCAGGGGCTGCATTGTGCGAACGGATGAAGAGCTCTGCCTCCCTGTCGAGCTCTTCGGTGGTGATCCCGGGCTGGATCATGGGCTCGAGGTGCTCGAACAGGTGCGCGATAATCCGGTTTGACTCGCGCATGACGGCGATTTCTTCTGGGGTCTTGAGAACGATCATTCCTTGTCAAGGACCTTTTTCAATGGATATTCGATGATGCCCCGTGCGCCGGCCTCGAGGAGCCTGGGGATGAGGTTGCGGGAGTGGGATTCATTGATGATGATCTCCAGGGAGTACCAGTTGGGATCGTGGAGTGTCGAGACCGTGGGGGAGGTGAGCGATGGGAGCATGGAGATGATGGAATCGAGCTTGTCTTTCGGGGCATTCATCTTGAGGCCCACCATGCCTGTCGCCTGCAGCGCTGACTTCAGCATCAGGGATATCTGATCGATTTTCTTCCTTTTCAGGGGATCTGCCCACGATGCCCTGTTCGCGATGAGCTTTGTATTGGTCACCAGCAGCTCGTCGATAATTCTCAGGTTGTGTGCCCTGATGGTGTTGCCCGTCTCCGTGACCTCAACAATGGCATCGGCAAGCCCATCCACCACTTTCGCCTCTGTGGCGCCCCACGAGAATTCCACATCCACGGTGATGTTTTTCTTCCTGAAATAGCTCCTGGTAAAGTTCACCAGCTCCGTGGCGATCTTTTTGCCTTCCAGGTCCTCGATCTTCTGGATGGTGGATTTCTCATCCACGGCGAGTACCCACTTGGCAGACTGATATGTGGCCTTAGAATACACGAGATCCGCCACTTCCACGACATCGGAGTTGTTTTCCAGGATCCAGTCTTTTCCGGTCAAGGCGAGATCGAACAGTCCGGATTCCACGTACCGGGAGATCTCCTGGGCGCGGACCAGGGCACACTCGATATCGGGGTCGTCGATGGTGGGGAAATAGCTTCGCGAAGATGTGGAGATGATCCATCCCGCATCCTTGAACAATTCCATTGTTGAGGCCTGCAGACTCCCCTTGGGAATAGCCAGGCGAAGAAGACTCATGATTTGTACACCTCTCTAGGATCGAATACTTTCTTCCCGTCTTCCACCAGGACACCACCTTCAACCTTGTTGAAGAAGCAGGAGCGGTAGCCCGTATGGCATGCGGCACCGCCCACCTGGTGCACCTTGAGGAGGATCGTGTCCTTGTCACAGTCCGTTCTGATCTCCAGCACCTCCTGGACATTGCCTGACTCCTCGCCTTTCCGCCAGAGCTTTTTCCGGGATCTGCTGTAGTAACATGCCCTTCGGGTCCTGAGAGTTTCCTCGAACGACTCTTCGTTCATGTAGGCAAGCATGAGGATCTCTCCGGTTTCATGATCCTGTACGATTGCAGGGATCAGCCCGCCATTTTTTTCAAAATCCAGTTCGAAATCCATTCTGTCCTCCTGGATGCTAGGGGCTTAACAGTTTTTGTTGGGATGTGTCAAGGTTCCCAGGACTGCCCGGTGGTACATTCAGAGCTTTTCCTTCTTGACCGGGATGGGATACATCTTGTCGAGGTAGCGATGCTTCGTGAATCCGAGTGCTTCGCGATGGATCATGAGCATCTCTTTCCTGAACAAGGCCTCTCTCCTGAGGGTGTTGAATTTCTCCACCAGGATGTTGTACGCATCGGTTTCACTGGTGGCCTGTATCTGTGCATCGAGCGCGGCAAGCTCTTCCAGCACCGATTCGAGGAGATTCCCTGTGTGGCCCAAGGCCTTGGCCATCTCCTCGAGGATCTCCTCCTGGGTTTTGTCCACACCCCGTTTGGTCATGAAACGACAGTATAGCACAGGAAAACACGGGGAAAAAGCATGGATCGGCCTGTGCGAGAAATCCACGGAGCCCCCGGAACATGGTGGGGGTGGAAGAAAGCATACTCACGGAGGTCCAACTGTGGTAGGATCGGATAAAGAATCCAATCCCGGGAGCCGATAAAAAAGGTGAAACGGAGGCCTTCTGATGAACATGGATCTCGTGTGTGCTGAGAAAGATACGCAGATAAAATCCCTCGGGAGACCGGGGATTGATTCTCCTGTACGGAACACGTCCATCTTTGTGGACGACAGCGAGCGGATACTCATCAATACCTCGATGAAGCACTTCGACACGTGCCTCGTGGATGAGGCGCGCCCGTTTTCCTTTGAACTTGCAGGGCCGAGGAGCAGAATCTTCTTCGACCCGTCAAAGACAAAATGCGGGATTGTCACCTGCGGCGGGCTCTGCCCGGGCATCAACGACGTCATCAGGGGCATTGTCCTGGAAATGCACTATATCTACGGGGTGGAGAACCTCTACGGCATCTGCTATGGGCTGCAGGGTTTCATTCCCAAATACAGGCACCCGCTGATCGAGCTGACCCCGTCATTCGTGGAGCACATCCATGAGCTGGGGGGGACGGTGCTCGGTTCCTCCCGGGGTGCGCAGGAAATCACAGACGTGGTCGATGCAATCGAGCGGCTGAATCTCAACATCGTGTTTTTCATCGGTGGAGACGGTACGCTGAAGGCTTCGTCTCTGGCCGCCCAGGAGTCCCTCGAGCGGGGGAACAAGTGCTCGGTAATCTCGATCCCCAAGACCATCGACAATGATATCCACTTCGTCTCGAAGACATTCGGATTCGACACAGCAGTGGAGGAGGCGCGGAAGGTCATTCAGTGCGCACACGTGGAGGCCAAGGGGGCACCGAACGGCATCGGGATGGTGAAAGTCATGGGAAGGGACTCTGGATTCATCGCCGCGAATGCCGCCCTCGCGTCTCGAGATGCAAACTTTGTCCTGGTGCCGGAGGAGGAATTCGACCTGGATGGCGAAAAGGGGTTTCTCGCAACCCTTGAACAGAGGATGCTCGGCAGAGGGCATGCGGTGATTGTGGTGGCGGAAGGTGCGGGGCAGAAGTTCTTCGAAGAGATGCCCGAGGAGAAGGACGCCTCGGGAAATGTGAAGAAAGGCGACATCGGGATCTTTCTCAGGGACAGGATCGAAAATTATTTCAAGGGGAAAGGGATTCCCATCAACCTCAAATACATCGATCCGAGCTACGTGATCAGGAGTGTGGTCGCCAATGCATCTGATTCCATCTTCTGCGGGTTCCTGGCGCAGATGGCGGTCCACGCAGGCATGTGCGGCAAGACCGACATGCTCATCGGGCTGTGGAACAACATGTATGTCCACATCCCGAATGCCCTGTGTACACAGGGGAGAAAAAAGGTGGACATCGACGGCCCGTTGTGGATGAGTGTAAAGGAATCAACCGGTCAGCCGATCATGAAAAACTAGACAGGAGTAGTCAGAGCAGGGTGCTCCGAAAAAGGAGAAGGCAAAGATGGATAACTCGGAAGACAAGATGTTGGGCGATGACGATATCATCGATCTCACTGATCTTCTCGAAGAGGGCAAAGCCCCCGAGGAACCGGTAAAGGAGCAGCAGCATTTTCCCCGCAAGGTCACCGAGCCTGATTCTTTTGATCTGGGCAAGGAGATCTCCATGGACTACGATGTTTCAGTTGATGAACTCGAACAGGATGCGGAGAAGATCGATGTTGATGTGAAGCTCTCCTCCAATGAAGAGGCTGCGCTGTCTCCTGAGACCCGGGAAGCACAGGAGATGCCCCAGGAAGAACCCAGTCCAGAGGAAGAAAAGGTCGATCTGTCTGTCCTGGAGGGGAGAGAGACAGCTGCCCAGGCGGAACAGGAACCCTCCGGAGAAGAACCCATGGAGCACGCTGCGGCAGCCGACCACGAGAAGATGGAGATCATCAGGGAGACGGCGAAAGAGCTGCTGCCCCACGGGGAAGGTTCTGAAGAGGAACCTTCGGAGATCAGTGTCGCCCCGGAACAGGTGGAGGCGGCCAAGCGTGATCTCGTGTTCGATCAGGCGTTGGAAGAACTGAAGACCCAGATGCCCGAAATCCTCAGGCAGACGATCAACCCGCTCATCGCAGAGCTGGTCAAGGAGATCATGGCCACAACCCGTGAACAGCTGCCGGATATTGTCGAGAAGGTGATCCGGGAAGAGATCGCGAAGCTGAAGAAACTCGATTCGTAACCAGTCGTCCTCCTTT
Source organism: Desulfomonilia bacterium (assembly GCA_049975365.1). Classification (GTDB taxonomy): domain Bacteria; phylum Desulfobacterota; class Desulfomonilia; order UBA1062; family UBA1062; genus DSBG01. Next base: position 15,968 of record JBNGDS010000029.1, on the reverse strand, counting down.
CGGCGCTGTTCCCAGGGGCCGGAGACCTGTCCTGCCGGGCAGATTAAATTCATCTCGGGTGAGATTTCCATAGCGGGTACCCACGCACCCATCTCAGGTGTTCCACAGGGAACATGAAAGACAGGGAAAAACCGGATGGGACCTGTCTGCGGGCAGATCCTTGTTTTGCCTTTCGGATCTTTTCATGCTATGAACATGCCACTTCGTCTATGAGGAGCTCAGAAGATGCTGGAGAGAGAGTACGATCCGAAAGATATCGAACAGAAGTGGTACGATTTCTGGCTCGAGCAGAACTATTTTCATGCCAATGAGAACGATGGGACCAGGAATCCCTATACGATCGTCATTCCGCCTCCGAACGTTACCGGTGTTCTCCACATGGGCCATGCCCTCAACAACACGCTGCAGGATATCCTGATCCGGTACAAGCGCATGGACGGATACAATGCCTTGTGGATGCCCGGCACAGACCATGCCGGGATCGCCACCCAGAACGTGGTGGAAAAGTACCTGGCGGAAAAGGGCACCTCGCGGCACGACCTGGGAAGGGAGGCCTTTATCGACGAGGTGTGGAAGTGGCGGGAAAAGCACGGAGATCTCATCATTACCCAGCTCAAGCGTCTGGGGGCCTCCTGTGACTGGGAGCGGACACGGTTCACCATGGATGAAGGCCTGTCAAATGCTGTGAAGAAGGTCTTTGTCTCGCTGTATGAAGAAGGCCTGATCTACCGCAGTGACTACATCGTGAACTGGTGCCCGCGATGCCACAGCGCGCTCTCCGATCTCGAAGTGGAACACGAGGATGAGGATGGGTATCTCTGGCACATCAGGTATCCATTTGCCGAGGGCACAGGTGAAGTCGTCGTTGCCACAACCAGGCCGGAAACCATGCTGGGTGACACCTGTGTCGCGGTCAATCCATCCGATGAACGCTATACCGATCTGGTGGGCAAGGACGTCATTCTCCCTGTCATGAACCGGCGCATCCCGGTAATTGCGGACCACGTGGTGGACAAGGAGTTCGGTACCGGGGCGGTGAAGATCACCCCTGCCCATGATCTCAACGACTACGAGATGAGCCTCCGCCACAATCTCGACGTCGTGGTCATCCTGGACGAATCAGGGTTCATGAACGAGAATGCAGGCCCCTACAAGGGGATGGACCGCTTTGCTTGCAGAAAAGCCCTCGAGCAAGACCTTCAGGACCAGGGGTATCTCGTGGACAAGACCCCCTACAGGGTTCCGGTGGGGAAGTGCTACCGGTGCAAGAGTGTGATCGAACCCTACCTCTCCAAGCAGTGGTTCGTGAAGGCGAAACCATTGGCCGAAGAAGCGATCAAGGCCGTTGAAGACTCCCGGACGCGGATCGTCCCCAAACAGTGGGAAAAGGTCTACTACGAGTGGATGAACAATATACGGGACTGGTGCATCTCGAGACAGATCTGGTGGGGGCACAGGATACCGGCATGGTACTGCCTGGACTGCGAAGAGGTTATCGTGAGCGAAACCGAGCCGACCCAGTGCACCAGGTGCTCGTCCGAGAGACTCCGCCAGGAGACCGATGTGCTCGACACATGGTTCTCCTCGGGGCTCTGGCCGTTCTCCACCATGGGCTGGCCCGAACACACCTCCACGCTGAAAACGTTCTACCCCACGGATGTACTGGTAACGGGCTTCGACATCCTCTTCTTCTGGGTTGCCAGGATGATGATGCTCGGCATCAAATTCATGGGAGATGTGCCGTTCAGAGACGTGTACCTCCATGCACTGGTTCGAGACGAGCAAGGTCAGAAGATGAGCAAGTCAAAGGGAAACATCGTTGATCCCATCATCGAGATGGACAGGTATGGTGCGGATGCCTTTCGCTTTGCCCTGACCGCGTTTGCCGCTATGGGCAGGGACGTGCGGATCAGCGACAAGCGGATTCAGGGGTATCGGTTCTTCATCAACAAGATATGGAATGCCGGGAGATTCGTGCTCGCGAACATCGAGGGGTTCGACCCCGACCGGGATCGGGTTGAACCAGACCAGTTGACTATCGCGGACAAGTGGATCCTCACCGAGCTGAACAAGACCATTACCAGTGCCCGTTCAGCACTGGACGAGTACCGGTTCAACGAAGCTGCAGATATTCTCTACCAGTTTACCTGGCATGTATTCTGCGACTGGTACATCGAGCTGTCGAAGCCCATGCTTTCAGGGGAGAAGGCAACGTCAGCCAGGTGGGTGCTCTACACCGTGTTCAAGACAACACTGGAACTCCTGCACCCGATCATCCCCTACGTCACCGAGGAAATCTGGCAGTGTCTGCCGCGGCAGGGGGAAACATCAATCGTGATCACCGGCTACCCCACCGAGAGAAAAGAATTCGACTACCCCTCGGATGCCGAGCTCATGGAGTACATCATCGAGGTGATATCGGGCGTGCGGAGCATCAGGGGGGAAACCGGCATTTCCCCATCCGTTCTGCTGGATGTGGTCATCAGGGTGAGCTCCACAGAGATCCAGGGGCTGCTCAGCCGGTACAGCGTGTACATCCAGGAACTTGCCCGGGTGGGTGATATCCGGTTCATCGCCGATGAGTCGCAGCGGCCCAGGAAATGCGCACTGGCTGTCAGAAAGGGACTCGAGGTCTATGTCCCCCTCGAGGGAGTCGTTGATATCGAAAAAGAAATGGATCGCCTGGACAAGCAGATTACAAAGATTCTCAAGGAACTCACGGAGAAACAGAAAAAACTCTCCAACACGAACTTCATCGAAAAGGCGAAGAAAGAGGTTGTTGAAGAGCAGATGCGCCTCAGGGATGCACTCGATTTTGAGCTGAAGAGTCTTCAGAGGGCGCATACACTCCTCGAGGGGTGATGATACGCGATCTGCCCTGTGAGCTCGTTCAGGAGGTTGTCGAGCTCGCCAGCGTGGACTCGACAAACACCTATTCCCTCTCCATGGGAAGGCCTGGGCTCCTCGTCCTGGCTCGTGAACAGACCTCCGGCAGGGGCAGGAAGAGCAGGGGATGGTATTCCCCTCCAGGTTCGAATATCTACATGACCCTCACCGTCGGCAAGCCGGATCAACGCTATCCTGTCCTGGCCGGGGTGGCCCTTCAGGAGGCGTTGTCTGCCCTGATCCAGGGGCACAGGGTTGAGATCAAATGGCCGAATGATCTCATCGTCCACGGCAGAAAGATCTGCGGAATACTCTGTGAATCCCGCCAGGTCATCACTGCCATCGGAATAGGGATCAATGTCAATCAGCTCACCTGGCCCGATGACATCCGAAAACGGGCATGTTCGCTCAGGGAAGTGAGCGGGGCTGAACTTGATCTGCATATGGTCGTGTCCCGCGTTCTCCGGAGTCTGGATACGTGGTTCTCCCTGTTCAGAACCCAGGGGTTTGCCCGGGTCCGGGAGGCATTTCTCACACATGGTCGGCTACGAGACTACCTCCTTACCACCGAAGAGGGCTCCCCGTGCACCGTAGAGGGCCTGACCATGGAAGGGCACCTGGTCATCGAGGAAGAGGGGAGACAAAAGACCCTGGTCAGCGAATCAATATCTATCTCCTCCTGATGCACTCAGGCTCGGGTCCGGGGACCCTGACCCTCACTCTCTCTGCCCCTGCCGGAATATCCAACACATTGATTTTCAAAGAAAAATAACATCTTCGATAGGATCTTGTCTTTTGTGTGGTTGGCGCTAACATAGATATTGGGAGGACGTATGAGAATAGACAGATGTATCAAAGAAAAGGGACATGATCCATACGATGAGGGACGGAAGTATTCCGAGGGGACGTATTGCCCTGATTGTGCAGCCGTGTACCTGCAAGGGAGATGGGTGTGGCCTGAAAAAAAAGTGACTCGCGGTGAGCCGTTTCTCTGTCCTGCCTGCAGGAGGATTCGGGATGATTTCCCGGCCGGGGAGGTATTCCTTTCCGGCAGCTATCTAAAGAAGCACAAAGGTGAAATACTGAATCTGATCCAGAATATCATCATCGAGGCGAAGGAGCGCACACCCCTGAAACGGGTCATTGAACTCAAGCAGAACAAGGAAAAAATTCTCGTGAGATTGACAGACGACCATCTGGCGCGGCATATCGGGGATGCGGTCTTTCGGGCCTACAGCGGGAATCTGGAACTCAAGTATTCAGATGAAGAAAAGTTCGTGAGGTTGTACTGGCACCGGGATGAATGAGCGCCGTACTCGTAATCAATGCCGATGATCTGGGGATGAGCCCCGAGGTGAACGAGGGCATCATCGAGGGGCTCGCTGCAGGGGTGATTTCAGATGCATCGGTGCTGGTGGGTGCCCCCTGTACGGAGGATGCCTGTCGCTCTCTTGAGCGTATCCGCCTCACCCACGTGGGTGTCCACATCAACCTGGATGGCCAGCTTGGGTGGAGCTCTCCGGGGAGAGAACGCTTTTCCCGGGAAGAACTCATGGCCCGCCTTGAACATGGTGAACTGTCTGAGACCTGCAGGGATGAGGCACGCCGTCAGATCGAGGGATTCATGTCATATGGCCTCACCCCGACCCATCTCGATACCCACCACCACGTTCATGGATTCTGGCCGGTCTTTTCCCTGCTCGTGGACCTCATGCAGGACTACCGGATACCGGCCATGCGCTTCAGCAGAACGGGGTATCGGCTCCTGAGCCGTGACCCTATCCCGTTTGACCGGCGCATCTACGCTCAGATGGAAGCAACGCTGAGAGGCAGGGGGATCATGTTCTGCACACAGGTCCTCGAGGGAGTTCACACCTTCTCACAGATCGGTCATCACACCTGTGAGCTTGTCGTGCATCCGGCACGGGGTGGCGATGCCTGGAGGGAGAAGGAACTGGACGGTCTTCTTTCAGGAGAAGTCCGGGACACGCTGCGCCGGCGTCAGGTTCACCTGACGAACTATCGGGATCTTGTCCTGAACAGGAATCGGGGGTTAGACGACTAGCTTCCGATCCAGCGCCATGTTTCTGAGGTACAGGAGCATGTCGATCAGGATCATGAACCCATTGAGCGCGTAGAGGAACACGACCCAGTCGAGGTTATAGAAAACCTTGTGAAAGACGCCCGCCACATAGCCGATGAACACGATGCAGAGGAACAGGATGCTCTTTCCCCGGGATGTCCGTGACGTGTAGGATTTGTAGATGGATGCAGGCCATGCCGAGCCGAAACAGACCAACATTGTGACTTCATAGATACTCATACTGGAATCCTTCTGCCTTTCATCGTGGATGGGTGATCTAAACGGGATCTCAGAACGGGAGCTTGACTCCTGGCTTGACGCTCTTGAAGAGATCGTTCTTCAGGAGGTCCTGTGCCATGGTCAGGCGCGTCGCCAGTTCGCCGTCGACCTGGGAAAGCCCCTGAGTCTGCTGATTCAATGCCGAGAGCTGCTCATCGAACCTGGCGTGGATCTCCTTGATCATGTCCGCCTGGAATTTCGTGGTGAGTTCCCTGGCAACGTCTCCTAGTACACGCTGTATGACCCTGTCAAGATCAGAGGAGATGTTTGCTGATCCGGATGGGTTCCTCGACCGTCATTCATTAGCCTCGTTCAGACATTCCTCAAATCCCTGCCGCAGCCTTTTCAGCTTCTCACGGATAATATCAACCCGCTCTCTTGTCCAGAAGGATGAACCAATCATATCCCGTATGAGAAGGTGGCGATGGTGCTCATCATCCAATTCCCTTGATAATATTCCCTTTACCAACTCTCTCGTCATCTCTGTCGCCATGATGGCCATGTCGTGGCCGAGAAGCCTGATGGCAGCCAGATCAATGTCAAACCCTTCCTTTTCCATGAAACGGGCTTCCTCTCCATACAATCGGTCCTCATTGCCTGCAGAGGCATAATGCTCCATCAGAAAGAGCAGGTCCACGGCATCCTTGGGCCTCTCCGGGTACCGGTCACTCCAGGAGATGATCTTCATCAATGCCATACCCGGTACAGTGGGCACTCTCACCTCAAGGACAGGAGCATCATGTATCCGTATCAGGAGAGAAGTATCGTACGCCTCTTTGAAGCCAAGGATGCTCATGACCACAGCATGTTCGGGAGGCCAGCTGATCGTCTTTTGATCAGGACTCACACCTCCAAAGGGCACGATGTCCACCTTGAACTCCCCATGCATCAGCGCGTTTGGTTCCCTTGCTCTCTCGAACTTCCCTGTAGAGATAAGAGCCTGAGTGAGTTTCTCGTATTCTTCCCACCCGGCAACCTCCACACCGATATCCAGATCACGAGTGCTTCTTCGTGGAGGGAGTTTGTAGCAGTGCTCAAGAACAATATCCCGGGCCATTGCCCCGACAATGAAGAAAGGGATATTTAGTCTTGCTGCTTCCCGGCTCACCAGGCTGAGTACTTCAGAAAGAAGTGGATCAATCTTCCCCGATAAGTTGAACGATATATCGGTCATAAACCATCCGGGCTGTTTCCAGGTTCCTCTGTTCCCCTGTGGCCATCAGATCCGCATAGACTAGCACGGGTGGAACCATGTCCTGATTCGGGGGAATGACATCCGGGTCCCAGAAACGATAGAGGAGCGTGACCTCTCCTAATGGGTCTTTCCTGAGCTTATTTTTCAACAGGATATCATTGGGTTTCTGTTTATCTACGTAGAGTACCACGTCTTGGGGTTTGAGATGCTTGGTGAGCTTTGCTGCGGCGACCTCTCCCCCCCACAGAGCGGTTGCAGGATCAAGGACTACATTATTCCACCAGCCTGGATCACCTTTGTACCTGCCATGGATCAGTTTGGGGCGTAGCTGCTCAGTAAATCCTGTAATCCATCTCTCCAGGAGGGCATCTTTCTTGACCAATCGGGCCTGCCTATTTCTCCTCGTGCCCATCTCTACCAGGAAACCAAGATCTTTCAGTTCCTGCATGATCCTATCCACCATGCCAAGGGCAACCCCTGCTTCGGTGGCAATTGTCCTGTAGGGCTTGTTCACGAGGTCTCGATTGCACAAGAGAAGGAACAACACCTGCAGGCCTGTCTGCTTGAATGTCCTGCCCACCATGGGTGGCTTCCTGAGAGCCGGGTTCTTATTTCCCCTCACAAAGAGAAACAGATGAGGCTGGTCTACATATACATTCCCGGCTTCGTCTATGAACTGAATGCCATTGGCACGAAGTTTCTCGGCCATATGGTCCTTCACCTGCGGAGTAACAAGGATAAATTTTCCCGGATCATCCCTTGCCTGCATGAGGGGCAGCAAGGCATTGACCGTTGTGATCCTGTTCTTCACCTCAGCATCAAGGACTATCTTTACATTGTGATGATGAATGGTGAGGACAGCATCGGCTCTTTGAGCCGCCTTTACCGCATACCTGATCTTTACCTGCGTTCCGGTTACCCGTTCACAGGCTTTTGCAGCATTCTTCAGGATCTCATATTCCGGTTCCTCGGCAGTCATAGTCAGACCCATTGTTCACGATTTATGATTGTTCATTTTTTGTGAACATACTCTTTTCGTGAACATAACGCAAGAACCATACTCAACTCTTCTTCCTGCCTTTCATCGTGGATGGGTGATCTAAACGGGATCTCAGAACGGGAGCTTGACTCCTGGCTTGACGCTCTTGAAGAGATCGTTCTTCAGGAGGTCCTGTGCCATGGTCAGGCGCGTCGCCAGTTCGCCGTCGACCTGGGAAAGCCCCTGAGTCTGCTGATTCAATGCCGAGAGCTGCTCATCGAACCTGGCGTGGATCTCCTTGATCATGTCCGCCTGGAATTTCGTGGTGAGTTCCCTGGCAACGTCTCCTAGTACACGCTGTATGACCCTGTCAAGATCAGAGGAGATGCTGATGTCGTAGTTCTCCAGGGTACCGGCTATATCTGCAGACAGAGAAAAATCATTCACGGAGGAGAAGGCCTTTGCCAGCGATTCGTAGATCATCGCCTGTTCCTGGGGAGGCAGAAGGACAAACCTGGCGGATCTGGCCCTCGCACCGATGCTGGCCTTCAGAGAGTCCTCGATCGAAGTGGCATTCAGGTTCAGGTCAACGAGGGCCTTTTCCAGGGCCAGGTCCAGCTGTTCAGACCCCAGTTTCAATGATTCCAGAGGATACCCTGTGGCCGTGAGCTCGATCTCATCCTTGGATTGGGAAGGATCGATGTGGTCGAGTTTTCCGGAAAGGCTCAGGCGCTCGAGCTGTTTGAGTTCTTCACCGGAAAAGGAAAATGAACACGGCAGGCCCAGGATGTCCTGTTCGGTGGTGATGTTTGTTATGGTCCCGGTCACGAGTCCCTGAGCGAGATTGACAGAGGCCGTGGTTGACTGGATGAGGAAATCCGGCTTTGGATTGAATTCCCTGAAATGAACATCGAGCCCCTTTGCCCGCAGAGGTTTGCTCACCTTCTTCCCTGTCTGCTTCTCTCGCACCCGCTCCAGATAGGGGGTGATTCTCTGATACCACCACAAAGACCTGTCCACCCATGTCTTGACCCGCGGCCCGAATATGAGCCCGCTCACGTTTCCGATCCCCTCCGATGTCGGGCCATATTTCTGAGCGAGCTTCCTGGCGTCTTCGAGCGGCGCCTTCAGGGCCTCGCTGATCCGGTTCTTCAAGCCATCGAGTTCCTGAGAGAAATCCTGCTTCGTTGACTTCAACAGATCGATATCCGACTGGATATCATTCTGCAGGGTCCTGATTTCCGTCGCGGCAGAGAGCATCCCCTGCACGTCTCCACGCTTGGTCCCCTTGAGCTTCTCGATGCGTTCCCTGTACTGTTCGATCTTCTCCTTGTTCGGCAGTTCTTCCAGGCGGTTCTGCCAGAATTCTGTGCGGACCCGGGCATCCTGCTGAACTGAACTGATGAGACTGGCAGTCTGGAGATCCTCCTTCTCGAGGACTTTCAGGATATCATCCCTGGAAAAACTCGGCAGGGTAAACCCAAGGAATTTCGGCTCCTCTTCCTCCTCGATCTCCTCTTTCACCTTCGTGCGGACAAACCCCGGCCGTTCGCGCTGGGTCCCCAGTTCCACACCGTCGATCCCCATTTTCTCGATGATGAGTTTTCTCAGGAAGAGGTCCCCGGTGCTCACGGAGAAGGCGATCTGAGCGACCTGGACGGCATTTTTCGTGGGCTCTTCCGGGTCGGTGACCTGAAGGTCGTGAATCTTGACACCCAGGGGCATCAGGGTGAGATCTGCACTGCCTACATTGACTTCCGCCCCCACGATGAGAGATCCCGTCTTCTCGATGGATCTCTTGATGAGACTGTCGGCCAGGAGGTACCAGAAACAGCCAATGACTACAATAATGAGGAGGAATGCACCAAGGCCCTGCCACCGGATCCTTTTCATGGGGTATCTCCTAAAAATTTCAAGGATTCATAGGTCTTGTAGAGTTTGCTCACCTTGATGATCTGGGCGATCCTGGATTTCCGAACCCATGCCAGGACCGAGGCGCGGTAGCGGAGAATGAGGAATGTGAACACAAAATACGCAGGCAGGAACAGCACCAGGGAGATGACGAGGCTTCCCATCTGAATCGTGTTGTAGAAGCGCTCGATCCTGAAGAGGGTGATGTTGTACAGAGATGTCCAGAGGTTTTCCAGAGGTTCTGCGGTGAGGATGGCGAGACCCGTCAGGTGGAAGAGGGGATCGAGCAGATAGGCGATAGCCGTGAATGCAGCAAGCCCGAGGATGAAACTCGAGAGATTCACCCTGATCAGGAGGACCAGCAGCAGCACGATGACATTGTGCAGGCTCATTAGAGGGGTGAACCCCGCGATCATGGCGAAACACAGGGCAAGGCTAATCTGGTATGGCTCTGCATCGGAATTGAGAACCTTGAGCGTTTTTGCGATCAGGCGGATCATTGAACCTCCTTCAAAGCACAGACACGTTCCACTCGCTTTCCATACATATAATAAACACCTTTTCCGCTGCGTCAATACAGGTGGATCCCTTGGGTGAGCAACAAGAAAAAAAGAAAGGCCCGGAAGGGCGTTCGCCGCTTCCGGGCCGTGTGTTCACTATTGACGGCAGGATACTAGACCGCGCTGGCCATCCTGAATATCGGCAGGTACATTGCCACCACGACAAATCCGATGATGCCCCCGAGGAATACCATGAGCATGGGTTCCAGGGCCGAGGTGAGGGCCGCGACCGCGGTATCGACCTCTTCGTCGTAGAAGTCGGCGATTTTTGAAAGCATCTGGTCCATGGCGCCCGTTGCCTCTCCCACGGCGATCATCTGCACCACCATACCGGGGAAGATGCCTGTTTCTTCCAGGGGCTCTGACATCGATTTTCCTTCACTGATCGATGTTCTCACCGCCCTGATGGCATTCTCGACGATCACGTTCCCCGCGGTCTTCGATGTGATTTCTAGACCGTCCATGATGGGAACACCTGACGAGATCATGGTCCCCAGGGTCCTGGTGAACTTCGCCACGGCAACCTTGCGGATGAGCGGCCCGAATATCGGCAGCTTCAGGGCCATGGAATCGATGTAGTATCTCCCCTTCTCATGTTTTCTCGCATACTTGAACCCCACTATGATGGCGATGATGACCGCGACCATCACGTACCAGCTGGTGCGGAAGAAGTTGCTCATGTCAACAACGATCTGGGTGGGGCCAGGAAGAGCTGAGCCGAACTGATTGAACAGATCCTGAAAGGTGGGGATGACGAAAATCATGAGCACCGCAACCACACCGAATGCAACGCACAGAACGATGATCGGGTAGGTCATCGCGCTCTTCACCTTGTTCTTCAGAGCCTCGTTCTTTTCCATGTACACGGCGAGTCTGTTGAGAACAGTGTCCAGGACACCTCCGAGCTCACCGGCTGCAACGAGGTTCAAGTAGAGGTTGTCGAAAACCTTGGGGTGTCTGGCCAGGGCATCGGCAAAGGTGCTGCCCCCCTCCACATCCTGTTTGATCTGGGCCAGTACCTTCTTGAAGGTGGGATTCGGCTGCTGACTCGAAAGAATGTCGAGACACTGGACCAGTGGCAGACCAGCGTTGATCATGGTGGAGAACTGTCGGGTGAAGATCACGATATCCTTTGTCTTGACCTTCTGTTCGAAGATGGTGATCTGCTTGGGCTTTGATTTTATCTTCGTCGGCAGTATCTTCTGTCGCTTCAGGATCATGCCCGCAGCGGCCTTGTTTTCGGCCTCGATTTCTCCTTTGCGTATGCTCCCGTTTGCGAGTCTGCCTTCCCATACAAAAACTGCCATGAGTTATCTCCTCTCTCGTAGATTTACCCCTGTCTTCTGCTGGGCCGGCGATGAGATCATCTGTCTGAGCTCTTCGGGATCGATGGACCTGCCGATCGCGTCATCAAACGAGATGAGCTTTCGGGCAAAGAGACTGTGGAGTGCCTGGTTCATGGTCTGCATTCCGTGCTTCATCTGTCCGACCTGCATCTGCGAATAGATCTGGTGGATCTTGTCTTCCCGGACAAGGTTTCTGATAGCGGGTGTAGAGATCATGAACTCCGATGCAAGGACTCTCCCTTTGCCATCGAGTCTCGGAATGAGCTGCTGTGCAATGACCGCCTCGAGGACAAAGGCGAGCTGGGCACGGATCTGTGACTGCTGGTGTGCGGGAAATGCATCCACGATACGGTTCACGGTCTGCACCGCCGAATTCGTGTGCAGAGTTGCAAAAACCAGGTGCCCTGTTTCTGCAATGGTCAGGGCAGCCTGCATGGTTTCAAGGTCACGCATCTCACCGATGAACACCACGTCAGGGTCCTGCCGGAGGATGTATTTCAGTGCGTTCTTGAAACTTTTCGTGTCCGCACCGATCTCCCTCTGATTGACGATGCACCCCTTGTGCTTGTGCACGAACTCAATGGGATCCTCTATGGTCACGATGTGATCATGCCGCTCGTTGTTTATCTTGTCGAGAAATGCGGCGAGTGTTGTAGATTTCCCGCAGCCTGTGGGTCCAGTCACCAGGATGAGACCTCGAGGCAGGCCGGTGAGATTCCCGACGTTGTGAGGGAGCCCCAGTGTGTCGAGGGACAGGATTTCATAGGGGATCATTCGGAAGACCCCTGCGAGCGCACCCCTCTGGATGAAGATGTTTGCACGGAAACGAGCGACACCTTTGATGCCGAAGGACAGGTCGAGTTCCTGCTCCTCTTCAAACTTGTGCTTCTGGGCCTCGGTGAGGACTGAATAGAGAAGCTCCCGGGTCGATTTTGGCTCCAATACAGGCTGATCCATCGGATAGAGCTGTCCCCTGACGCGAATCTGCGGGGGCGAGCCGGTGGTTATGTGAAGGTCAGAGGCCCCTTTCTCAACCATTACCCTGAGGAGATCATAGATACTTTGTTCCAAAGGCTACCTCCTTGTCAGTCAGCCATGGTAGTTCTCAAGATTTCTGCAACGGACGTTACTCCCTCGGCAACCTTGGTGAGTCCGCTCTGGCGCAGGGTTTTCATCCCCTTAGAGATAGCAGCGTTCTTGATTTCGGTTGCAGAGGCACCCATGAGAATCAGTTCCTTTATTTCCTCTGTGACAGGCATGACTTCATACAGTGCGATTCTGCCTTTGTATCCGGTATTCCCGCAGTTCGAACACCCTGTCCCGATGAGACATTCCATCTTTCCTGCAAGATCAGGGTCCATGCCCATCTGGATAAGGGTCTCGGGTGAAATGTCATCCCTGGTTTTGCACTGAGTACAGACCTTTCGTGCAAGCCTCTGGGCAACGATGAGGTTGACCGAGGATGCCACCAGGAACGGTTCGACGCCCATATTGAGCAGTCTGTTCACCGTGGACGGCGCATCGTTTGTGTGGAGCGTGGACAGCACGAGGTGACCGGTGAGGGCCGCCTTGATGCCGATTTCCGCTGTCTCGAAGTCACGGATCTCGCCAACGAGGATGATGTCCGGGTCCTGCCTCAGGAAAGATCGAAGTGATGACGCGAAGGTGAGCCCGATCTCTTCATGCATCTGGACCTGGTTGACCCCTGCCAGGTTGAACTCCACAGGGTCTTCAGCCGTGGAGATGTTGCTGTCGACCTTGTTGAGCTCCGAGAGGGCTGAATACAGCGTGGTGGTCTTCCCCGATCCGGTAGGCCCGGTGACCAGGACCATACCCCAGGGTTTGTAGATCGCTTCCTTGAATCTGTGCAGGGCCTCCTCTTCAAATCCGAGCTTGGTCATATCCAGCTGGAGGGTGGATTTGTCGAGAATTCTCATAACGACCTTCTCACCGTAGAGGGTAGGGAGTACCGAAACCCGGAATTCCACCTCCTTGCCACCCTGGATTCTCAGTTTGATTCTCCCGTCTTGGGGCAGTCTGCGCTCTGCAATGTCGAGCTTTGCCATGATCTTGATACGGGAGACGAGAGCATTCTTCAGTCGAAGCGGCGGTCTCATGGCCTCGTAGAGGAGTCCATCGAGACGGAACCTGATCCGCATGTATTTTTCATAAGGTTCTATGTGAACATCACTGGCCCCCTTCTTGATGGCATCAACCAGCGTCAGGTTCACCAGTTTGATGACCGGGGCCTGATCTGCCTCTTTCTCCAGGTCGCCTACCGCGACCTCTTCGCCTTCAAGGGCTATCTCTACGGAGCCCCCGAAATCCTCCATGTCGCCGAGGGCCTCGTCCAGCGATGCACTCTGGTCATAGAAGTTGTCTATGGCCCATTTCAGTGATTCCTCAGAGGTGACATACACATCGATCGTGTATCCGGTGAGGAATTTCAAATCATCTACCGCAAAGATATTTGTCGGGTCGGTCATGGCGACTTTCAGGGTCGACCCATTGCGTTCGAAGGGGATGGCATTGTACTTCTGGACCACGTTGAGGGGTATGAGCTTGACTATTTCAGGAGATGGATTGAGGTTCTTCAGGATCACCGAGGGGAGGTGGTACTGCTTGCCGAGAAATTCAACCAGTTGCTCTTCAGAGATATGTCCGAGCTTCACGAGCTGTGAGCCCAGCCTGGTTCCCGAGACTTTCTGTGCCTTTTGGGCCTCAAGAAGCTGGTCAGGAGTAATGAGTGCGTTCTTAACCAGTTGATCGCCAATGCGCTCGTTCGCCATAGTTCACCTTCCTATAGACTATCGGCAATCCAGAGGTGCGACTTTAATATGCACCAGGGGTGCCGGGTTCCTCTCAAGAGGCTATTTTCCTCGGTTGAGACCGTGGACAGACACGCTGTACCAGACTCTCTCGTCCACGGTGCACCAGTAATGACAAGACCCGATCACGAGGTGTATGTGCCATGCGTCCACTACTGGAATGAAGAATTCCTGTGCCAGTGCCTCATAGATCGCATCTGTGGAGGAACACCCTGTTCCTGTTCCGGGCAATCCTGTTGAATTTCATGTAAAAAAATAATGATTCCAGATAGCTGTGGTGCAGGGAAATCCTGCTGAACACTGCCTTTACACCTGTGGAGTGCCCTAAATCTCCCGTGAGCGGATATAGCACACTTTCTCCGTGATTGTCATCCCATTCTCTTGCGTGTTGGTGATCGGCCTGTGAACACGAATAAAAATGGATTTTCCATGAGCATGCAGAAGAGAATGGAAAGATCATTCCTTGGTATGATCTTTTTTGTGTTTTTTTGCCCGGATTGCATCCATGGAGATCACCTCACCACCGGATATATCCTGGTCATTTTTTATTCTTGTTGTCTTCCGGTATGAACCGGGTTTGTCCAGGGAGGTGATCTGGATGGGGATATCTTTCATGGTGAACGGGGATCCATCCAGGTACTCTTTTTTGAGGATCCAGGTGGTCTCCTGGGGAGGAAATCCGAGGAAGAGCAGGCGTACCTGGTACCACCTGGGCTTGATATCCGGCTCGATTCCCTCTATCCTCGCGTACGCCGAGGCTTTATTCTGGATATAGATGAGAACAACATCTCCGATATCGGGCATTGTGTACCTCTATCACACACACCTGGTCATATCCACCATAGTCTTTCCTGCCATCAGGGATGCCTGGGCACTGGCGCCGGGGAATCATGCCCTGGGAATCCTGTCGTCTCTATGATTCCTTCCCGGTGAACGAGATGAACGGTTGCCGCGTCGGCCAATTTGTGAAACATGTAAGTGATGGATTGCATGAATCCGAAGGATCACCAGGCAACAGGTTAATATTTTTCCGCACAAGAGACGAAGAATACTGGTAGCATGGCAGAACACATTCTCTTTGTTGATGATGAATCACAGGTCCTCGATGTCATCTCCTCCATCTTTGCAGAGAGGGGCATCGAGATTCTCACTGCTGAAGATGCCGGGGAAGCGCTTGACCTGATCCGTACGTGTGAAATTGCAGTAATGGTTGCCGACAACCATATGCCCGGGATGAGGGGAATCGATCTCCTGTCAAAGGTCAAGATTCTCTCGCCAGACACGGTGAGGATCCTCATGACAGGATTCGCGGATCTGGAGACAGCGCTGGAGGCCATCAACAGGGTCGAAGTTTTCAGGTTCATCGTGAAGCCGTGGGAAAATTCCCAGCTGGTCAGCCTGGTGGAAGATTCCTCGAAGCGGTATCGTCTGATCAAATCAATTGTCCGGGGAGATGATGCAACCATGCGCTCGCTTGTGCACGCCCTTGAACTCAAGGACCCGTACACGAGGGGACATTCGGAACGGGTAGCCAGGTATGCACTTCTGATCGCAGACAAGCTCGGTCTTCCCAGCCACATCATTACTGCCATAAGGTACGGGAGCTGGCTCCATGACTGTGGGAAAATCGGTGTTGCGGAAAGCATTCTGAATAATGAAGGCCCGCTTGATGAGGCGGAGATCCATATCGTGCACAATCACCCTCTGTGGGGTGCTGATGTTGCCCGGCAGGCCCGGTTGTCCGGGATCATAGTCAATATCATCCTGTCGCACCATGAACGGTACGACGGAAAGGGATATCCTTCTGGCTTGTGCGGGGAAGAGATTCCCGTGGAGGCAAGGATCGTTGCAGTTGCGGATGTCTACGATGCCCTCACGACGAAGAGACCCTACCGCAAGGC
>JBNGDS010000028.1:0-37685 GCA_049975365.1 Desulfomonilia bacterium | reverse complement strand
TATTCAGCTCGAATGTATATTTTTTTACAAGAATCCGCATCCTAGATGAAAAAAAACGAGAGGAGGTTTTATGAAGAGGTTTGGACTGTTGTTTTTGGAGGTTGTGATCTTGACACTTGCGTGTGGTATGGTGGCTTACGGGGGACAACACGGTACGATCAATGTGAATACTGCTACCGTGGAAGAGCTCACATGGCTGCCCGGAGTGGGTGATAAGGTCGCACAGAACATCGTCGATTTCAGACAGGCAAACGGACCGTTCACGTCATTGGATGATCTCATCAAGATAAAGGGAATCGGGGAGGCTCGGATGAAGGAAATCAAGCCTTTCCTGACTCTTGAAGGTGAGACTACCTACAAACCGACAGGGCACAAAGACGTGAAAGGCCATGAACCGGGAGGTGCGAAACAGTAAGATTCTAAAAAGTGCATTCTATCAGAGGAAAAGCCGGTGTTCTTGAACACCGGCTTTTTCATGGCCTGAAGTCTGATATCTTTTTCAGCTCTGTAAAAAGCTTCTTCTCTTCTGGACTCAGTTTTTTCGGTATCACGATTTTGATCTGGACAAAAAGGTCCCCTTTATGGGCCAGACCCTTTCCCTTGAGACGCAGCCTCTGACCGGAGGACACACCGGGTGGAATCTTGAGGGCATATTTTCCATCGAGTGTGTCGATCTCCTTGGTGGTTCCAAGTGCCGCATCCCATGGAGAAAGCGGAAGATCCATCACAATATCAAATCCTTCCAGTCTATACCGTGCGTGGGGTGTGATCTTGAGCCTCATGTAAAGATCGCCGGAGCCCCCTGGGCCGACATTACCCTGTCCGCTCAGCCTGATCTTCATCCCGTCGTGGGCGCCGGATGGGATCTTGACGTTCAATCTCTTTCCACCGTTGAGGCCCTGGATATACACCTCTCTGGATGCTCCCCTGTGAGCGTCCTCCAGCGATATGGTAAGCTCAGTTTCAGCATCGCTCCCCTTGAAAGACGAGCTTCTCCGTGATGCCGACTGCTGGTGCATTCCGAGATCGCCGAACAGCGACTCAAAAAAATCTGAGAATCCTCCATGCCCTGCTCCGGGACCGAATTCGAAAGAGAATGTTCTGCCACCATGCCTGGGACCGTATGCACCGCGCGATGCCCCAGAAAAAATATCCTCGAAGCCTGGAGGCGGTCTGAAACTCTGCCCGTCCTGCCAGTTGCTGCCCAGTGCATCGTGGCGCTGACGCTTCTCGGGATCCCTGAGGACCTCGTATGCCTCATTGATCTCCTTGAAACGCTTCTCAGCGTTTGGATCGTCCTTACAGGTATCTGGATGGCAATCCCGTGCCAGTTTCCGGTATTTCTTCTTTATCTCATCCTGGCTCGCATTTCTCTCAACGTCCAGGATCTTATAGTAATCTTTGTATTCCAATTCGCTCAGCCTCTGACAATACAATTCTTCAGAATTACGTAGGGTTGAAAAATACAAAAATCAATAGGCACGAAATTGAACCAGACCGTATCGATCCACCACAATCAGAATCTTTCCTCCAGCTGGCCGATGATTGCAGACGGTATCTGCACGAGTTCCTCGGTGAGGAAACGTGTATTCTTCATCACATGAACAGCGCTGTCGAGGTACTCCTTCGCGACCTCTCTGCTGGAAGCAAGAATCTCGGGACTGATATGGGACAGTATGAACTGCTGTCTCTGAGACGGATCGGACATTCCATCGAGATGGGCGAGCACCCCGGGATTGTCTCTGAACATGATCACCAATGGCAGAGTTGACTTCCCCTCTACAATATCGTTATAGGCATCCTTGGTATCTCCCCTGTTCGGGGTGAGATTAATGATGTCATCCACGATCTGGAACCCCATGCCGATAGCCCTGCCATAGGATCCCAATATGTCGATCTCGTCTTCGTCAAGTCCTGCGAGGAACCCCGGCGCACGGGTACAGAACTCGAACAGCGAGGCGGTCTTCAGATAGATGATATCAAGGTAGATATCCAGGTTATCGTGAAAGTGCATCGCGTGCTCGAGTTCCTTCAATTCTCCTTCAGCCATCTTCTTGATGGTCTGGGCCATATCGATCGCGATCTGAAGATTCCCGAGTCTGAGAATGATATCAAGGGCGGAGGCAGAAATAAAATCACCTGCAAGGAGGGCCGGCTTATCCCCATAGACCTGATTCGCTGTTGGAATGGAGCGTCGTCTCTCGGTGCCGTCCACCACATCGTCATGCAGCAGGCTTGCAGTGTGCATGAGCTCCACGGTATACGCCAGGGGGAGAATATTCTCGTCCTCCAGCCCGATCGAGTTTCCGATGAGCATGACAAGTCTCGGCCTGAGCCGTTTTCCTCCCGAATCGAGGATATAGTGTCCGATCTCGCTGGTGAACGGTGTTGAACTGACAAGAATCTTCTTGAGATTGTCTTCGAATCCTGCATCCATCCCCAGATGGTATAGCAGACACATTCTGCAATGGCAATGCCTACCTCTCCAGATTCCTGCATGTCCGTTCCCCATCATCTCCAGGCTGAAAAAGTTTACACATCTTATCGTGTGATGTTAATAAAGATCCACTGGGTTCCGATACGAAGAGAAAGACCAAAGAGAACCTCGCAAGGAGACTACCATGAAAAAACTCTATCGTGCATATATCCTGATTGCATTCCTGGTCCTGTGCGGCTGTGACACGAACATGCTTGATTCCTTCGGCGATGACTCCAGCGATCTGGCCGATATCGAGGAAGCGAGAATCGCACTGGATGATGGCGACTACGACAGGGTGATCACCCTGCTCGCAGACGACTACGACGCATCCTCCCCTGAACCCGAGGCTGCACTCCTTTTGGCCAGCGCGTATATGGGGAAGGCAGGTGTGGATCTCACCTATGTCATCGAGAATGTCGACACTGATGCGGAAAGCAGTTTCGACATCATTGCAAGCGCGCTGAATCTGGAGATCACGAGTGATCTCTATCCGGATTCTGCTTTAGCCGCACCCTCAGCTGAGGCTGGGTTCAATGAAGAAGCACGGTTCATTACGCTGGAAACCATCCAGGATCTGCTCGTGTCACTGGAAGAGGCGCAGGCCATCCTGGAAAATCTTATTGCATCTCAAACAGAACAGGGTGTCGATCCCGATGAAGACCAGAGTGTTCAGCTGGGTATGGCCTCCGCACTGCATTTCATCCTGCAGATCGGACTCTGTGTTGGTGAAGTGACGGGAACAAATATTCCTATCAATACGCTGGCCTACAAGGAAGTCTTCCCGGAAGGTGTCGATGTTGACTCTCTTCTGAGCGATCTTGCCCTGTATCTGGATACGCACGAAGCCATTCTGACCTCTCTGAGGAGCGATCTCATCGATGTCTATAGCGCTGTTCTGACCCTTATCGAGACAATTGGAGCTGATGAGGACATTACAGAAGAATTCGATGCATTCATGCGGGAACTGCTTGTTCTGGGAACCGGTGCTGATGATGAAGACATTATCCTTGCCATTGAGAACTTCTCCGGTTCGGCGCTGAGCACGTTTATCTCAAACGAACTGCTCGGGTTCAACTGAAGAGGTCTTTCATGAAACGAGCGTGTCTGGTTGTCGCGTTGATAGTGGTCTGCTTCCAGTTCTGCGGTGCAACTGAATACCCCTATATCTACAAAGGAGTGCGCCCCATGGGTATGGGGGGTGCATTTGTCGCTGTCTCCAATGACGAGAATGCACTGTTCTACAATCCATCCGGTCTTGCTGATATCAAGACACGGAGGTCCTCTATCCTGCCTTTGGAAATCGAGGTCGGCGAGAATACCTACTCACTGTACCGTGATGCTTTGGATGTGGACTTCAACAATGAACAAGAGACCGCTCAGTTCCTGAGGGAGAATATCGGCGAGAGATCACACCTCGGGCTCTATGCGTTTCCCCATTTTTCCATGCCGAGATTTGCTTTCTGCCTGATCGGTACCGCACGCATGGATATTGAAGTCAGGGACAGACAGTACCCGAAGGTCCTCACCGATGTTGTCAATGACTTCGGCGCCGGGGTCGGATATGCTCACCCGCTTTTCAACGGAACCGTTCTCGTCGGGGCAAGTGTAAAGTATATCAGGCGACAGAGCCTCGACAAAGAGTACACGGTCCTGGATATTGTCTCCAAGGATCTCGACGACCTCATACAGGATGATTTGGATGACGGCACCGGTTTTCTCCTCGATGCTGGTGTCATTGTCCGACTTGACGGACTCGGTGTGAAGAACACGCGGATCGGGGTGAGCGGCAACAACATGATCGGCGGTGATCTTGGGGATGCCCGTGATCTCGACGAGCATATCGATATTGGTATCAGTCATGATCTTGACCTGGGATTCACCAGGGCGACCCTGGCCTTCGACTATACAGACCTCTTCTCTCAGATCGAATATGATGATGATCTGGCAAAACGGATCAGATTCGGGGTGGAATTCAGGTGTGCTCAGATTCTGAGCCTGCGCACAGGCCTCTATCAGGGGTATCTCACCGGTGGGCTGGGCATAGACGGGAAGGGGGCTCGGCTCGATGTGCTGACCTATGCAGAGGAGATCGGCGCTTTTGCAGGGCAGCGCATCGACAGACGATACCTTCTGCGATTCTCGATCGGATTCTAAGGTCGAACACTCAGCCTCTCTGAATCTTTCCGATCAGGTCTGAGGTGGAGTACCCCGGCGTGAACTCAATGGTGCACACCTCACCCCCGGAGAATTTCACGATATCGGCACCCACGATATCTTCTGATCTCCAGTCCCCTCCTTTCACGAGCACATCGGGAACCACCCTGGAGATGAGCTCGTACGGGGTGTCCTCTTCAAAGAGTGTTATGTAGTCCACGCTGTCAAGCGCAGCAAGTACGGATGCACGGGAAATCTGATCATTGATGGGTCTGCCCGGTCCCTTGATTCTGCCGACCGAGGCATCCGTATTCATTCCCACGACAAGGCAGTCCCCAAGCGTACGGGCCTTGGAAAGGTATGAAACATGGCCGGTATGGATGATATCGAAACACCCGTTGGTAAAAACCACTTTCATACCGCGATTTTTCATCATCCTCACCTTGTCCGCCAGGGCATCTCGGTCAACCATCTTGGTGTGCAGTCCTGATGTCCATGGCCATTTCTGCTGCAAGATCATGGCTGTCGCCTTTCCCAGACACCGGTATGTCTCTACGATATCCGGAAAGTGTTCGGAAAGCCCTTTGAGGTGAGCCTCGACCGTTGACCAGTCACCACGGGCGACAGGTCCTGTCAGTGCGGAACTACCCTGGACCTCGACATTTGAGATGGTTCCCCTGACCAGGGGAATCAGGTGCTTGAGCTCAAGACCTGTTCGGGACATGATATCCTGGGCCAGGCTCAGAACAGTCACCAGGTAATTGGATGCCATGACGGCAGCGAGGTGATAAAAGATCTTTTCCTCCCGTGTGATCTCCACGAGGGGTGCGCCGATCGACGAGATGATCTCCCTTGCTATTTTCATGCACCCTTGGGTACCTTCAATGGTAAACCAGCTCTTCCTCAGCAAATCACGTGCCTGGTCCACGGTTGTGATGGACTGAAGGGGGTGCAGGCTTGCACCTTCAGCACCGAACGAGGTGAGAGAGGACAACTCTTCCGAGGTAAGGAGTCCGCTGAAGTGGAAAAAGGAGATTCCTTGGCAGTCTCCCCCCCACTTCTGTGCCATCTCCCTGGCTATCTTTGATATAGATGCGTCAGGAACAGCGATGAAGACTATCTGAGTCTGGCCAGGATGTTCAGGGATCGTTCGATAGGACAAGACACCGGGTGGCGCGGTTTTGCTTGTCACTACCCATGCAGGGGTATGTCCGGCAGCACAGAGGATGTCGAGCATCGATCTCCCAACCCGCCCGAGTCCTACAACAGAGAATCTATAGTGCATCGAGCATCCCCTGGGAATGTAAGGTGTCGTATCTCTCCCAGTCTATGGAAAACCTTGATTCCTCCATTGTCTTGTTGACGATCGCCTTGTATAGATCATCTTCGAAATATCGCTGGAGTGTATTCGAGATCGGGTAGATCTGCTCCGATGGTTTCCACTGAGTCTTCTCCCCCGTGTTCCGGTTCACAAGACAACCGAATGCTATGGCAAAGGAGATATCGGCCAGGGGTCTGTCATTCAGATCCCTGATCATTGACTGCACCTTCCCGGCATCCACAGGAGAGAAAAAGGAGTACTTCCGAGAATAGATATCCGCATACATTTTTGAGTAAATCACTGCTGCATGATAATATTCCGGGATATCCACGATCGCATCCTTGCCCATTGAGCGCACAAATCGATAGAGGAGATCATAAATATTCTTCAAGCCCCCCAGTCCGGGATACTCCTGTCCAGGCAGCCGTGGTTTATCCTCGCTGAACACGGCCCTGGGGTCCTGCAGGGCAAGCCACTCGATGAGCATCATGGAAAGGCCCTTTGAGAAGTCATACCCATCAAGAAACTGCTGCTTTGGCCTGAATAGTCCTTCACGGACGATGAGCTCTATGAGGCGGGTCTCTTTTACGACCGTGTCGAAGTTCACAAAAAGTCGTGAGGTGTAGTTGTCCTGCCTGAGAATGCTCACGATGAGATTGTGATACCCCTTTCTCCGAAGAATGGGGGTGATACCGACAATCTCAAGCATTTCCATGATCTGATCCTCATTATACCTGCCGAGAAAGAGATTCGAGAGAAATAGGTTCTCATTCTCTTCCATCCCTGGAGCGGGAATGGTGAGCGTTATATCTTCAAGGTAGAGCGGATCCTTCTTTCTTCGAGGTCTTCCATTTGTCACGATACGATCCTTCCTATGCTGACAAACACGATGCGAGAGGCACCTGCATTTTTCAGTGCTCTGGAGATTTCATAGGCGGTCTGCCCTGTGGTAATAACATCATCGACAACCATGACAGAGCTGGCATCAACGCCCCGAGCAGCAAAGGCTCCATGAATATTGCGCTTTCTGTCTCTTCCTTTCAACCCGACCTGGCTCGCGGTCTTCCTCGTTTTCCTGATCACATCATATCTCACATCTGTCTCCAGATAGCCAGACAATTCCTGGGCTATGAGAGCTGCCTGGTTATAGCCTCTCGTGATCATTCTTGTCCAGTGAAGAGGAACGAAGGTGAGGACATCGCACGTTAGATTCAGGGGCGTGAGGGCATCAAAAAGAAGATGGGCGAGAAATTTCTTGTAGACCGTTGCTTTCCTGTACTTGAATACATGGATGATGTCCTTGATCAGACCGTCAAACACTGCCGCACTCACCATCTTGTCAAACGGTGGTGGGTGACTCTGACACTGGAGGCAGACCCCGACGGTTCCACAGGGAGAACCACACCTGTCACAGGTCGGTTCAGGAATGGGGAGTATCTGGGATCGGCACAGGGAACACACCCCCTTGATCAGTGGTTCCCGCGACCCGCACACCAGACACCTCGGCGGAAGGAGTTCGGTGAAGATACGCCTCACCATGGATACAGCATAGCACAGATTCACTTCCCCGAAAACACTCTCCGCGCGGTGATGGATACATCTTCCATGCCGTGAACAGACGGGATGGTACCTTCTGGCTTGACTGCTCTGTGCACAGGAATCAGGGATAGTGCTTGTAATACTTGTATTTGTTGTACTTATACTTTTTCACCGGCAACTCATCCACGGCATTCAGGACAGTCCCGATGATCTTGCTCTTGGGCAGCGTATCGATGGCCATCTTGAACTCATCCTCCCGTGTGTACCGGTGCCGTACAACCATGACGATCGCTTCCACCTGGTCTGCAAGGATCTTGGGATCAACGGTTGCCTGAATGGGGGGAGTATCGATGATGACAAACCGGTCTGGGTATCGTCTGCTGAGTTCTGTGATGATCGAACTTGTTCTCTTTGATTCGAGAAGTTCCGAGGGATTTGCGGGAGCTTCTTTCGCAGCAGGCAGGATGGTGAGCTTGTCGATGGGGGTCTTGATGAGGCAGTCCTGAATCCGTGCTCTGCCCTGAATGACCTCGCTCAATCCCTGGGAAGGTGGGTATTTAAAAAGCTTATAGAGCGAGGGCTTCCTCAGGTCGCACTCAACGAGCAGCACGTACTGATCTTCACCCTTTGCGATCGATATGGCCAGATTTGATGCGATTACGCTCTTCCCCTCTCCCGGCAGGGCGCTGGTGACCATGATGACGTGGGGGATTCTCTCTTTGGCCGTATGGAAGATATGGGTCCTGAGTTTTCTGATCTGTTCCGCGGTGTAGGAATAGGGCATGTGGTACATGTAGAGATGATCATCGAGTCTCCCCGTTATCCCGCTGTGAGGGGGGTAGTTCAACTCCTGCTTGTCGAGCACCTTGGATAATCGGGCCATCTATTCCTCCATTCGAATCTTGACCGGTTTGGCGTAGAGAAATCCTTTTTCCCCCAGATGCTCCGAGTACTGGATCGCCTCAGTCCTGTTTGAAAACGTCCCGATGGTGATCCGGTACCAGTGATTCTTCTGGCTGTCAACATAGGGGTAGATCGTGGCGTCGAATCCCCTGTCCAGAAGGTCGAGAAACACTGCCTTTGCCTCGGTGATGGAGTGATAGCTCGCAACACTTACAGAGAAGAGTTCCCGTGGCATGGTTTCAATGTCAGGCAGGAAGATTTCCTGGCCTTCATAGATGAGATCAATGTTCTCAAGGGAAGGATTGGCTTGTTTGATTGCATCGAGAATCCCGGAATCCACCCTGCCGTAGTACACAGCCGCCAGTTCAGCGAGGGTGTCTCCCCTGTGGACCCTGATGGCAGCCATAGTCTCCTTTTCTGGCTCCACGAGCGTCGGTGGCACGGGTGGAAGTGATGGTTCACCCTTCTCTTCGATGATGGAGATCTTTTCCTTGGCGGGAACAGAGTGCACGCCCGGTGACATCACCGGGGAAGAAGCAGGCCCTTCAGGGGATACGGAATCTCTCTGTGGGTCTGCTCCGATGATCTGAGAGACTGCGCCAGTAACCTGTACAAATGTATCTGGGATACGAATCGCGAGGTCTGTCCGTGTAGAGAGCATCCAGAAGCCTCCTGCGAGGAGCAGAAACACCCCTGCGGGAACAATGACACGGCGGAGGAGAGGGTGTTTCCTCTTCACCCCCATCTCGCCGGAAGATTTTGATTTACCGTAGGTTTCTTCAAGGTCTGAAACAACCCGTTTCACCATGGTCGCGTTGATCTGTCTGATCTCATCGGTAAATGCAGAAATCAGGAGATTGTCGCATACGATGTTGATGAGCCGTGGAAACCCCTTGCTATATCGGTAGATTTCGTTGAGGGCGGACGTGGTGAACAGAGGCTTTTCCTTGGGTTCGTAGCCTGCAATCCTGAGACGATGGTCGATGTAATCCCGTGTTTCTTTGTTGTCCAGGGGCGGAATGTGGTACTTGATTCCGATTCGCTGCTTGAGCTGCCTGAGCTGGGGGCTCTGGAGCTTTTCATTGAGCTCCTGCTGTCCAAGCAGCATGATCTGTACCAGCTTTTCGTTCATGGTCTCGAGGTTGGAGAGCAGCCTGATCTCCTCGAGCATCTCTATGGCAAGCCCCTGGGCTTCATCCACGATCAGCACCGCACCTCCGATTTCTTTGAGCCTGTTCTCGAACTCGTGGATGTTGTCCCTGGAGCGTCTCTCGCCCGGTATTCCGATGGCCTCGCCCAAAAGGAAGTAGAGATTCTCAGTTTTGATATTGGGATTCTTGATGACCACCTTGGGCATGCGGGGGGGGAGCTTCAGGAGGAATGCATTCAGGATCGTGGTCTTTCCCGTTCCCACCTCTCCGGTGATAACCACGAACCCGCTGCCCTCTTTCATACCGTAGAGCAGGTGAGCCAGTGCTTCCTTGTGCCCGGGACTCATGTAGAGGAACTTCGGATCAGGGGTGATGGAAAACGGCTTTTCTCTGAGTCCGAAAAAATCCTTGTACATGGGCTTTCCTTTAAAACGGCAGCGGTATGGGCAGATCGTACACGACGTTGTGTACCTTGGAGTAGAACACAATACCTGCGCCCACGACGACGATACTGATATTCAGCGCCACGAAAAAGATGGAAACCAGCCGTCGCCTTGTCTTGTCATCCTTGGTGAGTGCCAGGGGAACCGCGGTGATGCACGGGATGCCATCAGTCCACTTCTCGAGTTGCTGAACTCCCTTGACCGTCGAGTCCAGCATCTCGAACAGGAGGACGATCCCTGCACCCGCCCCGAGGCCCAGCGCCAGGAAAACCAGTCCTATCCGATTCCTGTCAGGGCTGACCGGAACTTGGGGTGGCTGCGCATAATCCAGAACCCTGAACTGTTCTCCCTGCTGCCTCAGTTCCATGCTCTCGGCCCGCTTGGCCTCATACAGCCTGTCCAGAAGCCGCTGATAGTTCTGCTGGGTTATGTTATAATCCCTTGTGAGAGCAGCCAGTTCCTGCTCCCTCTTCGGGGTGTTCTCAACCCTCTGCTGGTAGTACTCGATGCGCTCCTTCAACCTCTCTCCATCTTTCCGAAGACCTTCCAGCTCGATGTTGATGGTCGAAAGCTGGTTCTTCAGCTCAAGAATCTGCGGATCACTGATAGGGGACTCCCCTTCCTGGGGCTGACCTTCCAGCTCATTGATCTGCTGTCGTAACCGTACAATTTCAGGGTGCTCAGGGGTATATCTCGATCTCATCTCCTCGAGCCTGGCCCTGAGCTCAACGGCCCGCTGGCCGCGCTGGGAGAGTGTTGTTGCCCCCGGTTGCTCGCTCTCGATCTGGGAGAGCTGCGTCTGGATGGCAAGACGCCGGTTCATGGCATCACTGATGGATGCCTGCACAGACTCGAGCCGTGTCTGGAGGCTGCTGATTGTGGAGATATTGCTTGCCAGCTGCTCCGGCAGTTCTCCCATATATCTGTTCCGGTACTGTTCTACCTGCGCCTCCTGCTCCTGGAGCAGGGTCTTCAGCTCATCGAGCTGTTTCTCCAGGAAGTGTGTTGTCTGTGTTGCCTGGCGGGCCCTCAGTTTCAGATGGGAGTCGATGAAGTAGGAGGCAAGCCTGTTGGTTACATCGGCAACCTCCCGTGGGGCCCTCCCCCTAAACGAGATGGTGAATGAACTCAACTCCCCGCGGCGGCCCCCGACTGTGTTCACCTGGATCCGCTTCCTCATGGACGCCACCAGGATGTCAATGGACACACCCTCACGTCGTTGTTCCTGGAATAGACCCATCTCCTGGATGATGGCCTCAAGGTTCGACCGGGACAGCACCTCCTGGGAGAGGGTTCGCACCCGCTCCTCAACCCCGGAACTCACCGTTGCCTCGACGTAGGCCGAGGGGATCTCCTGGGGCTGTACGAGAATGAGAGTGGACGCCTCGTAGGTCCTCGGCATTACCACGTAGATCCATGCACCGAGGATGAGAAATGAGAACAGGGGAATGGTAACCCAGTACCATTTCTTGATGAGTGATTCGATGAGATCCTGGATGTTGATGCTCTTCCCCTGGTCCATCAGTATCGCACCTCTACGATAACTCTATATCGGTTCTCCATCACGGTATCTGAAATCTCATAGGTGTGCCTGAGGTGTTCGTAGGAGAGCCGTGTATCCACATATTCCACAGGACTCCACGCCAGCGAACCCCCCGCTACAACGTCAGTCTCATCCTCCTCGACACCCTCAAAGGAGGGTCGAGAGTCTTCATATGCGACAGAGACGGATGAACTCACCGTCCGGAGCAGCCGTCTCTCCCAGGAAAGACGTGCAGCCCTGACATCGTAGGTTCCATATCTGTCTGCGGTGAACTCGGCCCGGTACCCCTTTGAGACGCTCAGGGTGAAGGTATCGCGATCCGTCGTGCCGGTCAGATCTCCCGCCATGGTGTAGGTTCTCCCTCTCTCTCCGTTCTCCAGGACGAGCCAGCTGTATCCTCCCCGGAGTGAGAGGGCTATGTTCTGATAGGGAGTATACTCCATGGTCGCACTCGTGTCATAGATATCCTCATTGGGGTCATCTCCACGGTTCACGTGCACGTAATCTCCTACTATCCCGAGGGTCAGTCTCGGGCTCAGTGCATAACCCCAATGTGCCGTGCTTGCCGTCGTCTGTGTGTCTTCACGTATTTCATATGTATGGAGATCGTGGCGGAAAGTCAAATCGATGGTGTTCCTTCGGGTAGCCCTCCAGGTCAACCCTGCGTTTCCTCCCCATGAATCAGTATCTTCGGTGGGCCTGTCGTTGATCTCTTTTGTCGCGTCAGTGGCCAGCCTCAGCGCTGTCCTCTGCGACATCTCACGTTCGATGGAGACCGATCCGCTGTGGGTCCGTCTGATCCCTGCCGTCTCCCCCAGACTTTCTCTCCGCCGGGTCTGGCTGTATGCATATGAGATGGACATGGAGGTGATCTGGCCGCCCACCGTTGCAGTAGACGCAAGGCGTGCCTCCGTGGAATCCTCGTCTTCAAGGTCCTGGTGGTAGCTCTGTGCGAGGTATCCGGTAAGATCCCACCTGAATGTCGGTGAGAGAAGGAGAACGGTCAGGCTGGGGCCGACCTCATAGATACCCTCGCTCTCTTCGTTGCGGGGATCTCCATAGTAGTTGTCCGTGTATTCGTATGACGTGTAGATCCCGGGGTGAAACTCAAGAGTGTATGCCACGGCCCGATGGCAAGGGAGAGCCACCAGGATGAGACAAACGATGCCGAGTCCTATGCGAGTACTCACGGGACGACGATCGTGTCTCCTGGACGTATTGCGATATCCTCCACTGTTCCCTTGATGATTTTCTTGTAATTTACAGTAAATCTGTTCTTCTTTGAGCCTTCGGTTCTCAAGATGATGATGGAGCTGCGGTCAGCCCACTCGGTAAATCCACCTGCCATGGAGATAACCTGGATCAGGGTCATATCGCGGTCCAGGGTATACTGCCCAGGCTGATTCACCTGTCCTTCGATATACAATCTCTTGCTCCTCGGCTCCAGCACAATAACCGCACACCGCGGGTCTTTTATGAAGGCCAGGAGCGATTTCTCGATATCTTTCTGAAGTTCTGGCGGTGTCTTGTCCGATGCCTTGATGTCCCCGATCAGGGGCAGTGAGATGAAACCATCACTGCGCACAATGACTTGTCTCGAAATGCTGTCCTCTCCCCACACCGATATTTCGAGAAGGTCAGTCGGGCCTATGATATAATTCGCCTCCTGGGCACCGAGCCACAGAGGGAAAAGGACCAGAACCGCAGCGCACAGACTCCATATCTTCATTGCGTTCCCCTTTTCTCACTTTTCAATGCCGCATTCCTTGATCTTGTACAGCAGTGCCTTGTAACTGATCTTGAGGAGCTGTGCGGCCTTTTTCTTGTTCCAGTTTGTCCCCCTCAGCGCCTTGAGAATCATGTCTCTCTCTGCTTTCAGCGTCGCTTCTTTGGCGGCGAGCTTCAAGGGGATAATCTCCGATGGGTCTTCATTGAGGAGTTCGAAGGATCTCTGGGAGATTTCCTGATGCCTTCTCTCCTGAGGAATGCTCCCGCCATCCCTGAGATACTGGATCATTTCATCGATGTTCCCGAGAATGACCAGCCTTTTGACCTGATTTTTCAGTTCTCTCACGTTGCCCGGCCAGGAATAGCTGAGGATGAGCGAGTACACATCTTCCTTTTCCTTGCTCAACGTGACGTTTTTCCCGTACTTCTCATTATAGGTATCCAGGAAATACTCGAAGAGGTAGGGAATGTCTTCTTTCCGTTCGGACAGCGGCGGAATATGGACATTCATTACGTTCAGCCGGTAGTAGATATCTTCCCTGAAGGTCCCCTGTTCCACCGCCTTCTTCAGATCCTTGTTCGTAGCGGCGATGACCCGGACATTCACATGCACATCCTGTTTTCCCCCCAGACGGGAAAATGATCCCTCCTGGAGGACTTGGAGGAGTTTCGACTGGATGGCGAGATCGATCTCCCCGATCTCATCCAGAAAGATGGTGCCGTTGTTCGCGAGCTCGAACTTGCCTGCCTTTGCCCGGTATGCACCGGTGAATGCCCCCCTCTCGTATCCGAACAGTTCCGATTCCAGGAGCTCGTGGGGCAGCGCAGCGCAGTTGACTTTCACAAAGGGCTTGTCCCTCAGATTCGACCGGTAGTGCAGCGCCCGTGCCACGAGTTCCTTTCCCGTCCCACTCTCACCCTCGATAAGCACGCTCACGTCTGTTTCTGCAATCTGGTCCACGAGGTCCTTGACCTTCTGCATCTTCGTGCTCTTGTAGATGAACTCACCCCGCAGTTCATCCACCCGAAGTTTCTTTTTCAGGCTGGTGATCTCGGAGAGCAGCTTCTTTTTCTCGAGACTCTTGGTTATGGCGATCTCGAGTTCCTCTTCCTCGAACGGTTTTACGAGATAATCTGTTGCACCCGCCTTCATGGCCTTGACGATGATGGTCGTCTGGCCAAGGGCACTGAGCATCAGAACCGGGAGATCCTTCGAGTATTTTCTGATCTCAGAGAGGGTCTCCAGACCGTCCATCTCCGGCATGAGGATGTCCAGGATGACCAGTGAGATCTCCGGTCCTGTGCGGATCTCTTTGAGTGCGTCTTTCCCGTTGGAGGCGACAGCGACATCATACCCACTCTGGGAAAGGAGTTTTGCTATGTACCTCCTGATACTATCATCATCGTCAACGACCAAGATTCTCAATTTTTCATCCATCATGATCTGGCCTATAGGTAATTGATTTCAGAGGATACATCAATAATCTCGGCTATTCAAGGGTATTGTCACCACAAACTGCCCCCCTTTTTCGGAAGATACTGCCTCCACATGCCCACCGTGTGCATGAATGATCTCCTTGGTGATGGCAAGCCCCAGTCCGATTCCCCCCTTTGACCTCCCGCTGTCGCCTACATAAAAATCACTGAAAAGTTCTCGGGCTTCATCAGCTTTTATGCCAGGACCCTGATCATACACCGAAATAATCGCACGTGCCTGGTGGAACATCTGTGTAAACGAATCCTCTTCCTGAAGCGACCGCGAGACGACCACCCTGACAAGACCCTGGGCAGGGGAGTGTTTTATTGCGTTATCCAGGAGATTGCATAGCGCCTGTTCGAATCGCATGGGATCAACGAGAAGCTCGTCGATATCCTCTTCCTGGTCAAACGTGATCACAACCTCCTTGTCCCGTGCACTCAACTGCATGTTTCTCACGATCCCACCGATGAACTTCGCGACATTCACCCTCTGCTTGTTTAAGGAGATCTTCTCAGTATTGATTTTCGCGAAATCCAACAGGGAATTGCTGAAATGCAGAAGCTTCTCGCACTGTTTTTCGATTTCGTAAATACAGTCCTTCTGATTTTCGCTCAGGGAGCACTCTTTATCCCGGGCGAGCATCCTCCCATAGCCGCGTATAACGGTGAGGGGAACTCTGATCTCGTGGGAAGCAACATGGAGAAACCGGGTCTTCAATGCGAGGAGTTCCTTCTTGCTCGTGATATCGCGGACCACACCCACAAAACACTGGTCGTTCTCTATGGTGAGTCTCCCGATACTGATTTCAAGGAACAGCCCTGATCCGTCCTTTCTGATGGCCTGGATCTCGAGATTGGGAATGAATATGTTTCCGCTCTGGGATCTGAGCACCTCTGCCAGGATATGTACAGAATCCCTGGTCATGAAATGACGGATATGCCTGTTCATGATCTCTTCGCTCTCGTATCCCAGCATCTCCTGGAATTTCCGATTCGTGAGCAGGAATCTTCCCCCCTTGACGATATAGACGGCATCTATTGCCTTCTCCACCATGTCCTTGTACTGGTCCTTGATACGGACCAGTTCTTTCTCCTTGAACCTCTCGATGGTAACGTCCCTCACGCAGATGAGGATCTGCCAGGAAGGTTTCAATGGCAGAGGAGAGAGTTCGAGGTTGAAGATTCTCCCCTGCACTTCCCTGTCAACGCTCAGGTCTTGTATGTACGTACCCACCTGCTGGAGAATATCGGCCTCGATGATGTCTGTAATGGTCTCGCCGTTCTTCTTTCCGATGTCCTCGGTTGCTTTCTTGTTGATGGTGGTTATGATTCCTTCCGGATTCGTGGTAAGCACACCCACCGACATGTAGGTGAACACCCGGAAGATATTCTTCCCGAATTCCCACAGCGCCTTGTCCGTCATGGAGAGCTCGGCCTTCAGCATTTTGTTGATGTCCTCGATATCCCTCATGAGCCGTGCGTTTCTCAGGGCAAGGGCTGCCGGAGGGAGGAGAACATTGAGGAGAGAGATGTCCTCCTGGGTGAACACCTGGGCTCTTGAATGGCTGAGATTCAGGACCCCGACGAGTTCATTCTTCCCGTAGATCAAGGGGAGAGAGAGCATGGAGCCGATTTTAACCTTGCTGTGCCTGTTGGTAAAGAGCGGCTCAGTGGTTGCATCATGGATGAGAATCGCCTCTCTGTTCTTTGCCACGGAGCCCGCGATCCCCTCGCCCACGGGAAGTCTCATGCCGAGGGACTCTTCCGAGTATCTGGATTTTTTGTCAGTTCTTCCCTTCGCAGCCTTGATCTCGAGGGATGCCCTGTCCGTAGAGGGCATCATGATGGAGGCATTCTCT
Organism: Desulfomonilia bacterium; assembly: GCA_049975365.1. Lineage (GTDB taxonomy): Bacteria > Desulfobacterota > Desulfomonilia > UBA1062 > UBA1062 > DSBG01. The sequence goes on along the minus strand of JBNGDS010000028.1, from coordinate 21,086 downwards.
GCAACAGTTTCGTCAATCACGATATCCAGGAGTGACCGCGCAACCGCTTCCACATCAGGGGCGTACGAAATTGCCTGATTCACCCTCCTGAATATGGCCAGTTCTCGTGTGAGCATCTCTCTCCTTATCGAACATTCAAACTTGCAATATAAATCAGAACAGTATGGATTGATACGTTACCGGTTCCGCCGCTTGGCTTTTTTTGCGGTTTTCCGTTTATCCTTGCGCTTCTTGAGGTCAACAAGACTCTTTTTGGGCTGCTTCATACCCCCCTTCTCAAGGGCATTCGCGATATCAGGATTCAAGCCCAGCCTGCCGAGGGCCTTCTTTTTCCCGGAACCGAGACCGCTCATGAGCTGTCTCATCATGTTGAATCGCGAGATCAACTCCAGCACCTTCTGCCTGGACTGGCCGCTCCCAGAAGAAATCCGTGCGATGCGACTTTCGTTCAGGCAGTCCGGATGCTCCCTCTCATAGGAGTTCATGGAATTGATAATGGCCTCAACCCGCACCAGTTCACGGTCATCAACCTGAACCCCCTGTGGTATGCCGAACTGTCCCAGAGGCAGCTTGCCTACGATGTCGCTCAAGGAACCCATTTTTTTCATGACCTTGAGCTGTTTCAGGAAATCTGTATACGTGAAATGACCGCTGAGCAGCTTCTCCGCATCCTCTTGAGCCCGTTTCTCGTCAACGACCTCTTCGAAGTCCTTCACCAGGCCCACGATGTCACCATGGCCGAGGATTCGGGAAGCGAGCCCCTCAGGTCTGAATTCCTCGAGACGATCGAGAGACTCACCCATTCCCAGGAATTTGATTGGTTTTCTGGTGACCTCTTTTATGGACAGCGCCGCACCACCACGCGCATCACCATCAAGTTTGGTGAGGAAAAACCCCGAGAGATCAAGCCTGCGGTCAAACTCCCTGGCTACATGGACGGACTCCTGGCCGATCATTGAATCAAGAACCAGAAGAATATTCTCAGGCCGCACTGCGTCCTTGATCTCTTCGAGCTCCCTCATAAGGGCATCATCAAGGATAGTTCTCCCCGCAGTGTCCAGAAGGACGACATCGCAGCCCCTGATCTGTGCCGCTTCAAGGGCGTCTTTGCAGATCTGTGGCGGAGTCTTTCCAGGGGCAAAGAAAACGGGGATTTCAAGACGGGTTCCCAGCACCTTCAGCTGGTCGATGGCGGCAGGACGATAGATATCCGATGCAACCATCATGGGTTTTTTCCCGTTCTTTTGAATATACCTGGCAAGCTTCGCCGTTGATGTTGTTTTCCCACTCCCCTGCAGCCCCACCATCATAATGGCCGACACCGGTCTGCTTCCGAAAGAAAGCGTTGTGTCCACAGGACCCATGAGGGATACGAGTTCATCAAAACAGATCTTTACAAAATGTTGTTCCGGAGACACCTTGAGCCGTCTCCCGCCGTGGGAGACCCGAGTCTGAATGATCTCGCCGATGGCTGTCTGCCGTACATTTTCGATAAAGGACTTTACCACATGGAATTCGACATCTGCTTCCAGCAGGGAGATCCGTATCTCCTTGATGGCATCCTCGATGTGTCTCTCCTGGATGACAGTCTTTCCCTGCAGTAGATTATGGGCTTTTTTGAATCCCTCTGATACAAGCTCTAACATGGTGTCAATCCCCGCGATCTCCAGAGAGTTGCTATGCTATCCGATCACTTGGAAAAATGTCAACGTTGCCTTCTGCGCACACGTCCACGCAGAGGTCACATCCAGAGTGCACGATCTCTCCTGGCTGTGATCTGAAGGAGGGAGATGCGCATAGCACTGTCTTCGCCCTCCATAAAAGCACCCTGCGCGTTTGTCAAGGAGAATGAGCCCGGTAGAAACCTCGACGGGAATACAGGTATAGGGAAAAGAACTCTTCCATGACACGTACTGAGGCCCATCTCCCATGCCGGGTCGATCTCTTTTCCCGGGATTGTGACCCCACGGAACAAACCCCCTCAATCCCGGGGATCACGAATGGGCTCTCCCTCCGGATCTCTGGAGGGAGACACCATGTTCCGGACACCGGTGAAAATTGGGTGCTAGCGGTGATCAGGACACCGATCAAAGAATGAGCGATCCTTGCCAGTTGTCTTCACGATCCAGTCAACCTGCGCTTCAGGAATATAGGGCTTTCCACAGACGCTGCAGCAGATCATGGTGAATTCCTTGCCCCAGATCTTTCGGACCCCATCGGTGTCCTTCATTGAAATAGCACCGGTGGGGCAGGCATATGCACAGGCCCCGCACCCGATACACGCCGCGGAATCCTTGTGGTACGGGGTGCCCGGGGCTTTCTCGCTGCTTCGACCCAGCATGGAAATCGCGCTGACGCCGACCACATCCTCGCACACCTGGGCGCACAGGCCGCACGAGATGCACTTATACCTGTTATTCTCACCCTCGTCGACGAAGAAGCGGGGGCCTTCAATTCCATCCTTGACGGCCAGATCCCGAATCACATCAGAATCGGGGACCCTCGCAAGCAGCAATTCAAGAACTCCTTTTCGTATACGCCTGACGAGATCGGTATCGGTCTTGATCTCGAGACCTGTCCGTGCCGGGTAGTTGCATGATGTCACCAGCCTCATCCTTCCCCCCTGATGGGCCTCCACCAGGCACACCCGGCACGATCCGCCGCTGGAGAGAACCTCTGGATGGTAACATAGTGCGGGAATGTATATCCCGTTCTCCCGTGCAACCTCGAGAACACTCTGATCCTTTATTGCCTCAACTTCTCTGCCATCAATGACTATCTTGACTCTTTCCATGACACGATCCTTACTCAACCCGAACTGCATCGAAATTGCAGACGTCCTTGCACACGCCGCACTTGATACATTTCGTCTCATCAATCACGTGAACCTGTTTCCTCTCCCCGGTTATGCACTCCTGGGGGCACCGCTTTGCACACAGGGTGCAGCCGGTACACGCGTCCGGGTCGATCCGGTAGGTGATCAGCGCCTTGCACACCCCTGCAGGACACCTTTTATCTCGTATGTGAGCCTCGTACTCCTCCCTGAAGTACTTGATTGTTGACATGACCGGGTTCGGCGCCGACGTTCCCAGCCCGCACAGGGCCCCGTAGGTGAGCACATCGCAGAGTTCCTCGAGGAGTTCTATGTCACCCTCTTTCCCCTTTCCCTCAGTAATGTCTGTGAGGATTTTCTTCATCCTTGGCAATCCGTCACGACACGGGGTGCACTTGCCACAGGATTCCTCCACCAAAAAGGAGATGAAGTACTTTGCAACGTCCACCATGCAGGTGGCCTCATCCATCACGATGATGCCACCTGAACCCATCATGGAACCAGCCTCCGTGAGGCTGTCGAAATCAATGGGCAGGTCCATAAGGCTTTTCGGGATGCAACCGCCCGAGGGACCCCCTGTCTGAACCGCCTTGAATTCTTTCCCGCCAAGCACCCCACCGCCAATGTCCTCAACAAGTTCCCTGATGGTTATCCCCATGGGAACCTCGACAAGTCCGGTGTTGTTCACCTTGCCCACGAGGGAGAACACCTTCGTCCCCTTGGAATTCTCGGTACCGAAGGATGCGTACCATGCCGAGCCATTGAGAAGAATGGCCGGTACATTGTTCCAGGTCTCTACATTGTTGAGCACGCTGGGCTTTTCATAGAGGCCTTTCTCGACGGACCTGATGTACTTCGCTCTGGGTTCGCCAACTTTTCCCTCCAGGGAGCGCATCAGGGCAGAGGACTCACCGCACACGAACGCTCCGCCTCCCCTGCATATCCTGATATCGAAATCGTAATCCGTACCCAGGATCGACTTCCCGAGAAACCCAGCCCTCCGTGCGTCATCGATTGCCGAATGGAGGTTTTTGACCGCCAGGGGATACTCGTCCCTGACGTAAATATAGCCCTGCCGAGCACCGACTGCGTACCCGCCGATGATCATACCCTCGATGACCGAGTGGGGATCTCCTTCCATGATGGAACGATCCATGAATGCACCGGGGTCCCCTTCATCTCCGTTGCAGATCACATATCGCACATCTGAGGCAATATCACGGCATGATCTCCATTTCCTGCCGGCAGGGAAACCGCCGCCACCGCGTCCGCGTAAACCCGATGCCTCTACCTCGGAGATCACGGCATCAGGGTCCATTTTCAAGGCCTTTACAAGGCCCATATAGCCATCCTGGAGGATGTAGTCATCGATGGATTTGGGATCGATATTCCCGATATTCCTCAGGGCAATGCGTCTCTGGTGAGAGTAGAACGGGATGGAATGATATTCTGCAACCTTCTCCTGTGTGTTTACGTCCGTGTACACGAGCCTCTCGACGATTTCATCACTGCGGATGCTTTTCTCCACAATCTCAGGAACATCCTTGGGGGTTACCCTGAGGTACAGGATGTCTTTTGGCCGGAGTGCGACAAGGGGCCCATTCTCACAGTACCCATGGCACCCGGTGGTCTTGAACCCGATATCGACGGCAACCTTCAGCCCCTGGCCCTCTATCTCCTTTTGGAAGGCAGCGGCTACATCCCGCGCACCATTTGCCTGGCATCCTGTCCCAAAACAAACCATAACCGTGGGGAGATCTTTGTTGAAGGATGCCCTGATCGTATCTCGATACTGTTCAAACTGATCAAACGAGGTTATTGCGTCCATCTGTGTTCACCCTTCACTTGTATTTGTTGAGAACATCCATGATCTTCGAGGGTCTCGTGTGTCCATAGTAATCATCGTCGACAACTACTACAGGGGCCATGGCGCATGCGCCGACGCAGTTCACGCTTTCGATCGTGAACAGCTTGTCCTTCGTTGTAGAGTTCCTCTTCGCACCGAGTTCCCGTTCGATGGTTTCCAGAATCTGGTTGGCACCCTTCAAATGGCATGCAGTCCCCGTACATACCTTGACCGTGTGTTTTCCCCTCGGCTCGAGGGACAGTGCCTTGTAGAAAGTACCCATTGCATAAATCCTGCTTTCAGGCACAGACAGCAGATCGCTGAGTCTCCTCATTCCTTCTTCGGGAACATAGTGAAATTCTCTCTGGAAATCCTGCAGGATAGCAAGGAGTGATTCTTCAGACTTCTCATAGCGCGAGATGATCTCATCCACTTTTCTGACGTCTACAGCCATGGTTTCATTCCTCTCCACTCTCTCGTAAAAGGTGCTCGTAATCACTGGCGACCCTGTTCGCGATCTCTTCAATCTCCTTGTCAGTCAGGTGCCGAAACCTCCCCTGTCCCTTCAGATACTCGCTCACCGGGATGGGTTTGTACGGCTTGTATGTCATGCGGTACCTGCCGTTCTCGACCTCATAGAGAGGGAATACACAGGAATCCACAGCCAGTCTGCCGTACTTAATGGCATCCTCGGGCTGTATCCTCCAGCCTGTCGGGCACACGGACAGGATGTGCACGTAAGCAGGTCCTTTGATCTCTGATGCCTTCTTCACCTTTTCCATGAGATCAAAGGGGAAGCTGGGACAGGCAGTGGCAACATACGGAATATTGTGCGCCACTGCGATCTGGGGAAGATTCTTCTTCTGTGTCTGCTGTCCGATGCTGACCTTCCCTGCAGGGCTCGTGGTTGTGCTTGCTCCATATGGGGTAGAGCTGGACCGCTGAATGCCCGTGTTCATGTATGCCTCGTTGTCATAACACACATAGATCATATCGTGCCCACGCTCCAATGCACCGGACAAGGGCCCCATACCGATATCAGCTGTCGCGCCATCACCACCCATGCCCACGAAGTTGATCTTCTTCTTCGGAATCCTCCCTTTGCGCATCATGGCCTTCATTCCTGATTCGCATCCCGAGATCACTGCTGAGGGGTTTTCAAACGCATTGTGAATCCAGGGCACCTTCCACGCAGTGAGCGGAAGTGGCGAGGAAATGATCTCCATACATCCGGTGGCCATGGCAACGATCGTATCTCTCCCCAGGGCCTTCAGAACAAGCCGTACAGCAAGTGCCTCGGCACATCCCTGGCATGCCCTGTGGCCGGGGGTAAAATTCTCTGATTTGTCTATCAGCCGTGAGGTAAAAACCGAGAATGTATCCATACCGATCTCCTTATCCTCTCACTCCGTAGAGCGTAAACCCATCCGTGTCACCCCGCTGGGCCTTGGATTTGCCTTCGAGGATGATATTCCTGAAATCCTTTCGCGAGACATCCCGACCCGCAAGCCCAGCAACATAATTCACGATCGTCGGCGCCCCTTCCATGTTATACAGAGCAGAACGAAGCTCTGAGGCGACCGGCCCCCCAGGTCCCCCGAAGCTGATGGCACGATCCATGACGATCAGATACTTCTTGCCAAGGAGTACCCTGCGAATCTCATCGAACGGGAAGGGCCTCCAAAGGCGAATTTTCACCACACCCACCTTCTCTCCTTCATTCCGAAGGACATCCACGACCTCCATCGCGGTCTCTCCATAGGATCCCATGGTCACGATACAGTATTCTGCGTCATCGGCGCGGTAGGTCTCCACCGGGTGGTAGTGCCTGCCCGTGAGCTTTCCCCACTCATCCCACGCCTGCAGAATCTTTGGGTATGAACTCCTGATGCCGTGTTCCCTGTTCATCTGGGTTTCCGTATAGATCTCCGGCATCCCGAAGCACCCCATGGATACTGGTTTATCCGGGTGGAGGGCATTGACCATGGAAAAGGGCGGCAGATACGTCCTGATGGTCTTCTCATCTTCGTATTCCACGGGCTCGATCATGTGGGTAAGGATGAATCCATCCAGATTCATGGCCACGGGAAGCAGAACCTCGGGATCCTCTGCCATCCTGTACGAGCAGAATATATTATCGTAGCACTCCTGCCCGTTCTCCACAAAGATATGGATCCACCCCGCATCCCTGACCATCATGGTGTCGGTATGATCGTTCCATATGGACAAAGGACTCGAGAGAGACCTGTTGGCGAGGGCCATCACGATGGGAAGTCTCATTGCACCTGCGATAAAAAAGATCTCCGACATCAGGGCAAGTCCCTGAGAACTTGTGGAGGTGAATGTCCGAGCCCCGACTGCCGCTGATCCACAACACACACTCATGGCCGAGTGCTCGCTGTCCACAGGGACGAATTCAGCATCCAGTTCACCATTGGCGACAATCTCAGAGAGATGTTCCACGATGTGGGTCTGCGGCGTAATTGGGTATGCTGCGATCACATCCGTATCGGCCTGTGCAACTGCGTCCGCTATGGCGATAGATACTTCAACACCCTTCCTCTGCTTCGACATGTGTTACTCCTCCTCGCTGGTCATGGTTATGCAGCCGACAGGGCACTCTTTTGCACAGATGCCGCAGCCTTTGCAGTAGGTCAGATCAGCCACGAAATGTCCTTCAGGCGCACGGACAATACAAACGTCCGGGCAGAACAGCCAGCACACGCCGCACTTGATGCACTGATCCTTGTTCACCACGGGCCGCTCGGAACGCCATGACCCGGTCTCATATTCCTTGGCATTGCCGATCTCAACCACCACTGCCCCGACTTCCAGCTCCTGCCACGTTATCTGGTCCATTGGTTTCGCCATGGTCCTACTCCTTCACCATAACCTCTTGGTATGCTCTCTCCAGCGCTTTCAGATTCCTGGCCCCGAGCTTCGGGCCGAATCTTTCCAGGAGAGGATCCTTGATGTCTTCCACGTCAATGATCCCGGTAGCCCGGATAAACGCACCTATCATGGTCGTATTCACGATCGGCCTCCCGAGCTCCTCCACGGCGATCCTGTTCGCGTCCACCGTGGCAATCCGAAAAGATGTCGCATCTGAGGTGATACTCAGGCTCTCCGGGGTCTTTTTGGTATTCATGATAAGGATTCCGCCTTCACGCATCCCCTCACTGGGATCAAGCAGACTGAGGAGTCCGGGATCAAGCACGATGACGACATTCGGATTGTAGACCTTGGCCCTGATATTGATCTTCTTGTCATCTACCCTGCAGAACGCAACGACCGGTGCTCCCCTCCGTTCAGGGCCAAAACTCGGAAACGCCTGTGCGTAGTTTCCCCTGTTGATCGCCGCTATCGCGATGAGCTCCGCTGATGTGACCGCACCTTGTCCGCCTCTTCCGTGTAACCGTATCTCCTGCATACGTGCTCCTCGAGAAAAAACTGAATGGGGATTCATATCATTCTTGCTCCTGTGCTGTCAAGACAAGATGGCTGAATTTTCCCTGTTAAATCAGGGGTAAAGAAACCTTCGTTCTCCCTGAAATCATGGTGGTTTTAACCGCTTTCCCTCTCCGATGTCGGAAAAATCAAGGAAGAATTCTCTTCACTGTACGCTCAGAGCGCCGTGTGGAATATATTCATGCCCATGCCGCCGGGAAAAGCATGCAAGGAGACCTCACTGGAGGGCCAGGTCAGCGATCTGCTGGCGTCGGTCCAGGATAAACTCGTAGAAACGCATCATGAGCGGCATGAATTTCCGCTTTCTGTTTCTCACGATAAAAAAGTCCCGTTTGGTATTCACATCCTTGATGGTCAGGGCAACAAGACTTCCATTCTTGAGTTCCGTTCTGATGACATTCTTCGACAGAACGGCTACGCCGAGGTTTGCCTCCACAGCGCGTTTAATCCCTTCGGAGGAACTCAGCTCCATGGTCACTTTCCTTTCGATGCCGTAGCGTTTGAGCGCATATTCGATGAGATCCCTCGTACCTGAACCTTCTTCCCTGAGGATGATGGGTTCTGGCTCTGATGTGAGCATCTTGACAGTGAGCGAATCTCTTCCTGACCACCTGTGCTTCGCGGAGCAGACGATCACGAGTTCATCCTTCATGAAAAACTCCGACAGGATATCAGGGTGTTTGGGGGGATCCTGGAGAATAGCAAAATCCGACTCTCCTGCTAAACACTGTTCAAATGCCTCCTGCCGGTTCTGGATCATAAGGGCGATCTCGGCCTTGGGATACAGGTCCTTGAACTCCCCAAGATAGCGGGGAAGCACGTAGATCCCAACAGTGTTGGATGTCCCGATCACGAGCCTCCCCACATCACCGGAGCTGAATTCGTGCATGATCGCGTTTACCTCGTCTATGAGGGTGAGGAGTCGTTCCGAATACTCGAAGAAAACCTTTCCCGCATCAGTCAGGGTTATCTTGCGGTTCGTCCTGTCAAAAAGCCGCACACCCAGAGAATCTTCCAGGTCCTTGATCTGGATACTCACCGAAGGCTGGGAAAGGTGCATCTTCTTCGCGGTCTTGGTGATGCTCAACGTCTTTGCCGCTATGTTGAATATATGTACCTGATGAATATTCATGGCATTATCCGGATGTATTTACTTTTCTCAAACGGTATCATAAGAGAAAAGTATTTGACATGCGAAAAATCTTTCATATATAAAGCGCACAGCCTATAGCATATCTTTCAAAGGCTATAGACCTCCTTTTTGGGCCCACTACCACCTCATATTGAGTGGGCCGTTTTTTTTTGGTATGAAGAAGATGATGAAGGACAAGCATTCCACAAGGAGCCCCTTCTCCAAGCTCAAGGACATCACGATACGAAAAGAACCCACACCACGGAGTCGCCCCAAGGTGACCCTCCCTTCCAAAGAAGATCATCCTGAAGAAAACGACAGAGCGCTGTTCTTGACGGCGATGAAGGGAGTCAAACCCATGGAGAGCGATATCGTGCTCCCAGAGCCGATAGAACAGAGCACCGTGGTCGACCACGTCCAGGAGAGACTGCGTAAACAGGACATTGAGGCCCGTGAAGCGCTGGAAGCGCTCGTCCAGGGAAAGGCCACGTTCGATATCACATCTACGGGTGAGTACGTGGAAGGCCATGTCATCTCCCTGGACCCGAGGATAATGAAAAAACTCAAAGATGGTGAATTCACCATCCAGGCACACCTAGACCTCCATGGATACATCAGGGAAGACGCCCACAAGGCACTGATTTCTTTCATCCGAAACTCCCACGCCCTTGGGAGGAGGGCTCTTCTCGTTATCCATGGACGGGGGCTGAAGTCAGATCATGGTCCTGTCCTGAAGGAATCTGTCATATCCTGGCTTACGCATGGTGAACTCTCTCACCTCGTCCTTGCGTTCAGTTCTTCACGTCCCTGCGACGGAGGGACTGGGGCCATCTATGTGCTGCTCAAGAAACACCCGAAGAAATCCAAGTGGAAACGACCCCTGTGACCATGTGAACCCGTTGTCTCTCCCCACGGATTCCCTCACCCACACAGCGAGGATGTCCTCGGAATTCCAGGACATGGAGCGTGAACTCTTCCTGAATCTGGTCTTGATGCTGGTCTACCTCAGAGAAAACTGGGAGAGTATGATGAAAAGTTCGGTGAATGCAACCTTCAGATTGATATTATCTGTAGCCCCCCTTCGTATCTCGTGAATGCACTGTGTTATTTCATCGATATCAGGAGAACTCAGTGTTTTGAGGGGGATATCCTTGAGTTCCTCATTGAGCAGCGTTTCTCCGCCCCAGACAATGACCATGATATCTCTCACAATCGACTCCACAATGGTCAGGATGACCGGAACCATGCCCCTGGGATCCCCGGTATCTTTTGGGAAATATCGACTGGATAGATCTGCCGCGTCAGCACCGGAGAGAACAGCCAGGATCTCTGAGCGCGCAGAGAGGAAAGAATCCTCATCCACCCCGGCGATTCCTCCCAGTACACCGGAGGTGATCCTCGTCAGGACAGGATCACAGGAGGCGCTCCGGGCAGAGGCGATGTCCACAGGCGAAAACCGAATGACCTGACACCGAGAGGTAATCGTGGGCAGGAGCAGGTGGTGTTTGTGACTCACCAGGACAAAAATCGTGTCGCGGGGAGGTTCTTCGAGGTTTTTCAGGAGGGCATTTGAACTTGCCTTGTTCATCTGCTCTGCGGGTTCTATTATGACGAACTTCACGCTGGCCTCAAAGGGCTTGAGCCCGATTTCCCCGAGGGTTGCCCGTATGCTCTCAACCTTGATCCATGCAGCGGATGGCACGACCTCTACAAGGTCGGGATGGCTTTTCGCATTGGCCTTCATGCAATTCCTGCAGGCATCGCATGGATCGCCGGGTGAATTCAGGCAATTGACTGCCTTGAAAAATTCTCTGGCTACCACTGTCTTCCCCAAACCGCGCATGCCGGAAAAGAGGAATGCATGGGGGAGCTTGTCAGACGTGGCATAGTGCCTGAGCATTCTGATCTGGGACTCATGCCCGATGACGTTCTTCCACATGTCCTCCATGCTATACTATCTGTCTCCTCCACGCAAACAGATCTCTCCCTCCAAACGCCAGGGGTGGCGGCCTGAGCCCATGACAGATTCCTTGACTTGGCACCATCTTTTCGGCTAAAAGCTGAATTTCGAGAAATCGGAATACGGGAGGTAGAATGAGGAAATATCGAACGGAAAATCTGAGGGATGTCATCATCATGTCTCAGTCTGGTGCTGGAAAAACGTCTCTGGGCGAAGCGCTGTTGTTCAATGCGAAAGCGACCACGAGATTGGGCAAGGTTCTCGATGGAAATTCCGTTCTGGATTTTGAACCCGAGGAGCAGAAGCGACAGTCTTCAATATTTTCTGCACTGCACACCTACAAGTGGAAGAATACCGGGGTGATCATCCTGGATACGCCGGGAGATTCAAACTTCACCTCTGAGGTAATCCTGGGATTGAAGTCAGCCGACAACGCTCTGTTTGTCATAGACGCCATCGACTCCATCAAGCCACATTCCGAGAACCTCTGGAAGCTGGCGGTATCCGAAGGCCTTGTCCGGGCATGTTTCATAAACAAGATGGACCGTGAACGGGCAAACTTCGATCAGGTGCTCGCTGATATTGCAGAGATCTTCGAGGTAAAACCCCTCCCCCTCACCCTCCCGATCGGTGCCGAAGAGAGTTTCACCGGGGTTGTTGATGTATTGAGGAAAAAGGCCTACCTGTATGCAAAGGACGGCTCAGGGTCGCAAAAGGATGTGGATGTGCCCGATGAGATGAAAGATACGCTCGATGCGGTCTTCAACAAGGTCATGGAAGATTTGGCTGAAGTGGACGATGAACTCATGGAAAAGTATCTCGAGGGTCAGGAACTCACGGGTGAGGAGCTTGAAACCGCCCTGGCAAAAGGATTGATCAAGGGCGAATTTCTGCCGGTGTTCTGCGGCTCGGCATTGCTGAACATGGGTGTACAACCCCTGATGGATTTCATCTCTTCTTCCTTCATTAGTCCGAAACAGAAGAAACTTCCCTCTCTGACGAACGAGAAAGGAGACACGAAGGAGTACTCCCCTGAAGAGGACGAGATCTTCTGCGGATATGTCTTCAAGACCATGAGCGATCCCTATACCGGACAGTTGAGCATCATCAGATGTCTCTCCGGTACGTTGAATCCTGATTCAAGCATCTATAATGCAACTCGAGACGCCAAGGAACGGATCGGGTCGATCTTCATGCTTGAAGGCAAGACACAGAAACCAATCGAACTGGTGGGCCCGGGTGACATCTTTGCTGTGGCCAAACTGAAAGAGACCAAAACAGGTGACACGCTTCTGGGAGAAACCCTGGACTTCACACACCCTCACCCCAGCTTTCCAGAACCCATCATGAACATGGCTGTAACGCCAAAGACCAAGGCGGACGTCGAAAAGATTCTGCCTGCACTCCAGAAGCTCATGGATGAAGACCCGGTTCTGAACGTGCATCGGGATGATCAGACCGGCGAGTTCATCATGTCGGGTCTCGGACAACTCCATATCGAAATCGCTGTGGACAGGCTCAAGAGGAGATTCGGGGTCGAGGTTGAGCTGAAAACGCCCAAGGTTCCCTACAAGGAAACAATCACCGGAGCAGCAAAGGTCCAGGGAAAACACAAGAAGCAGACAGGCGGTCACGGTCAGTATGGGGACGCGTGGATAGAACTGGAGCCCCTGGAACGAGGCCAGGGGTTCGAGTTTGTCAATGCCATCGTGGGCGGCGTTATTCCCAGGCAATACATCCCTGCGGTTGAAAAGGGGGTGGTTGAAGCCATGCACAATGGCCCGCTGGCCGGATACCCAGTGGTTGACGTCAAGGTTACCCTCTACGACGGGTCATACCATGATGTGGACTCCTCGGAAATGGCCTTCAAGATCGCCGGTTCTCTCGCCTTCAAGAAGGCCATAGAACAGTGCAGGCCCATCCTGCTCGAACCCATCATGAACATCACGGTAACCGTGCCCGAAGAGTGCATGGGTGATGTGATGGGAGACCTCAACAGCAGGAGGGCAAAGATCAAAGGAATGAACTCCAGGGGGAAATACCAGGAGCTCAAGGCACAGGTTCCCCTGGCCGAGGTGCTCACCTATGCGCCGAACCTCACATCCATCACTTCGGGAAGGGGGACGTTTACACTGAGTTATTCTCATCTGGAACCCGTGCCGTACAACATCCAGGAAAAGATCGTGGAGGAGGCGAAATCTCTGAAAGATGGAAAGTAATGGAACAGATGATGTCAGGAGTTTGTTCCAGAAGATCCAATCCATGAGCGTTTCCGAAAAGCTGGAGCTGGCACGCAGAGCACCGAAGGATGTCCGTTCTCTGCTCATCCGTGATTCGAACAAGCTGATCCAGATAGCGGTGATCGAATCGCCCAACATCACGGAAAGCGAGGTGCTTACAATCGCGAATAACAGGCAGGTGAGCGACGAGGTGCTCAGGAAGATCGCCCTGAACCGCGATTGGATAAAAAATTATCAGATCAAGATTGCCCTCGTCCACAACCCGAGAACGCCCCTGACAATCGCACTGAAGCAGATTCCCTTCCTCAGCCAGAGGGATCTCAAACTCATTTCCAGGAGCAGAGCCATTGCTCGCCCCCTGGCAATCGCAGCGGAGAGCAGACTCAAGGAAGTACGAAGATGAAACGCGCAGGTGTTCTCACCCTCAGTGACAAGGGCTCTGTCGGCAAACGAGAGGATCGAAGTGGCAGGATCATCCAGGAGATGCTCTCAGAGCTTGAGATTGAGGTCACAGCCTACGAGATCATCCCGGACGATCTGGACCTCATCAGACAGTGTCTGGTGAGGTGGTGTGATGATCTTGACCTTGATCTCATTGTCACCACTGGCGGAACCGGCCTTTCTCCCCGGGATGTAACCCCGGATGCAACACTCTCAGTCATCGACAAGAGAATCCCGGGGATGGAAGAAGTCATGCGTGCAGTAAGTCTGTCAAAGACACCCCATGCCATGATCTCCAGGGCCGTAGTCGGGTTGAGGGACACCACCTTGATCATCAATCTTCCTGGCAGCCCCTCGGGAGTGCGTGATTGCCTGGGCAGCATCATCCCGGCACTGACGCACGCCCTGGACAAGCTTGGAGGGGACATGAGCGAGTGTGCACCTTCAGCAGATGATACCAGAGGCTCCTGCTGAAAAGGAAAACCCAAACGCCCTTCCCTTTTTCCAGATAGCCCCTATCACTGTCTGATCCAGAGAATCCCCCCGATGCGGTATCGTTCCACCATACGGTATCAGGAACAAGAAAATGTGGCATTCCTACCCGTCAAGGGCGTTCCTGACTGCCTTGGATATTTCACTCTTCACGATGGGCTTTGAGATATATTCCCGGATCCCCAGGGCCTTTGCCTTGTCCTCAGAGAGGATCTCGCTGAACCCGGTACACAGGATGATGGGGATACCCGGCCTGAGCTTCATCATTTCAGTTGAGAGCTCAGCTCCTGTCAGATTCGGCATGGTCTGATCGGTTATCACAAGGTCGAACGTGGTGTGATTTTTCTTGAAGAGGTTCAGTGCCTTGACGCTGTTCGTAAACGCTGTCACCCGGTAGCCGAGCCTTTCCAGCATTTCCTTCATCATATTCACCACATACTCCTCATCATCCACGATGAGGATATGTTCGCTACCCTGTACATCCGTATCAACCCGTGCAGGTTCAACACCATCCATACCGACATCGACACACGGCAGGTAGATGTGTATGGTTGTTCCTTTACTCGGCTCGCTGTAGATCTTGATATCTCCGTTGTAACTTTTCACAATCCCATGGACAACGGCCAGGCCGAGGCCGGTTCCCTCTCCTGGCGCCTTTGTGGTAAAATATGGATCGAATATCCTGTCGACGAGGGATCTCTCCATACCGTGGCCGGTGTCGCTTACAGTGAGACGCATGTGCGGTCCCGGCTTCAGGTTCATATTGAACATCAGGTCTGAAGGGGACACATCAACCTCCGTCACCTCTACACAGAGAGTACCTCCCTTCTCACGCATGGCATGGAATGAATTTGTGCAGAGATTCATGATGACCTGGTGGATCTGGGTCGGGTCGGCCATGACAAGACCGCAATTGGTATCGATCTTCTGCTTGATCTCGATGGTTGAAGGGAGTGATGCCCGCAGGAGCTTCAGGGTTTCCTTGATGATTGGCTGAATTTCCAGGGGCACCAATTCCTGCTCGGTCTCACGGCTGAAGGTGAGAATATGCCTCACAAGGTCTTTTGCCCTGTTGGCGGCAAGCAGGATCTGTTCAAGCTTCCCCCGAACCTTGCTGTATTTGGGCAGATCGTCGAGGATCATCTCACTGTACCCGATGATGGGGGAGAGGATGTTGTTGAAGTCATGGGCTATACCACCAGCAAGGGTTCCGATCGCCTCCATTTTCTGAGCTTGACGTAACTGAGATTCCAGGCCCCTCTTCTCCTCTTCTGCGCGGCGGTGAGCTTCGATCTCCTTCACGAGCTCTTCATTTGTTTCGAGAAGCTGGGATGTTCGCTCTCTCACCCGAGCCTCCAGTTCCTGGTTCGCAGCGTATACCTTCTCCTGCTCGATTTCGAGGAGCTGGGCAAGGTAGAAGTCCCTGCGAGAATAGTATTCAATCGAGTACGATGCAAACATGCCGATGAAGTTTGCGCTGATGAAGAAAAAGTTATTGTTGAACAGGATCTCTACCGGGGTCTGGTTGATCCAGATCGCAGCAATCTCATAAAATACGACGATCACCCATCCTGCAAGGGTGGCCCAGATAAACCTGATTCGCAGAAACACGTACCCGAAAATGAGCACGAGGATCAGTCCTGCATAGTACGAATAATTGACAGGAGGAGGAGCGATTGCAATCATAATGACGATGCCGAGCCCACAGACAACGATGATGCATGCAAGGCAGAGCTGCATGAGAGGCTTGAAATATCGACTGTAGGTAAAGAGCACAACACCTGCGATCATTGGCGTCACAATCGCATACCGAATGAACCAGAGTGTGGATTTCGCCTCGGGCATCATCTTTGCGTCCAGGATCCCGAATATGCCATAGAAGAAAATGCCCAGGATCAGGATGAATCGGACCTGATTGAGGGATTTATGGAAAAAGTCCTCTTGATAGACTTCTTCGAGATTGACGGGGAACGAGAGAGTCAGAGGGTTCATGGACATCTTCCTGGGCCCGTCGTATCGGAATTTTCCTTCGCTTTCATCCACCTTGAGTGTGTAATCCATCATACCGAATATCTGCCCGACACGATACGTGAGTGCTTGGAGATTCATACTACCCTCTTTTCATTCTGTTCTACCTGCCATCAAGGGGGGTTTCTGCATGTGTCGCACAGTTCCTCTGCCCTACTCTGGAGGACATGACCCCCCTGATGGAGATTTTTCCGATCTTCCTCACTATGTTCCTGTAGACCACACCTTCAGTATCGGCCACAGCTTTGGAGAAATTTACAGAAAGACTTCTGGAAAGTTCTTCACTGTACACCAGTGTACGCCTCATCACCTCCACCGAGTCTGTGAGACTCCATGAATCTGATCATGCTTCCCGAGACCATGATTGTTACACTGCGCTGCAAAAGGCCATTGTTCCCTGAAAAGATTAAAGGATTAATCGTGACTTACCGATGGGATGCCTATGTGTGATACTGGGGAGGGTAGATTTTGAGGCTCAAGCGGGATCTCAGGTATACGGTTGAGGCGAACGACACGTCGAAGATGGTGAGCTTCCGCGATTTTCAGGACACGGAGCACATCTGCCGTGTGAAAGACTATTCCCGCACGGGTGTATCCTTCTATCTCGAGGATGGCAGCCTTTTACTGAAAATCGGTGATATCATCCCGAACCTGCAATTCCTCTCTTCCGGCCAGGAGATCCATGCTGCGGCGGCAACAATCATCCATATCCAGGATGAAGACCGTCAGGGTGACGTGGTTTCATGTATCGGCTGTTCCTATAACGACAGGTTCATGGACATCTACTCAATCGTCAAGGCCGACAAGATCACCAAACTCCAGAATGAGTTCCTCGATTTCATCCAGTCCATGGCTATCGAGGAAAATCTAGATCCGGAATTCGTGAACCTTACCTCACACCTCCATTACATACTTGGAGGATTTGAGAGTAAAATCTCCCAAGAGACCTCTCACATCCTCCAGGAGGAAGAAACCCTCCAGCCCTCTCTCATGGAAACGCTTCGAGATCTTACGTACGATGCACTCTATGAGGAACTCACCCGGTATTACGATCACTTTACCAAGATCATCAGCAGGTTCACCGATCCCAAACAACACTTCATTCACCGGGAATTTTTCCAGAAACGCCTGAACGAATACTTCATGAAATCCAAGCTGTTCCACCGGAGCATGGCAAAACCGCTGGGCTATGCAGGTGATTTCGAAATGATGAACATCATTTACAGAAATCAGTTCGAGGGAGAGGACATCTTCTCCCAGGTCATGAACAAAATCGACTGTGAGGGAACTGCAGCCAGGGCCGTGAGAAACAGGAGATCCTATCTGTACAAGAAGATCAGGGATCTCCTCTCTGCCGAGAAGAGCAACTCCCACATCAAGATCATGTCCGTTGCATGCGGCCCCTCCCTGGAGTTCTATGATCTGGTGGATGGGATGGTTGACAAGGATCTGCCGTATGTGCTCGAATTCATCGGGATTGACCAGGACAGACTGGCTCTCGATGACGCTCGGTCAAGGATCGAACCCCTTGCGGAAAAACATAAAAAAATCAAGGTGCACTTTGAGGAAGATAACATCAAACGGTTGATCGTGGGAAAGGATAACAACAGGAGTCTTTATAAGAAAATCGACCTTGTCTACACTGCAGGACTGTTCGACTACCTTTCGGACAGGGCCTCGAACAGGCTCATCCACAAACTCTACAGCTTCCTCAAACCGGGAGGCACACTCATTATCGGAAATTTCGGGCTGTACAACCCCCAGAGATTCATCATGGAATTCGGTGCGGAATGGTTTCTGATCCACCGCAACGAGGAGAATCTCAAGGATCTCGCTGCTGATCTTCCCGGCTCACCCGGGATCTCGGTGGAAAAAGAACCTGAGGGCATCAACCTTTTCCTGAATATCAGGAAGCCACTGTAGATTCGGGATATTCAATTCGCTCAGGCAGTCTCCGCCCCATCGTCATGCATTCCCCATGTAGGTACACCGTGTACACCCTTTGAATCATTCCTATTGAGAGACGCGGTGCACCGTTATTCACTCCCGAAAACCTCCTCGAACTGGGTGAGATCAGGAAGGTCGGAAAGGGAATTCAGACCGAAGACCTCGAGGAATTTCTCCGTTGTGACATACATCATGGGCTTCCCGGACCTGACGTCTATGAGCTGGTGTTTGAGCAGGCTTTTCAGGGAAGAACTGGAATCGACACCGCGAATCGTATCCACGGTCTGTTTCGTGCAGGGTCCCTTGTATGCGATGACAGCGAGGACCTCCAGTGCAGCGGAGGAGAGGCGTGAAGGGGTATGGAGTGCCCTCAGATACGGCGCATAGCGATCCAGGGTGACAAACATGTACCCCAGAGAGGCAGCCTGGATGCGAAATGATCTTCCGGAGTCCCTGTAGATCTCGTTGAGCCCTGACACTGCCTCGGCGAGTTCCTGCTCGGTCGTATCCGGCAACACCTTGAGAATCTCCCTGGACGCAAGTGCTCCTGTTGCTGAGAAGATGAGTGCCTCGATGATTTCCCGTCTGTCCATGAACGTCACTTTCTCATGAGATAGATAATGGAGAATACCCGCCTTTGGATAATCCGCACAAGGGCAGCCCGAGACATCTCGAGGGCTGCCATGAACGCCCCGATGAGTTCCATCCGCTCACCTGTCTGAACCGCGTCCTCCAGTCTGATCTTGTCATGTTTGACCACCAGCCCTTGAATCCTGACCATGATCTCCTGGATACTGAACCGGGTAGGAAGGACATCCATCACGTACTTCCTGGTACGTGCCTTGAGTTCATGGAGTGCCTGGAGAAGATTCCCCATGCTCAGTACACTGAGGGACTGCTCCACCTGGGCAGTCCCCTTGGGGAATCTGTCCCTGTAGAGCATGGGTCTATGTGCAAGATCTGTCGAGGCCTGTTTGATTGCCCTGTACGCGCTCAACATCTCTTTGAGCTCCTGCACGGGGTTCACCCCCCCCTCATACTCGCCGAATTCTGACGTGGGCACGAGCAGACAGGATTTCAAGTAGATGAGGTAGGATGCCATTTCGAGAAATTCACCGGCCAGGGTGATATCGAGTGTCCGCATCTGTTCGATATATGCGAGATACTGGTCCACGATGGGGCAGACTTCGAGGGTTTCCAGAGTGAACCTGTTCTTCTCGATCAGGTACAGCAGCACATCCAGAGGGCCTTCAAAAGCGGGGAGACGGAGCACGAATTCCTGCTTCACGCTGCGTTCCTCAGGAATCATCCCCTCTCCTCTCTCTCCGGTCTCCCTGTCACTTCACCAGCTGCATGACGGAACGGACCCTGTCCATGGTGTACTCAGATTCCATCATGGCCTGCGACGCCCCGTGTTCCAGGATATCGTCCACGACTGAAGCGTGCTCCCGGTAATAGTCTATCTTCTCCCAGACAGGCTGCAGCTCGCT
The DNA here is from genome assembly GCA_049975365.1 of Desulfomonilia bacterium. Classification (GTDB taxonomy): domain Bacteria; phylum Desulfobacterota; class Desulfomonilia; order UBA1062; family UBA1062; genus DSBG01. The sequence goes on along the minus strand of JBNGDS010000028.1, from coordinate 1,209 downwards.
GGTGAGGCTCTTGATCAGGATGCGCTTGCAGTCCACACAGCCCAAAGCTGCACTCCTGCATCCTGACTGGATTTCACCCCTAGTTCCCTCATCTGTGAAAAAGGTGTGAAATGGATAGAGATTGCAGTCATTGGGTTCCCCGGGGTCCTTTCGGGTCTTGCGCTTGATGTCGGTGAGCATCTGCATCACCTTTTCCTTCAGGCTCCCTGGAGTTTCATAAATGAAGATGGCATTGTTGTACGACTTCGACATCTTCCTCGCATCAAGACCCGGAACCTTGGGCGCCTCGGTAAGAATCTCTTTCGGCTCCCTGAGGATGGCGCCGCCGTAGAGAAAATTGAATCTCCTGACGATCTCACGGGTGAGCTCGAGATGTGGGAGCTGATCCTCGCCGATGGGAACCTGATCTGCGGAATAGATGACGATATCAGCTGCCTGCAGAACAGGATATCCCAGGAACCCGAATGTACCGAGATCCTTTTCTTTCAATTCTTCCCTCATTTCCTTGTAGGTGGGATTTCTCTCCAGCCATGAAAGGGGTGTGATCATGGACAGAAGGAGGAAGAGCTCCGCATGATTCTTAATGTGAGACTGACGGAAAATCACCGATCGTTCAGGATCAATTCCCACGCTGAGCCAGGTGACAACCATATCCCGAGAACTCTTCTGAATTATTGCCGGGTCACGGTATTCACTGGTTAGGGCATGCCAGTCCGCTACGAAGTAGAAACACTGAAACTCGTCCTGCAGCCTCACCCAGTTCTTCAGCACCCCGAGATAGTGACCGAGGTGGAGATCCCCTGTGGGCCGTATTCCTGATACGATACGCTTCTTATCCATGCCTCTCCTCATTCATAGGGTGAGTAGTAGATTCACGATGGATCTGATGATGGGAATTATGAGAAAATCGACAACCCCAGTGAAAATAAGCACCAGCAGGATGATGAATCCGTAGGGTTGTATCTTTTGATATTCAGCAGCAAGTTCAATGGGGAGCAGGCCTTCGACGATATGACTGCCATCCAACGGGGGGATAGGGATCAGGTTGAAGATGGCGAGTCCCACATTGATCATGATCATGATCTGTATCATGTAAGCCAGGGGATAGAGGAATGAAGTGGCCAGCGCACTGCCGAACATCCGGAAAACGACTGCACAGATGACGGCGAGCACAAGATTGGATGCAGGGCCTGCCAGGGACACCCATAT
>JBNGDS010000027.1:0-38477 GCA_049975365.1 Desulfomonilia bacterium | reverse complement strand
CAGAGCTACACCGGGCAAAGCGGCAATCTCGAAGTTGATCTGAATTTCATGTTCAGACTACCGCTCTGGAATATTCAGCGCGCCGATTCCCATGCGCTTGGCGATTTCCAGGCCAGGGATATCGCTCTCCTTGATGTGCATGAGCTGGCAGCCGGCAAGCTCACTGCGCTGCTGGCACGCAGTCAGGCCAGGGATTTGTTCGATTGTCACCGAATTTTATCGATGAAGGGGATTGACCGCGATTGCCTCCGTCTCGCTTTCGTCGTCTATGGCGGTATGAACCGCAAGGATTGGAGAACTGTTTCAATCGCAGATGTGGACTTTGGTCCCGATGAATTGTCAAGGCTGCTTATTCCCACGCTGAACAGGCGCTTTATGGAAAAGCAAAGCCCTCCTGCCGAATATGGAGAGTGGCTTGTAAAAGAATGCCAAGCAAAGCTGGGAGAGGTTCTACCCTTTAATGATACAGAGCGTGAATTTCTGGATTTTCTGTTGGAAAAGGGGGAGATCGATGCATCGACACTCACGCCAGACAAAGTGCTTCAAGAACGGATCCAAAGCCAGCCGCTTCTCCGATGGAAAGCCCTTAATGTAAAACGCCACAAGGGACTGACTTGAAAAGATCCTCTGACCTCGTGACAAAGGCGCTTGCCATGGATATAGACTGAAAGTAGCCAGACAACTGCCTCACGCAGCCTCAAATCATGCATACCCTGGTGCAATCGGGCTGTTAACCAAGGAATTCTGAAAAAGGAGAATCGGGGAATTCCGCGTTCGTTTCAGAGTCCGAAAGCGAATTTCAGGTTAACTATTCTGCGATAGAAATGAAACAACCTGCTTGGCAGAGAATGGAGAATATCGCCGGGGATGTAGTAAAGGATGTAACTTTCTGAAGTCACGACTGATAGAAAAACAAAGCCCCGCATCATGGATGCGGGACTCTATTCATTAACCAACCGGTTAGGAAACCGGTTGCATTCGTGGTTGGCTCCTCGGGAGGGACTTGAACCCCCAACCTAGTGGTTAACAGCCACCCGCTCTGCCGATTGAGCTACCGAGGAACGAAGTTCGTTCTATGATCATTGCCTGCTCTTGTCAAGAGGGAATAGCTCACGGTGTTCTGGCAAGTTCAGCTTATAATCAATATGTTAGGTGTTGTCGGGGAAAAATCTCCCTAGAGCAGGGCACCTGTGAAGTACATATAGGTCAGGTAATGTATGTGAGATACCGCTCATATCTGGCAATCGTGCCTGTATAGACTTCCTGGATCTTTCGTGTGAGGGCTTCTGTCACCTCCCCGGGGCAGTGCATCTCGTGTCCTTCGATTGCCTTGATCGGTTGTACAGACTTGAGTGTCCCCGAGAAGAACGCCTCGTCGTACTCGCACAGATCCTGGGGAAGGATATGAGCCTCCATCACGGGGTATCCCATGTCGGAGAGCACTTCCATGATGAGCATGCGGGTGATGCCGGGAAGTACGTTCTCTTTGGTGGGTGTTTCCACGCAGTCACCCTTCACGAGGAAGATGTTCGATGTTGGGCCTTCGGCAACGAACCCGCTGGTATCGAGCATGAGGGCCTCGTCAAACCCCTTCCTCCTGACTTCGGTTCTGGCGAGGAATCCGTTCACATAGTTGCCGACCACCTTGGCGTGCACCGCCGCTGTCTGCGGATGGAGCTTCCGGAACTGTGAGATTCCCACGGATACCGGTTTCAAGTGTTCCTCCTGTTCAAGGCCGATGTCCGAGTAATCCATGCAGAACACGACAACAGATGTGTGAGAGGGGGCGTGGTTCCCCAATTCCAGGTCAGTATAGTAGGCGTAGAACTTGGCGACGCCGTTTCTGGTGGAATTCTCCCTGGCGGTTTTGATGATGGCATCCTTGAGCGTCTGCGGGCTGAAGGGTAATGTCATGTAGGTCCTCTCCGCGCTGGAGAAGAACCGGTCGACGTGTTCATCCAGGCAGAGCATGGCTGGTCCTGAGGCTGTATTCGTTATGGACATGACCTCGAAGATTGCGGACGCCCTGCTGAAACTGTGGGAAAGGACAGAAACATCGGCCTGCCGCCAGTCCACGAATCTTCCATCGAGCCATGCGACGATCGGTTTTTTCATAGAGCTATCCCTATACGCGGTTTTGCACTGTGTCAATGGCGACCTTGTCTTCCCGTGAGATGGTCTGCGTGATGCACGGGCAATCCGGAGAAATTCTGTTCCCCCCCCCCTGACAGGGCCCTGTGAGATTGGCGGATACGGCGAGGGATTTTCATGTTTACTTGACAAAGAAACCGGTATGAAATAGTAGCTTGGGCTACGAGTATGGAAAAAATACGCACGCTGGGGGAGATCAAGATCACGCCAGAAACCATCGGTGAAGCAGGCATGGAGCGGGACGTCAGTATCGGTCCCGAAGTCATGCTAAAAACCCTTGACGACGATGATCTCAAGATCACTGATCCCTTTCAAATCCATTACGAGGTGACGAAGTTCATCGAACGGGTACATGTATCCGTGGATGTCGAGGGCACGATCCACACCTTCTGTTCCCGGTGCCTCTCTCCCATCAGCTATCCGGTTGATCTTCACCTGGACACTGAATACCTGCCGGCAGCCGCCGATATGCCGGAACACCTGGAGGCGGAGCGACAGACCAGTGAAGTAGGGTATTACCGCAAGGAGATAGAGCTCGGGGAATACATCGGCTCGGAACTCGTACTCTCCCTGCCCATCATATATCTGTGCAGCCAGACCTGCAAGGGGCTGTGCCCGACCTGCGGTGCGAATCTCAATGAAGCGCCGTGCGCCTGTACACGGCAGGGGGATCCCGGATTTCAGAAACTGGCTGAACTGAAGAACAAGATCAGGAGGTAAATACGACCCATGCCCTTACCGAAGAGGAGACATTCCAGTGCCCGCAGAGACAAGCGCAGGGCGAACGACGCCATCAGTGAACCTGCTGTGTCATTCTGCCCGAACTGCAACGAACCGAAACCGCCGCACAAGATTTGCCCCAACTGCGGATACTACAAAGGCAGAGAGGTGATCAAGATCTCAGAACCCGAGTGATGCCGTATTGCCTGATATTCCCAGGTCAGGGAACCCAGTTCCCGGGTATGTCGAAGGGGCTCAGGCTTCATGGTGCCCTGACGGAAGACCTTGTTCGTCTCATGGAACAGGGCCCTGAAGACGAACTCAACCAGACGAGGAACGCACAGCCCGCAGTGCTCTCCGTATGCAACGCACTCTGGGAGGACTCCGGATATACAAGACCCGAGATCGTCATGGGACACAGTCTCGGTGAGTATATGGCGCTGGTGGCGTCCGGCGCACTGCCTTTCGAGAAGGCGCTCGACCTCGTGCACAATCGAGCCGCCTGCATGGCAGTAGCTCAGCCTGCAGGAACGGGGGGGATGGCCGCGGTCATCGGTCTTCCTGCCCAGGAGGTCCGCTCAGTCCTTGAAGGTGTGGACGATGTCTGGATCGCCAATAACAACGGGGCAGGCCAGGTGGTCATATCGGGCCGGCGTTCTGCACTGCCGGATATCATGGAACGATTGAAGGAACGTGGGGCGAAGCGGGTGGTCCCCTTGAAGGTTGAGGTCGCATCGCATTGCCCGCTCATGGAGCCGGCACAAAACGCCCTGAAGATTCATCTGGATCAGAGTCCGTTCGCCAGACCTGAAGCACGGATCGTATTCAACGCAACAGCACGTGAAGCCAGCGACCCCGGAGAGATCAGGAAGCTGCTCGCTGATCAGCTCACCTCTCCCCTGCTCTGGGAGGAGTCCGTGCTCCATGTCGCACGCAGCGGGGTAACGCACTTTATTGAGATCGGCCCCAGGTCAGTCCTCACGTCCCTCGTGAAACGGATCGTCCCCGGGGCTACAATCGAGGTGATCACAAGCAATGAACATTGATCTGAGCTCGCAGATAGCACTTGTCACAGGGGCAAGCCGCGGTATCGGGGCATCCATTGCGAAGGCCCTCGGTTTGGCGGGTGCGCATGTCATCGTGAATTATCGGCAGAACAGGGAAGGTGCACAAGAGGTTGCCCATGCCGTGAATTCTTCGGGCGGAAGTGCAGAAGTGCTTGGATTCGACGTTACCGATGAACAGGATGTAGGCTCACGGATCCGGGACATTGTTGAGCGTCATGGGAAGATCGACATCCTGGTGAATAATGCCGGTATTTCAAAGGATGCTCTGCTCCTCAGGCTCAAGCCGGAAACTCTGAACGAGATGATCGATGTGAATCTCAAGGGCTCGTTTTTCTGCACTTTTCACGCAGCACGATATATGATAAAGCAGAGACGAGGAAGAATCGTGACGATTTCTTCCATTGTAGGCCTTGGAGGGAATGCTGGGCAGAGCGCGTACTCTGCGACAAAGGCCGGGCTCATTGGCATGACAAAGAGTTTTGCAAAGGAACTGGCGCCACGAGGGGTACTGGTGAATACGGTTGCACCAGGTCTGATAGATACCGAGATGACACGCAGCCTCGATCAGGATGCACTTCTGAGTGCGATCCCCCTCAAGCGGATCGGGAGTCCGGGCGATGTGGCAGGCGCCGTACTCTTTCTCTGTTCTGAGCTCAGTTCGTATATCACAGGGCAGGTCCTTGTGGTCGATGGTGGATTATACGTGTGATTTCCATGAGGATGCATAAACCATAAAGGAGGACTGATTCATGGTAGATGTTCAACAGCGCATCATTCAATTGATTGCTGATCAGCTTGAAAAGGACGTCTCAGAGATATTACCTGAGATGTCGTTTGCAGATGATCTCGGTGCTGATTCCCTCGACCTGGTTGAGCTCATCATGACTGTCGAGGAAGAATTCAACATCGAGATTCCTGACGAAGATGCAGAGAAGATCAAACTCGTCAAGGACGCCATAGACTACGTACGATCGAAGATATGACGCCGTAGATGAAGAAAATTGCAGTCACAGGTATTGGTGTAGTTTCTCCCCTTGGAAGTGATATCAATGCCCTCTGGGAACATCTCATCCATGGACACTCAGGGATAGAATCCATACAAGACTTCGCAGATCTCCCGGTCACCTTCGGGGGACAGGTGCAGGGATTCGATCCTGCAAGATACCTTTCGAATAAAGAACAGCGCCACATGGACAGGTTTACCCAGATGGCCGTTGTGAGCGGCCTCGATGCATACCATCACGCCGGGCTTGCACAGGATTCCTATCCTGACCACAGGATCGGGGTTCTTATCGGTACGGGTGCCGGTGGTGTCATCACCCTCGAGGAGCAGATCCTGAATTTCAACACGCGCGGGCCTAGGCGCATTTCACCGCTGACAGTCACCATGTTCATCGGAAACATGGCGTCTGCCGAACTTTCCATCCGGATCGGTGCACGGGGGCCGGGTATGAGTATCGCAACCGCGTGCGCCACGGGAGGCCACGCAATGGCCGTCTCCTTGAGGCTCATCCAGCATGGGGATGTCGACTGTATGATCACCGGCGGAGTGGAGGCCTGTCTTACGCGTTTCGGGGTGAGCGCCTTCGCCGCTATGAAGGCGCTGTCCACCAGAAACGAAGATCCCAAAGGCGCATGCCGACCTTTTGACAGGGACAGAGATGGATTCATCATGTCCGAAGGTGGGGCGGTTCTTGTCCTCGAGGAATATTCCCGTGCACGGGACCGTGGTGCGAAGATACTGGCAGAGATCTGCGGAGCCGGCATGAGTCAGGATGCGTACCATATCGTGGCGCCGGATCCCGAGGCGAGGGCGGTGATGTATGCCATGGAACAGGCCATCAGGGATGCCGGGATTGCGCAGGAGGACATCGGGTATATCAATGCCCACGGCACCTCCACCCCGTTGAACGACAAGATAGAGACGGTTGCCATCAAGCAGGTTTTCGGGAAACAGGCCAATACCATCCCCATCAGTTCGACGAAATCCATGACCGGGCACCTCATCGGCGGAGCGGCCAGCCTTGAGTCGGCCATCTGCATCCTCGCGTTGAACAGGGGGGTGCTGCCCCCCACGATCAATCTGGACAATCCTGATCCTGAATGCGATCTGAACTACATACCCAATGAGGCGGTGCATGCAGAAATGAGCTACTGCATGAACAATTCGTTCGGGTTCGGAGGACAGAACGTAGTCCTCGTGTTTGGAAAAAGCCCATGAAGATTGCCATTGCGTGCGACCACGGAGGCTTCCCCCTGAAAGATTCTGTCATAGAGGCGATTACGAGGGCAGGCTTCGAAGCAATCGACCTCGGGACCCATGGCTCCGAGTCGGTGGACTACCCGGATTTTGCCCTCAGTGCCCTCGGGCTTCTGGTCCGGGGAGAGTGCGACAGGGTCATCCTGATCTGCGGCACCGGGATCGGCATGTCGATGTGCGCGAACAGAATCACAGGTGTCCGTGGGACCCTGTGCCACGATGGGTACACGGCCCGTATGGCACGGCTCCACAACGACTCCAACTGTCTCATCCTCGGGGGAAGGGTGGTGGGTCCCGGTGTGGCGCAGGATATCGTGGAAATCTGGTTAAGAACACCATTCGAGGGGGGGCGTCATCAGGCACGGCTCGACAAGGTCGAAGGCGTGAGGGAGAAGGTATTCGAATCATCATCGAGATAGGAGAGTGACATGAGCATGGAACATATTCGTTCAACCGATCCGGAGATCTTTGATGCAATCCGGAACGAACTCACACGGCAGCGGAATAAGCTCGAGCTCATCGCGTCCGAAAACATCGTGAGCAAGGCTGTGCTTGAAGCCCAGGGGTGCGTGATGACGAATAAGTACGCCGAAGGATACCCCTCCAAGAGATACTACGGTGGATGTGAGCATGTGGATGTGGCGGAAGACCTGGCGATCTCGAGGGCCAAGGAACTCTTCGGCGCGGACCATGCGAACGTACAGCCTCATTCCGGGTCCCAGGCCAATATGGCGGTGTATTTCACGATCCTGGACGTGGGTGACACCTACCTCGGCATGAGTCTTCCCCACGGAGGACACCTCTCCATGGGTTCTCCCGTCAATTTTTCCGGGAAACTCTATACCGTGATTCCCTATGGTGTACGGAAGGACACGCACCGGATCGACTATGACGAGGTCAGGGATCTCGCAAAAAAACATGCCCCGAAGCTCATCATCGCCGGTGCAAGCGCGTATCCCAGGACCATCGACTACCAGACGTTCAAGGAGATCGCTGACGAGGTTGGTGCCTACTTCATGGTGGACATGGCCCACATCGCTGGACTCGTGGCTGCCGGACTGCATCCCAGCCCGGTACCGTATGCCGATTTTGTCACCACCACGACCCACAAGACGCTCAGAGGTCCCCGGGGAGGCATGATCCTGTGCAAGGAAGAGCATGCAAAGAATCTGAATTCCAGGGTCTTCCCGGGTATGCAGGGCGGGCCCCTCATGCACGTGATCGCTGCAAAGGCGGTGGCCTTCAAAGAGGCAATGGCCCCTGAATTCAAGGAGTACCAGAAGCAGATCGTGAGCAATGCCAATGCCCTGGCCGAAGCACTCCTCAGCCATGGGTTCTCGCTTGTCTCGGGAGGCACCGACAATCACCTCATGCTCGTTGATCTCACGAACAAGGACATCACGGGGAAAGACGCAGAGGCATACCTCGACGAGGCCTGGATCACGGTGAACAAGAACACCATTCCCTTTGAGACGAGGAGCCCGTTCGTCACGTCCGGCATCAGGCTGGGGACCCCTGCCCTGACCACGCGGGGGATGAAAGAAGACGATATGCGTGTGGTCGCCTCATGTATTGCGCGGGTAATCGATTCAAAGGGTGACCCTGCAGTCATTGAACAGGTACGCGGTGACGTGGGACAGCTGACCTCGAAGTTTCCTGTCTACCAGGGGATGTGATGAATGCGGTGCCCCAGGTGTTCTGGACTTGAAGACAAGGTGATACAGTCCAGGATCAGCCGGGACGGTGATTCCATCTGGAGAAGGAGGGAGTGCATCAGCTGCGGGTACCGGTTCACCACCTACGAGACGGTTGAGGATTTTTTCCCGGTTGTCATCAAGAAAGACGGCAGACGGGAACCGTTCAATCCAGAAAAGGTAATCACCGGCATCACGAAGGCGTGTGAAAAACGGCCGGTGAGTATGGAAGCCATTCTTTCTGTCAAGGACTCCATTGTTTCCGACATTCACTCAAAGTGGGACAAGGAGGTCCCTTCATCCTATATCGGGGAAAAGATCATGGAGGCACTGCACAGGCTTGATCCCATTGCCTACGTGAGGTTTGCCTCGGTCTACCGGGAATTCAAAGACGTCAGAGAGTTCATGGATGAGATCAAGGGGCTCGGCAAGGTAAAAAAATGAATCCCGATGAGCTCTTCATGCAGGAGGCGATCTCCCTGGCACGACAGGGGCTCGGAAGGACGGCACCGAACCCGCCGGTCGGTGCCGTTGTCGTCAGAGATGGCCAGGTGGTCGGAAGCGGCTTTCACCCCATGGCTGGGAAACCCCATGCAGAGGTCTATGCCTTGGGAGCAGCAGGGGGAAAGGCAAAAAACGCAACCCTGTACGTGACCCTCGAACCCTGTACCCACTATGGGAAGACCCCGCCCTGTACCGAGGCGATTATACAGTCTGGAGTGACGCGCGTGGTCATCGGAACGCCTGATCCAAATCCGATTGTGGAGGGCAAAGGCATAGAGCGGCTTCGCACCAGCGGGATCGACGTGGTTGTGGGAGTCGGCCAAGAGGGGGCACGAGAGCTCATCCGGTTCTATGATACATGGATGACCTTGAGGCGTCCGTATGTGATCCTCAAGGCCGCCATGAGCCTTGATGCGAGAATAGCAACAGAGAGCGGGGATTCAAAATGGATCAGCTCCGAGGAATCACGAGCCTGTGTCCATGAGCTCAGGAACCGGGTGGATGGGATTCTGGTGGGTGTCGGAACAGTCCTTGCGGATGATCCTGAGCTCACCTGCAGAATCCCTGAAGGGAGAGATCCGATGCGGATCATCCTCGACCCGAAACTCCGGACACCCCCCGATTCACGCTGTCTTGGGGAAAGGGCGCTCATCATTACTGCGGCTTCCCCGGAGAATCGGCCCGACATCGCCTCATCCGGCACCGACATGATCCAGCTCCCGGCGGATCACCAGGGGCGGATCCCCTGGAACGACATACTCTCAACGCTGGGAGAAAAAGGGCTGCACGCTGTCATGGTGGAGGGTGGGAGCGCGGTATTCACGGGTCTCATCCAATCCTCAAGTGTGGATGAGTTCATGATTTTCATTGCACCAAAACTCCTTGGTGGAGGGATCCCCCTGGTGAACTGGGGTTCTCCTGAAAACGTTGCGGATTCGCTTTCCCTTGTGATAACAGGGGTGAGCACCATGGGCGGTGATGTGTTCATCACTGCACGCCTGGGGGAGTAAATGTTCACAGGGATCGTGGAGTCCATCGGGACCATCAAGGCTGTCCGGCCGTACCTCAAGGGGATCGAACTCGATATCGAGAGCGGTCTCGACCTGAGAGACGATCGAATAGGAGACAGTGTTTCCGTGGATGGTGTCTGTCTCACCATCACCAGGCTTTCCGGGAGCGCCTTCACGGCCACCGCTTCTGCAGAGACCGTAACACGGTCGACCTTGGGAAAGATCAAGAGCGGGGCTCGGGTGAACCTTGAACGAGCCCTGACGCTCTCGTCACGACTTGGTGGTCATATCGTGCTAGGACACGTGGATTCCATGGGGACCCTGCTCCAGAAGGATCCCCTCGGCGAGTCCACCAGGATCAGTGTCCGATTCGAGAGGGGCTATGCCCGTTATGTCATCGAAAAGGGTTCCATTGCCGTTGACGGGGTCTCCCTGACCGTGAACGAGGTCTTCCAGGATTCGTTTTCAGTCAATATCATCCCGATTACGGCACATTCCACTTCCTTGACACTCAAGGGACCCGGTGATAGGGTAAACCTTGAATTTGACATCATAGGAAAATATATAGAAAAACTGTTCCACAACGAGAAAGACAGAAACCTTGAAGATCTCCTGAAGCGGAAAGGTTTTATCTAGAGAGGAAGCGAAATGCCGACGTGCAGCGTTGAAGACGCGTTAGAAGAGCTCAAACAGGGAAGGATGATCATCCTGGTTGATGATGAGGACAGGGAGAACGAGGGAGACCTCACCATGGCCGCCGAGTTCATTACTCCGGAGGCCATCAACTTCATGGCACGGTACGGCAGGGGGCTCATCTGCCTCGCGCTTGCTCCCGAGATCGTGGATGCGCTCGAGCTTCCTCTCATGGTCAGAGACAATACGAGTAAATTCGGCACCGGGTTCACCGTGTCGGTCGAGGCGAAACGGGGTGTGACGACCGGCATCTCCGCTGCAGACCGGGCCGTCACCATCCGCACGGCCATTGCAGAAGGGACTCAGCCCTATGATCTCGCACGGCCCGGCCATGTCTTTCCCATCAGGGCGCGGGAAGGCGGAGTTCTGGTCAGGACAGGCCAGACCGAGGGATCGGTGGACCTGTGCAGGATTGCCGGATTGAGGCCGGGGGCCGTCATCTGTGAGGTCATGAACGAAGACGGCACCATGGCACGCAGGCCTCAACTGGAGGTCTTTGCAAAGGAACACGATCTCAAGATCTGTACCATCGCCGATATCATCGCCTACAGGATCAGGACCGAACGTCTGGTGAGAGCGGTGGTCAGGGCACAGCTCCCGACTCCCTATGGTAATTTTGAGCTCATCGGGTTTGACAACGATATCGACCGCAAGGAGCACATCGCTCTGGTAAAAGGAGATATCACCCCTGATGAACCGGTTCTGGTGAGGGTTCACTCGGAATGCCTCACGGGGGATGTACTCCACTCTCTTCGGTGTGATTGCGGAGATCAGCTCCACCGCGCAATGGAGATGATCGAGGAGGAAGGGAAAGGGGTCATCGTGTACATGCGCCAGGAGGGCAGGGGGATAGGCCTGATCAACAAGCTCAAGGCCTACCATCTCCAGGATAACGGGAGAGACACGGTGGAGGCGAATATCGAGCTTGGGTTCGCCCCTGACCTGAGAGACTACGGAATCGGGGCACAGATCCTGGTTTCCCTCGGTGTTCGGAAGATGAGAATGATGACCAACAATCCCAAGAAGATCATCGGCCTTGAGGGGTACGGCCTCGAGATCGTTGAGCGAGTGCCCATTGAGATTCCCCCCACCAAGGAGAACCAGAAGTATCTGAAGACGAAGAAAGAGAAGATGGGACATATTTTGGAGGTGGTATAGATGGCTCAGGTCATTGAGGGCAGATTGACCGGAAAAGGAAAGAAGGTCGCCATTGTTGCGAGCAGATTCAATGATTTCATTACATCCCGGCTCATTGATGGGGCCCTGGATGCCCTGAACAGACATGGGGTGGCCAGTGGAGATATCACGATTTTTCGGGTGCCCGGTTCCTTCGAGATACCCCCGGTGGTCAAGAGAGTCGCTAGCCTTGGAACCTATGACGGTGTCATAGGCATAGGTGCAGTGATCCGTGGATCTACTCCTCATTTCGAGTACGTCGCGTCAGAAGTGAGCAAGGGGGTTGCCCAGGTTGCCCTCGATGCACCGTGTCCCGTGATCTTCGGGGTACTCACCACCGATACCATCGAGCAGGCGATCGAACGGGCAGGGACGAAGTCGGGCAACAAGGGCTTTGATGCAGCAATGGCCCTCCTCGAGATGATGGACCTCTATGCCCAGATGTGACAGACAGCATGAGAATACGAACGCGGGCACGAGAAATCGCCCTTCAATACCTCTATCAGATCGACATCACCCATGCCCACTCCGAGGAGACGCTTGAAGCGTTCTTTTCTCATTTTGTCAATGACAAGGAAGTCGTGCCCTATGCGAGGGAACTCGTGTGCGGGGTATATGATTCTCTGATCAGGATTGATGCCCTCATCGAACAGGCTTCAGAGAACTGGAAGGTGAGCCGGATGTCAACAACTGACAGGAATATCCTCAGGATTGCAACCTATGAACTGGCATTCAAGCCGGACATTCCGTACAAGGTCGCTATAAACGAGGCGATCGAACTGGCAAAGCGATTCGGTTCTCCCCGATTTCCTGCCTTTGCGAACGGGGTGCTCGATAAGGTATGGAGCGAGGTTTCTCCGCATGGAAGTACATGTTGACACACGCGATCCCTTCGATGTCGACGTTGCCGTGCTCGGGCTGTGGTTCTTCAGTGATGAGCGACCTCTGAAAGGTCTCACCGGGCTTCTCGACTGGCGGCTCGAAGCCAGGATATCACAGCTCATCATCTCGGGGTTCATGACGGGAGAATATGGGGAGAAGGCCATGGTCGGGCCTTTCACTGCATATGCAGACAGGGTGCTGATTCTCGTCGGGCTCGGCAGGCTCACCGAACTCATACCCGAGAGGATCCGTGACGCTGGTGAAATCATGGCGCGCACCGCACTGGGTCTGTGCAGGGAGGACATGTGCATGTCTCTGCCGGGCAACGGGATCAAGGGAGTCAACATCGTGAGCATTGCAGAGCACATCCTCGCGGGTCTTGCCCGAACGATCGGCCAGAGACGGTTTCTCCTGAGGGTCCTCTGCACACCTGAGGATGTTGATGAAGCGATCCTTGGGTTTCAGAAGACAAAGGTATCGATGAAATCCTCTTTTCATACCAAGATCGTACAGGTGAAGCCATGAGTGTGCTGATTATCGGTGCAGGGGATGTCGGGTTCATGATTGCGAAACGCCTCTCTGAGGAGAACATCGATGTCTATATCGTGGAGAAGGATGAGGCAAAGGTCGTAAAACTTTCACAGATGCTTGATGCCCAGGTGATCTGGGGCAGCGGGTCGAGCCTCAAGACCCTGAAAAAGGCAAACATTGAACACACGGACATGCTCATCGCCGTTACCGATTCGGATGAGGTAAACCTGATTGCGAGTTTCATCGCGGGTTCGTTTGTGGACATTCCCACCAGGATTGTGAGGATCCGAAGCAAGGAATACGAGGCAGCCAACAAGATTTTCGAGAAGGAATACCTCGACATCGATCTCATCATCAACCCCGAACTGGAGGCAACCAATACTATCGAGAATATCCTGGATATCCCAGGATCCCAGGATGCCGTTCAGATTGCAGACGGACGGGTCAGGCTCGGTGGCTTCAAGGTGACCAACGGTTCGCCTCTGATCAACAAGAACCTCATCGAGATCGGGCAACTCTTTACCGGGATCACCTTTCTGATTGCTGCAATACTCAGACAAGGCACACTGCTCATTCCCAGGGGAAAGGACCAGATCCTTCTCGGAGATCGGGTGTATGTGGTGCTCGATCAGGGCGACAACAGGGAGATCCTGAACTGCGTGGGTTCGTGCAAAAAGGCCACGCAGACGGTCATGATCTACGGCGGGAGCATCACCGGTGAGATGCTTGCCTACCGGCTCGAAAAGAAGAATATGAATGTCAAACTCATTGAACACGACGAGAAGCGATGCATTGAGCTCAGCGAGAAACTCTCCAAGACAACGGTTCTCAACAGTCCCACCATGAACCGTGAACTGCTGGAAACCGAGCGCATCTCCTACCAGGATGCCTTTGTGGCCGTTTCAAACGACGAGGAGGCGAACATCCTGTCTGCCTTGCTTGCAAAGCGCATGGGCAACAACCACGTGATGGCGCTGATCAACAACATCGACTACATCTCCCTGGTCAGCGATATCGGGGTGGATGCGGTCATCAACTCGAGGATGGCAGCAGTCTCGAAGATCCTGCAGTTTATCCGGAAAGGAAAGATCTTCTCGGTCACGAGCCTCTCGGATATCGAGGCAGAGGTCGTGGAAGTGGAGGCAATGGAGACGTCTGACCTTGTGGAGAAGCCGATAAAGGACATCAAGTGGCCCAAGGATGCCATCATCGCGGGGATAATCCAGGGAGGCCAGGGAAAGGTTGTCGTGCCCAGGGGTGATGCGGTGATCAAGCCCGGAGACCGGGTTATCATCTTTGCAAAACGGGGTGTGATGCCTGCAGTAGAGAAGATCCTGAGCGTGAAGCTCACCTATTTCTAGGGCGGGATGAATACTCGGATTCTCATGAATCTTTTAGGCAAGGGTGTGCTCTTTTTTTCCCTTGCCATGGTACTGCCGCTCTTGGTGTCCTTCTTCTACGGGGATGACGACTGTTTTGCCCTGGCGTGTGGCGTTGCAGTCGGGATCACGGTCGGGCTTGCCATGCTGCTGACATCGTTGAAGCCCACCGGTGAACTGCGGAGCAGGGAAGGCTTCCTCTTTGTCACGCTCGCGTGGACTATTGCGGGGCTGCTGGGCGCAATCCCCTTCAGGGTGAGCGGATACATCCCCTCATACATCGATGCACTCTTCGAGACAGTCTCGGGTTTTACGACCACGGGGGCTTCCATTCTTGTAAACGTGGAGATGCTGCCGCACGGACTGCTCCTGTGGAGGTCCCTTACCCAATGGCTCGGGGGAATGGGAATCATCGTGCTGACCATAGCGATTCTCCCATACCTCGGCGTGGGCGGCATGCAGATCTTCAAAGCTGAATCGCCCGGACCATCCCTGGATAAGCTCAAACCCAGAATAACCGAGACCGCGAAGCTTTTGTGGGGGATCTATGTGGGCTTCACATTCCTGGAAATCATTCTTCTGAAAGTCGGGGGAATGAGCATATTCGAAGCGACCTGTCATTCCTTCACCACCATGGCCACTGGCGGATTCTCCCCGAGGAATGCCAGCATCGGGGCATACCACAGCGCATACATCGATGCGGTGATAACCATATTCATGCTCATTGCCGGGACAAACTTTGCGCTTCACTATGCAGGGCTGAGGGGGAATCTGAGGCGGTATCTGGCGAGCCAGGAGTTCAGGTGGTATGTCGGCATTTATATCATCGGATCTCTCATGATCCTCTGGTCTGTCTGGGGATTCTTCGCCACCCCTGTCGACGCCCTGCGCTTCGTCACCTTTCAAGCTTCATCCATCCTTACCACAACAGGTTTTGCCACGTATGACTACGTCTTGTGGCCGGTCGCTGCACAGGTCATGCTGCTCTTTCTCATGGTCATCGGCGGGTGTGCAGGTTCGACAGGCGGCGGTATCAAGGTCATGCGACTCGGCATTCTCATGAAAATGGCCCACAGGGAGATCAAGAAACTGGTCCATCCTCATGCCGTTCTCACCATCAAGTGGGACAAGGTTCCTGTCCCCGCAGATGTCCTCAATTCAATAGTTGGGTTCTCGATTTTTTACACCCTGCTCTTTGTCATTGCATCGCTCATCATGGCCATGATGAATCTCGATTTCGCCACATCCATCTCTTCTGTGATCGCCTGTATGAGCAATATCGGCCCCGGACTTGCCTCCGTCGGACCCATGGAAAACTATGCCCATATCTCCGGCCTGGGAAAGGTGGTACTCACCTTCTGCATGCTGGTCGGTCGTCTCGAGATCTATACAGTATTCGTGGTGCTGAGCCCTGTCTTCTGGCGCAGATAAAGGAATTCTCGTGATTTTTCCAGAGGCATTCAGTGCCACCGAGTTGAATCCCTGTGAACACGCAGGAATGAATGTGCTGCCTGGGGTTACCTGGTCAATCCTCTGATGCGTGCCTCATCCATGATGACGTTGTTCTGGGTGCTTCCCGTGATATCCAGATTGTGTGCTTTGAGGAGAGTCAGATCGACCCTGTCAAGCTTGGAATCCCTGATTCGCACCCCCTCGATGGTGGAGGCCATGAACGAGGCATTCGTGAGGGTTGCCCTGTTGAGGGAGGTATTGATGAAATGGGAAAGACCGAGGTTTGAGTCGCTCAGATCGCACCCATCCAGAGTGCAGTCCTGAACGAGACAGAACAGCAGGTTCATCTTCCTGAGTATCGAGTCTGAAAGATCAAGACCTTTCAGGGTCGAGTGCAGGATGGTGGTTCCTGTCAGGTTGACCTTCGTGAGATTCTGGTCCGAGAGCGTCACTCTGACAAGGCGAGTCTCCAGGGCAGTTGCCCTGATCAAGAGACATGAACTCAGGTTTAGATCTTTCAGGGTGACTTCACTGATGAACGCACCGGTAAAGTTCGTCTTCTTCAGGATCGCCCCATCCAGACTTGTCCTTTCCAGGTGAGCTTCCTCGAAGTTCACCCCGGTGAGATTTGAATTCCGAAGATCGGAGCCTCGAAGGTTGGCACCCCCGAGATCGAGATCTGTGAGATCGAGGCTTCTCAGATCCTCTCCCTCGACAGGAATGCCATTCGAGACTGCCTCGTAAAGCTTCTCCCTGGTGTAGAATCCCATGTTTCCTCACTCTCCTCCCAGGTATTCCTTTATCTCGGGAAGCATGACAAACTCTGACTCCTCGATCTCCCCGTCCTGAAGAGAAAACTGTGTTCGCACTTTGGTGTTCACGATCTCCCGTGATTCTTTCCCGATAAGTATCCTGGTTCCCTCGTTCACAATTCCCTCGATATAGACATTCCCGGAAAACACGGTATTGATCTTCTCGCTCAGGTCTTTGACCTGTGCATCGTGGGTATCCAGTGTATGACGAATGGTGTCTACAGCGTGGAGTATTTTTCTGTACAGCTCTTCCTGCTGGGGCGAAAGCCGGTTCAGTGATTTCAAGATCCTGAGTTTTGTCATGGACGACTGAAACTTGAGAAAATCACCGATTTTCTCGATGATTTCCTCTCTGAGGTGATCTCTCTCCTGGTGAAGTGTGGGATTGTGTCCGATGATGAGCGTCGTGTCCGTCAGGGCTGCCTCGTGCCCGATGGTATGACAGTAGATCCAGCTTTCTGACGAGACCGTGCTCCCTGCTATCCACCCGGAAGGATTCTTCACGACTACTGGGCCGGCAGAGGTCGTCTTGCTGTTTCGGATGTAATCGTCAACAACGATATCACCGCCAGCTGAAACCTGGGCGTCCTGGATGAATTTTGCGTGGACAGACCCGCACGCGGAAATCTCCGCTTTCTGCTGACCGAGAATGCCTCCGAATATCCTGATGGAGCCCTGGGCATTGAGCACGACACGACCTACGCTCATTGCAATGGTGATATCTTCCCCGGCGTGAATTTCATACCCATCGCCTACCTCGCCGTTGATGACCACGGATCCGTTGAAGCGGATATTTCCCGTGGAGGAGTCGACCTTGTCTGCGACGTAGACCGGTTCAATATTGATGGTGGAGTCAGCCCACACAATCATGCCGTCTATGGTGGAGAGAAGCTTGGTACCATCGGTGGATACTTCGACATTTTTCCCTGATGGAAGTTTTCCGGGTGCCCCGATCTTCCCCAGGATCTCTTCTCCTTTGACGGATTTTCCGCTTTTCCCTGTCTCGGGAGGAATCAATTCACACAGAACATCTCCCTTCTTCACGTTCTGGATGAGGTTCATGTCCCGGATGTTGACCCTCCCGGCGGTATCTTCTTTGAGGCGTGCAGTGGCCCCGTTCGTGGAAAAATGGAATTTTACCGTTCCGTCTCTGCCCTCTCCGGGTTTTTCGCCTTTGGCAATGGTGACCCACTTGTTGAGCGATTTCTCCTGTGCAACCTGGTGCACGACCTCAGGCCAGATGCCGAAGGATATCCCTTCCTTCTTGATGGCTTCGTGGAGTTCGCCGACACTGATGGCACTGATTTCCTCCGAGCGAGGGACGAGCCTCATGCTTGCGACAAGACCCCCCTGCGAGATGCTGAATTCTATCGTGTACTCCCTGTCCACATCACCTTGCTCGGATTGTCGTGATCAAAACTTTAAAGCCCTCAATGGTTCCGGAACAGAACAGGGGGAGTGTGTCTTTACAGAGACCAGAATGGAATTTTTCTTGACGCAGGGCACGGGCTTGCTTAGTTGTGATAGAGGCGGGAATTCATGAAGGTTACGGACATACCCCACGTGGGCATCAAGGGCTTCCTGGACGAAGACGAGGGGATGGCGCTCTACGAGCTTGCCAGAGAGACCAGCAGGTTCGGGCCGTGCCTCGAAATAGGGGGATACTGCGGGAAGTCGACCCTCTACCTCGGCTTTGGATGCAGGGAGTCAGGGGGAGTACTCTTCTCCATAGATCATCACCTGGGGTCTGAAGAACAGCAACCCGGGCAGGAGTACTATGATCCCGAGCTGTTCGACGAGAGCCAGGGGAGAGTCGATACCTTCCGATTCTTCAGGAAGGCCATCGACCAAGCGCATCTGCACACCACGGTGATCCCCATCGTGGCACCATCTGAGGTTGTTGTGCGAATGTGGTCAACCCCGTTGAGTATGGTGTTCATCGACGGAGGCCACAGCTATGCAGCAGCGTTTACAGACTACACCGCGTGGGCTCCCCACATCCTTCCTGGAGGGATTCTTGCCATTCATGATATCTTTCTCGATTCCAGCAAGGGAGGACAGGCCCCGCACTATGTGTACAGGCTTGCCCGGGATTCAGGACTCTTTGTAGAACAGTCCATGGTGAAGACACTGGGGATCCTTCGTCGCCTCAGAGCAGGGGAAGTACCTGACGAGATCGTGTCACGACGGGATTGGTAGGGTATCGAGATCCCGTCTGTGAGTCCAGTGGTAACGGATCAGTCCGTTGAGGTGCTCAGCCCTGATGAATCCGGCATCGTGAAAGCTTTTGATCACGGTATAGGTAAAGGACTCGTCCGAGGTCGTCCTCTCGGAGACGGTTCGTGACAGGAGCTTCATGGGATCTGTTTCAGCATCGTGATGACAGGAAACCTCTTCGATGATGTCCTCCGAAAGGATCCTGTACACGAGGTTCATTCTATTTCTGCCTTCCACAAGGAGCTGTTCATACGGGGTGCACGTCTTCTCCTGGTAGCGACTCAGGGTTTCTTTCCAGAGATCTTCATGGAAGAGTTCGTACTCCTTCACAAAGGCCTCCATTTCCCCTGGAGAGAGCTTGGAGGTCTTCACCACTGCATGGTTCGCATCGTAGAGGTTCCAGTCATAGGTGAGGATATCCAGGTCGTACCGGTCGATCTCCTCGTACACGGTGGTTCCCGGGAACGGGGCGAGGAGGTGGAATCCATGGGCGATGTCAAGTTCATGGGCGAACCGGGATGTTTCTTTCAGGGTATCGGGTGATT
The DNA here is from genome assembly GCA_049975365.1 of Desulfomonilia bacterium. Taxonomy (GTDB): domain Bacteria; phylum Desulfobacterota; class Desulfomonilia; order UBA1062; family UBA1062; genus DSBG01. The sequence goes on along the minus strand of JBNGDS010000027.1, from coordinate 19,384 downwards.
CACCTGGGAGCCCTACCATGAAGGAGGCATGTGCAAGGATCCCAGCCTCCTTGCATGCGTGAACGGCTTTGCGTGCCTGATCCAGGGTGATTCCTTTCCGGACCCGCTTGAGCATCTCTGCATTTCCGGATTCGATCCCGAAACTGACGCAGTCGCAGCCCGTGTCCCTCATGATCTTCAGGGTTTCCAGGTCCACGGTGTTGACACGGGCAAATGCACTCCAGGCGAAGTGTACCTTGCGGTGCTTGATTTCTTCACACAGCTCTCGAACCCTGTTTTTGTTGGCGGTGAAGAGGTCATCTGCTATATTGATCCGTGTAAATCCCAAGGTCAGAAGCTGTTCGATCTCGTCGACGACGAGTGATGCGCTTCTGAACCGCGCTCTATTTCCGACCATTTTCCTTCCCAGGCAGAAAATGCACTGATTCGGGCAGCCTCTCGAGGTGATAATGCTCACGGGGAACCCGAGGGCCTGATAACGGGAAAGGGGCAGCAAATGACGGGCGGGCATGGGGAGGGTATCGAGGTCATGGATGAGTGGTCGTGTCTGGGTAATGAAGGGCTCACCTTCCTTCAGAAAGGCGATGCCCGGGATAGACTCCCAGGACATTCTGTCCTGGATGACGGGGATGAGTTCTTGAAGAGTCTCTTCAGCCTCACCGATCACGATCAGGTCGAGCTCGGGGCAGTTCGTGAACACACCTGCGATATCAAAGGACACGTGGGGACCTCCCATCATGGTGATGATTGATGGGTTGTGTCTCTTCACGGTCTGGATGATCTTCAAAGCTGTACGTACATTCATGGTCACCGAGTTTGCACCCACCACATCCGGCTGTAAGGTATCAAGAGTTGCCGTGAGCTTCTCGGGGGTATATTTGCTGACAATGAAGTCGATGATACGGACTTCTGCTCCAGCTGCTTCACAGGCGGCAGCTACATACGAGAGCCCGAGGGGGGGAGATGGGGCTTCTTCCAACGGGTAGGGAGTGGCGATCAATGCGATCTTCATACCAATCTCTCCTATGTCCCTTTCGTGGGAAAGAGTACGGATCTGAGCCACCCGGGGAGAGTATTGCCCTGCAGCATGTCCTTGTCGATATCTTCAATATCGCGGGCAAGCTTCTCAGGATTTCTGAACCAGTCTGCCCGGGTTTTCATGGGCGTGTCAGGATCGAGGGTCCTCACAGGTACTGCCGGGTTGCCTGCGGCAATGGTGTTGGGCGGAATGTCCCTGATGACGACAGATCCGGCGCCGATGATGCTGTTATCGCCGACAGTGACCCCCTTGCATACGATAGCACTGTCCCCGATCCAGACATTGTTGCCTATCCTGACCGGTGCCGTCTTCCCGATGAAGTCGAGACGGTCATAGATTCCATGCCAATCTGAATCAGTGATATACACGCTGCTCGCCATCATGCAGCTGTCACCGATGGTGATCTCGGTGGCGGCACTGATCCGCAGCCCCGGGCAGAGGAGGCAATAGTTTCCGATTTTGATGGTCCCTTCTGTTTCCCTTCGTGACCAGACGGTGAGCCGTACGCGATGTTCGGGTGTGGTGATGACATTCGCGTAGTCACCCAGTTCAATAGGCCAGCCGAAGACGTGCACGTGCCAGGGCTTCATGAATGTGCAGCCGCTGCCGAGGTATTTGAACTGTGGTCTGAGAAAGTGTTCCACATACCATTCGCGGAACTTGAGATCGAGCTTCTTGATATAGTAGGGCCTGTGATCTCGTATCAATGAATCTATATCCTCATGTCTTTTGCGTTCGAATAGAACGCATCCTTGATGCTGAAGACAGGATGATGTTTCTTGAGGAACCTGTACATGTGGGATTTCGTCCCCTCTCCTACCTGCCAGAATGAATGGTTGAACAGATGGGATGCCGGGGTGATATGGTATAGGGCATCGGCTGCCATCATCACGGCGGCGTTTGTCCATGTGAGTTTTTCCTCAGGCCAGATCACCATATCCGGGAACGTGAATCCGCACCAGAACGTACCGTCCTCATGCTTCTTGTTCCAGATCCAGTCCAGGATGGTCTGGGAAAGGGCATTCTCTCCCATTGCTGCCAGCGTGAGGATGAGCTCGGATGATTCGGCTATGGTGATCCAGGGATTGTCTGAAACGCACCTGCACCCGAGACCCTCCACAATGAATCTATTCCAGGATCTTTCAATGCGTTTCTTGGCATCAAAGCCTGTGATCGCACCGCAGAGTATGGGATAGAACCAGTCCATGGAATATCGTGACTTTTCCTTGTTGAAGAGGTGCGGGCGGTACCTGATGGCATCTCCGAGTCTCTGGAGCGCACTCTGCCATCCCGGCCTGCTCTCGCCGAGCAGCAGGGCGAGAACGAGGGCGCACTTGAGGCTCATGTAGACAGAGCTGCAACCGGTCAGCAGGGCCATTGGATCGATGAGACCCTGGGGGTTTCGTGCCCAGTAGATCTCTCCACCCGGTGCCTGGAGCCGTACCGTGAAATCAATCCCTGCGCTCACCGAGGGCCAGATGTACTCCAAAAACGATCTGTCTCTGGTTATCAGGTAGTAATGGAAGACCCCAACGGCGATATACGAAGCCATATTGGTTTCTCTCGTGCGGTCTTCGGGGATGCCGTTTCTATACGAGGAATACCAGCTGCCGTCATCGAGCTGAATGGATGCAAGCCATTCGAATGCACGCCTCGCCTCTTCGTAATATCCACCGATGCTGAGACCGATGGCTGCCTCTACGTGATCCCAGGGATCCGTCTTTCCCCCTTCATGCCAGGGGATCTCTCCGGACGCTCTCTGGGCGAGGGAAATAGATGCCGCCAGCCGGTTTACATCGATGGGGCACGGAATCCTTCCCGGAGCTCTATCACATTCCATACCGATCCCCTTTCCTGAGATACAGTACAATACTCTTCGCTATGAAGGGATTGAGAATTCTGTCGAGGAAACGCGTCAGTAGGGGTTTTTTCATGATGTCCCACACGAGGAAGCGGTGATACAGTCTCACGATGGGCGATGCATCATTCTTGTGGCCGACGAGACACTTGAGCCACCAGTACGGACTATGGAGAGAATGTGCCCATCCCGTGTCAATGCAGGAGACCCCGCTGGATTCCAGCATGCCTATGAGCTGGCGTCTCCTGTATATTCTAATGTGCCCACCCTCTTCCGAGTGGTACTCCTTTGACAGCGCCCAGCAGATGCGTTCCGGGAGATAGCGTGGCACACTGACTACGAGGGGTTTCCCCTTCTTCAGAACCCGGATGATCTCCTGTGCAGCTCTTCCGTGATCAGGAACATGTTCCAGGACCTCGGAGCAGATGACTGCATCAAAGGATTCATCCATAAATGGCAGCGAAGTGATGTCGCTTATGACGACGAGCCCGCTCCCGCCACCACCTTCGCCTTCGTGCCGCATGATCTTGATGGTATTGTGTGCCTTGAGTGCGTCATCCCGGTTCATATCGATCCCGATGACGTGAACTCCCTGGTAGCGGAATGCCTCGCTGAGGTGTCGCCCCGCACCACAGCCGGCATCCAGAACTCGCGCTCCCGGTTTCAGATTGAGTCGGGTAAAGTCAACAGTGAGCATCGATAGCCTCTCTGTAGACCTCGACCACCTTGTGTGCCGTGGTGTTCCAGGTGAAATTCTTTTTGACCCTCTCATACCCGGCCAGAGCAAGGCTCTCGCGCTTGTCAGGGTTGTCCAGAAGGTCTACGATAGCACACTCGAGGGCATGCGCATCTCCAGGTGGAACGAGAACCCCGGCATCCCCCACGACCTCGGGAAGTGCACCCCCCGTGGTGCTGATGACAGGTACCCTGCATGCCATCGCTTCTCCTGCGGGTAACCCGAATCCCTCGTATATCGATGGTACCACGGCCATGGTTGCCTTTGCATAGTAATCGGCAAACGCGGAATCATCGATACGGCCGGTAAAGGTGATATATGACTGTGCCTTCAGATCGGCGACGAGTTTCTCGATAATCCCGTCTTTCTTTGGCTGGCCGATGACGGTAAGAGAAATGTCGCGTTTTTTCCGAATCGATGCTGTGGCCTCGATCAGATAGCGAAGCCCCTTCAGGGGGGTATCGGCGCTATTGGTCGCCATAATGGTATTCGAAGATCTCTGCACGTCAGGTTTTGGATGAAAGATATCCGTATTGATTCCGTTCGCGACGATTCTGAAACGGTGTGGAGGTATGGAAAAAGCCCGGCTGATATCCGTTTTGGATGCTTCCGAAACCGTGATGATATGGGAGAGCCTCCGGGAAACACGGCCCTGCATCCCGAGAAAGGAATACCATCTCCTCACCTTCCATTTTCTCCAGAACACCGGTTCGGATTTTACTTCCACATCACGGTCCACAGTGATGGGGTGATGTATCGTGGCAACCGTCGGCAATCCGAGGGCCTTGATACCGAGGATGCCATAGGCAAGGCACTGGTTGTCATGGAGGATGTCATACCTGCTGGCGAATTTCTTCATGAATCTATAGGCTCGAATACTCGTGGTCAGAGGTTCAGGAAATCCTCCACTGGATACTCCCAGCCATTCCATCAGGTTGATCGGGTTCCCGAGTTCCTGCAGGCGTGGAACCCTGAAGAGATCATCCGGGTTGTACAGATCGAGACTGGGGAGTCTGTGAAGTGCGATGCCGTCGTCCAGGATGGGATAGGGCGGTCCCGACACTACATCGACGGTGTGTCCAAGATCTCGCAGGGCTGTGCTGAGTCTTCGAACATAGACACCCTGCCCACCGCAGGTCGGTTTCCCCCGGTAGGTGAAGAGGCAGATTTTGAGTGATGAATCTGTAGTTCTACGGGTTGCCCTCAGCCGACTGCTCGTTCTTTCTTTCCTATCCAGTGACATATAAACGTCAATTTCCTCTTTCAATTGAGAATGAAATGAAATATCCCCCCACAGTACAGTGTGCAGCGGCAACGAGGCATCATATCAGCAGTTCTCTAATTAATCAATGAAAATCATACAGAATCTGCCATGTTGTGACGCTGATGGACAAGAGCTTTTCAATTTCTCGGGAATAGGGACTACGGGGTCATCCCACAAAGAGTGGGTCTGGTGGGATGACGAAGGCGTGTGTATCTCCCATCGGAAGAATTTCCAGGGAATTCCTTTCCTCTCGGGGGCGTAGACTCGAAGTCTCGCAGCAATGGACGCCATGTGGTAGGTACGGAACAGGGTGGTGTGGCTTGAACGAGGGACCTGACTGCCCGGTTCAGGAATGGACCGTGCTGGGATTCTTTACAGGTTTTTCCCGTGCAGGAAACTGAGCCGTTCACAGAGAAGAGTAGTGAGTCTCTCCATCATTTCCGTACTCGGACAGCAGGGTTGCTCTACTCTGCTGGACAGGGAAACTGTAAGCGAGTAGGTCCTGTAGAACACACGACACCGCTCACACATCTCCAAATGGATCTTCAGCTCCTGGATGACTTCTTCTGGAAGGGTGTCTTCAAGATATTCCTGAAAGAGTCTTGAGCAGAGCTTGCAGTTCATTCTTCATCCCCCGATTTCGCATACCTCCTGAAGTAATCACCCAGGGCCTTTCGGAGGATGAGCCTCCCCCTGTGCAGCCGTGATTTTACAGCCGGCACGCTCAGTCCCAGGGCTTGAGCGATTTCCTCATTCTTGAATCCTTCGACATCCTTGAGAATGACGACCATTCTCATCGTGTCGGGCAAGGAGTCTATAGATGTTCTCAGGATATTCTTGCTCTCCTCGGACACCAGGACGTCCTCGGGCAGAGACGACCAGTCGTATTCAGTCCCGGTTTCGTTCTCAAAATCTTCAGGGGTCGTCTGCTCCGTGTACTTCTTTTCTTTGCGAAGATACCCATAGGCAGCGTTCATGGCTACCCGGTAGAGCCATGTGGAGAAGTATGCGTCATGGGTCAGGGTCTGGATTTTGGACAGGATCGTGAGAAACACCTCCTGTACGATCTCTTCTGCAGCCAGGGGGTCTCTTGTGACATGTAAGGCGAGATTATAAATCTTGTTGGAGTACCTCCCCACTATCTCCTCCAGAGCCTTGCTGTCCCCTTTTTTTATCCTGCTCACCAGGACTTGATCGCTGAGGTGATCTTTTCTCTTACCCATTTAGATACCTTGTCTCAGCCTATGGATTCGGCGTCATTCCATGTCAACACGAGATTTCTGGCTGCATGAACTTCGTCCACACGGATCACGGGGGTCAGGAACGGGCTCTGGTGGAGGATCTCAGGATCTGTGGGGCAGCTCTCAGCAATTTTTTCCATAGCATCGGCAAACCTGTTAAGCTCCCTCAACGGTTCTGTCTCTGTGGGTTCAATCATCATGGCCCCCGAGACCACCAAGGGGAAGTAGACGGTGGGGGGATGAAACCCTGAATCCATGAGCGCCTTCGCTATATCCATCGCCGTGATTCCGAATTCCTTCTGCTTCTTGTCGCTCAAGACAAATTCATGCAGGGTGGGGGTCGCGAAGGGGAGGTCGAAGTGTTTTTGCAGTCTTCTTTTCAGATAATTGGCATTCAGGCAGGCGGATGTAGATACCTCCCTGATGCCCCTGGGCCCAAGGGAGAGAACATACAGGAGTGCCTTGATGAGAACACCCACATTGCCCAGAGCGCCATGGATCTCTCCGATGCTGTCGGGATAGTCCGAACCGAGATGAAAGAGGCCGTCGGGATCCTGTTCGATTCTCGGTATCGGAAGAAATCTCTCGAGTTCGCGTTTCACAAGGACGGGGCCGCTTCCTGGGCCACCACCACCATGGGGAGCGCCAAAGGTCTTGTGAAGATTCACATGCATGCAGTCAACCCCCATGTCTCCCGGGCGGGTGATCCCCATGATCGCGTTCAGATTTGCGCCGTCCATGTAGAGGTATGCCCCGATGTCGTGAAGTATCTCTGCGATCTCGGAGATCTCTCGTTCAAAGATGCCCAGGGTGTTCGGATTTGTCAGCATGAGGGCCGCCACGTCTTCCCCGATATGCTCCTGCACGCTGGCTGCGGTCACGAACCCCTCCGGCCCCGAAGGGACATTCCTGGTCGTAAACCCTGCGTTCGTGCATGATGCAGGGTTTGTACCGTGAGCTGTATCGGGAATGAGTACTATCCTACGGTCTGTTCCCCTGGCCTTGAGGGCGCTCCTGATGATCATCATGCCTGTGAGTTCACCCTGGGCCCCTGCAGCAGGCCACAGGGAGCACGCGTCCATTCCGCAGATCTCCTGGAGTGATGCGGAGAGGGCCAGAAAACCTGAGAGGAGGACCTGCATCGAACGGTTGTCTGATGGATGGATTGAGGCGAATCTGGAGACGATTTCCTCGGAAATCTTCGGATTGTGTTTCATGGTGCACGATCCCAGGGGATACATGCCCTGATCGATCCCGAAATTCAGACGGGAAAGACGGGTGAAATGGCGGACCGTTTCCACCTCGGAGACATCGGGAAGACCTTCGAGATGGTCCGCGGGATCCAACTCATCCATGTTCTCTGCATCGAAGGGCTCCGGCAGGATACGGGCGTTCTTGCCGGGCGCGCTCATGGACTTCAGCAACGGTTCCCGTAATTCCGGGAAGGTCCCTACAGTCTCTTGATCAGGCATGCACAGTCCTCTTTCGTATTCATTTCGGTTACATTCACGAGAACACCGTCTGAAATCTCAGGGTAGAAAGCATCTATCCTGATGCCTGGAATAATCCCGTCATGTTCGAGCCTGGTATATGTTCTCTCATCCATTCTGATGACGAATTCGTGGAAAAACGGTGACGAGAATACTGGCTCGATGCCCTGTGTCTTCAACAGGTCATGGAGATACCGTGCACCGGAGGCGCACTGGATGGCGGTTTTCCTGAGGCCGGCAGGACCAAGTGCACTCAGGTAAAGAGCTGCTCTCAGGGCACACAGGCCCTGGTTCGTACAGATGTTGGAGGTCGCTTTTTCACGGCGAATGTGCTGCTCACGTGTCGAGAGTGTCAGACAGAACGCCTGTCTTCCCATAAGGTCATGGGTGAGCCCGACGATCCTCCCCGGCATTTTCCTGATATGATCACGTGTTGTGCAGAAGAATCCCAGCAGTGGTCCCCCTCCGGTGGGAGGGTTTCCGAACGACTGGGCCTCACCCACCACGACATCGGCTCCAAAGGATCCGGGAGGTCTCAATGCGCCGAGGGAGATTGCCTCGCTGACGACAACCCCCCACAGGGTGCACCCTGCAGAAATTGTCGAGATCTCGCCGACAGGTTCGAGGACCCCGAAATAGTTTGGGTTCTGAAAGAAGAACGCGGCATCAGGACCGGTCATGTTTTCCAGTGCAGAGAGATCGATTCTCCCCGTGATGCTATCCAGGGGAACCTCGATTATCTCCACTCCTTCTGCATGCTGGAGATAGGTTCTGAGCACATTCCGGTAGTGCGGGTTCGTTGCACGGCTGACGAGGATACGCCGTATCCCGGTGATGCGTGTTGCCATGATGGCTGCCTCGGCAAGGGCGGTAGCGCCGTCATACATGGAAGCATTTGCAGCATGCATACCGGTGAGGCTCGCCATCATGCTCTGATATTCGAAGATTGCCTGGAGCGTTCCCTGGCTGAACTCAGGCTGATACGGGGTATAGGCGGTGAGAAACTCCTGGCGGCGTGCGATGGAATCCACCAGGGCGGGGATAACGTGACGGTAGATACCACCTCCGGTAAAAAGAACGGGCTCATGCTGTACACGGAACCGCCTTCGCAGTGTCTGTTCATCACAGGGCCCTTCGAGGTCGAGGGTTCTTCTCAACCGAAGCTCTTCCGGGATGCAGCTGAAGAGTTCCTCTTCCGATTCAATACCGATGGTGGCGAGGATGTGTTCGCGCTCCTTGGCGCTTGAGGAGATGAATGACATTCATTTCGCCTCGGCTTCGAGGTATTTCCTGTACGTGTCTGCATTCATCAGCATGTCGATCTCCGATGGATCGTCCATGTCGATGATGACCATCCATGCCTGTCCATAACAATCGGTGTTGATGATCTCAGGTGCCTGCTCGAGGCTACTGTTGATCTCGATGATGGTACCTCCAACAGGGGCGAAGATCTCCGAGACCGCCTTGACAGATTCGACTGTGCCGACCTTATCCCCGGCTGTCACCTTTGAACCTGTTTTCTCGAACTCGACGTAGACGATATCGCCCAGCTCGCTCTGGGCATAATCCGAGATTCCAACCCTGAGGCGCGTGTCCTCGATCTTTCCCCACTCGTGGTCTTTCGTATAGACAAGGTCTTTTGGTATATCCATTTCTCTCCTCACGTGATCATACTTTCTCTGGAACCTATACAGTCCCCTGAACGAAGGGGGGTTTTCTTACTAGCGCCCTGCAGTTCCTCTCGCGAATACGGACCACTATCTCTTCTCCCTCATGAACGAAATTCTCAAGGTAGCACAGAGCGATGCCGGTGTCCAATACGGGAGAGATGCTTCCGGAGGTAACATACCCTACCTGCTTGTCGTCTTTCAGGCATGGACACCCCTGCCTGGGGACACCCTTCTCGAGCATCTCGATGCCTGTAAGCCTGCGTGGTGCTCCTCTGGATAGAAGGTCTGCCAGGGCATCCTTTCCAATGAACTCCGGTTTTTTCATATCCACCGCAAATCCTAGGCCCGCCTCAAGGGGGGTCGTAGTTTCGTCGATGTCGTTCCCATGCAGGGGATAGCCCATCTCGAGCCTCAGGGTATCTCTGGCGCCCAGGCCGCAGGGAATTGCCCCTGCAGAAATGAACGTGTTCCACAGAGGTCGTGCGGTGGAGGGATCAAGAAAGATCTCGACACCACCTGCGCCGGTATATCCCGTCTTCGACACCAGGATCCGTCCATACGAACTCGTCTCGAAGAGAGTGAAGGTAAAAGGGCGGTGATCCTCTTCATGATATCCGAGACGCTGTGAAAGAATCACCCCAGCCCCAGGACCCTGGAGAGCGAGGAGTGCAGTGTCAGGACTGATATTGACGATATCGGCGCCTTGTGTGTTCTGTCTTCCCATCCAGGAAAAGACAGATTCTGTGTTTGATGCGTTCACGCACAGCATGTATTCATCACCCGGCTGTATGCAGTAGATGGTGAGGTCGTCGATGATACCCCCGAGGTCGTTGAGGACAAATCCATACCGCACCTGCCCTTGCTTCATGTCAGGGATGGAGCGGGTGAGCAGCCGGTCGAGGAACCGCACACTTCCCTTGCCCCGCACCGAAATCTCTCCCATATGGCTCACATCGAAGAGTCCCGCGGCCGAACGTGTGGCCAGGTGCTCCTGCTTGATGCCGGTGTACCACACAGGCATGTCCCATCCGTGGAAATCAACGATGCGCGCCTTCAACTTCTCGTGTTCAGGATACAGGACAGTTCTCATCGTGAGACCTCACACACGTGCGGAGACACCACCGGGCACATGCCCCGTGGATCTGAAAAGTTCACATATACCTCCCCATCTGTTCATGCACCACTGTGCTCCAGGGGTGCATTTCCTGAAACACACACTATTTCATGTGATCCTTTGCGGCAATAAGGGTGTTTTCCAGGAGCATGGCCCGCGTCATGGGACCGACCCCGCCCGGAACAGGAGTGATGAGAGACGCTCGATTGCTGGCGGCCTCAAACTCGACATCACCCTTGAGACCAGCCTCGGTGCGGTTCATCCCAACATCGATGACGACAGCTCCTTTCTTGATCCATTCCCCCTTGATCATTTCGGGCTTGCCGATAGCGGCGACTACGATGTCTGCTCCTGCGATTTTCTTGTCCAGATTGTTCGTGCGGGAGTGGCAGATGGTCACCGTGGCGTGTTCCATCATGAGCAGGAGGGCCATGGGTTTGCCTACGATGTTGCTTCTGCCGACAACCACTGCATCCCTACCCTTGAGCTGTACCGAGTGTTCCCTCAGCATGAACATCACACCCGACGGGGTGCACGGCAGGAGAGTAGGTTCTCCCACAAGAAGTCTGCCCATGTTGTAAGGGTGAAACCCGTCCACATCCTTGGAGGGGTCGATGGCAAGGAGAACCTCCTGCGTGTTGAGGTGGACGGGTAACGGAAGCTGAACAAGGATTCCATCCACTTCATCGTTGGAATTGAGGGAGCTGATCAGGCCGAGGAGTTCCTCTTGGCCGGTCTTCTCGGAAAGATGGTGATCAAACGAGCTGATTCCAACCTGTGCGCAGTCATTCTTCTTGTTGCGTACGTAGATGGAAGAGGCGGGGTCATTGCCCACCAGGACAACTGCCAAACCTGGAGACCTGCCGTACTGGCTGCAGAAAATTCGTGTTTCTTCAGCGATCTGATCCCGTTTCTTGGCGGAGAGCTCGTTTCCGTTGAGAATGATCGCCACAATTCTATCCTTTCTCGCGTTAGCTTCTGTACACCCATTTGACATGGAGAGGTCTGTAGCTCACTGCATGGGGAGTAGGGAGGATCATCTCCATGTCAACCACCAGCCATGCGTAGTCAGGCTTCAGAATTCTCAGCTTCCCGTCTGATGGAGGCGTCCCCCACTCGGTATGCTTGTAGCTCACGTAGAGGATCACATCGAAGAATTCGTCAGATTCTCCCAGCGCATATCCCTGACGGAAACTCTCCTCACTGAGATTGTTGCTCTCGATCAGCTGTTTCGCATACTGCTTGTCCAGTTGGATGATGGCATACCTCCCCACACCCTTTTCCGAGTAACTGGTCAGTGTCCTGGTCTCTGAACTCGATACATATACGGTAGTCAGACCTGGAATGGTCTTGAGATACTGAGCAGCGATGAGGGCAGCCGATCTGCGTCCACCTGCCGCCTGGTGGTGGCACCCGTAATACTCAAACAGCTTCTGCTGGAGGATTTCCGCGTATCGGTCACCCTTTTCATAGAGACTTTTGGATATGTACCTGAGTTCTCTGCCGATACTTTCTGCCGCTTCCGAGATCGGCCAGTCGATCTTTACGTGAAAGTGAGTGAGTGCATACCTGTTCCGCTTTTTATACCTGACATCCCTCTGGATAAGAAGGCAGTAATCGATATCCAGGAGCTGCTCCAGCAAATCGAAAAATGTATCACGCTCGAAAAATCTCACGGCTGAAGAAAACGACCGGTGGAGTCTGAGATCCGGAACGAGACTGATGGTTTCCTTGCGGATACGGTTGTCTTCCGAGAAGCGGATATACTTCTGGTGAATCTCTTCAATCGTATCCTCACAGAAGATCATAAAAAAGGGTTGGGCAACAGGTGATTCCTTGGAGAACTCTTTCTTCTTCGGCCTGAGTTCGCTGGAGTCAACGAATGGGTAGGGGATCTTTTTCTCCTGGCTTGTCCTGTATGGGTTTTCCAGGGCAATATATTTGAGCTTCCGTTCGAGCTCGTCGCGCAGGAAGACGTAGATGGAACGTCTGATCTTCTCGGTATGGCCCAGTTCAAATCTCGATCTCTTCTGCATGAGAGAATCCACTACACATTCATGATACCAAATGTATTCAGGTTGAAGCAGCTCATAAGCCGGGTTCTGTCTCCCGAAGCAGGTTTCCCTCCTTCAGGCGGTAATCATTCATCTAGGAGAGCAGTTGCCTGCTCCCTCAAGCGACCTACCCAGGGGCAGGACGGGCAACCCTGTGCGCCCCTCTATTGGTCTTGCTCCGGGTGGGGTTTGCCTAGCTTCCCCGGTCACCCGGGGAACTGGTGAGCTCTTACCTCACCGTTTCACCCTTACTGTCCCTATAGGACAGCGGTTTGTTTTCTGTGGCACTTTCCCTGGGGTCACCCCCGGTCGCTGTTGACGACCACCCGTGCCCTGTGGAGCCCGGACTTTCCTCTCATGCCCGCTTACGCAGGGCACCAGCGATTACCTGAACTCCTTCAACCGCCCATCATCCTCTCATACGAACAGTTCAAATTCAAGCCTGAATTGCGTCGATGAAAGCTGTTGCTATTTCTGTCGAGGGTGCTCTACAGTATTCAAACGGGGCGGGCATTGCGTTGATGCTTTATATGCTGTATATTACAGTCGATAGAGACTATCATGGGTAAAACAAAAACCCGAGGAGGAGACACGCACGTGAAGAATCGCTCATCTTTCTTCAATATGTACACCCACTCCTTCATCCGCGTGGCGGCATGTATACCCGAGGTCAGGGTCAGTGATCCGCGCTTCAATGTGGAGAAGACCCTCGACCTCGTGCGGGAGGCATATTCCCAGAAAGTTGTTCTTGCTGTGTTTCCTGAACTCGGGATATCCGGGTATTCCAACGACGACCTCTTTTTCCAGGATTCTCTGCTGCACTCAGTGGAGGAGGGGCTGAAGGCCATCCTCCAGGAGACTGCGGGTATGGACATGGCCATTGTCGTCGGGGCTCCGCTCCTGGCTGTGAACTCCCTGTTCAACTGTGGAGTGGTCATGCACAAAGGCAGGGTCCTGGGGATTGCGGTGAAGAGCTTCCTGCCCAACTACCGTGAGTTCTATGAAGCACGGTATTTCAGAGAGTCCCACGAACTCGCATGCGACTGTATCGACCTGGCTGGGCAACATGGGATACCCATTGGTGGTGATCTGATCTTTCAGGCGGAAGGGATCCCGCACCTCAGGTTCTTTGTTGAGATATGCGAGGACCTGTGGCCCCCGATTCCTCCCTCCAGCTATGCATCCCTGGCAGGTGCTACCGTGATCGCAAACCTCTCCGCATCAAACATCACGGTGGGGAAGGATGAATATCGGCACGATCTTGCCTCCAATCAGTCGGCACGGTGCCTGTCAGCGTACATCTATACGGCCGCTGGTCCTGGAGAGTCCACCACCGATCTTGCCTGGGACGGACAGGGAATGATTTATGAGAACGGAAATCTCGTTTCGGAGTCATCAAGGTTCTCCTGGAACCCCCAGGTTGTAACTGCAGATATCGACCTTGAGCGACTCGTGCAGGACAGGATGCGATTCACGACCTTCTGCGCTGCCACGAGAAATCATGCAGACATTGCACACGCCTTCAGGACGGTGGTCTATCCCGGAAAGATTCCCCTGGGAAGGGTCCTGCCCACACGTGAGATATCACGCTTTCCGTATGTGCCAGCCGATCCCGCGACCCGAGAAAAACGTTGTTTTGAGATCTACAATATCCAGGTGCAGGGACTTTCCAAGAGGATGAAAACCACGGGGATCGAACATCTCGTGATTGGGGTGTCGGGAGGGATCGATTCCACGCATGCGCTCATCGTGTGTGCACGGACCATGGATACCCTCGGGCTTCCCAGGACCAACATCAAAGCATACACCATGCCCGGGTTCGCCACGTCGGAAAAGACCTACGCAAATGCGAAGGCCCTCATGAAGGCCTTGGGCGTAGAGGCAGGAGAGATCGACATCCGTCCGTCCTGCATACAGATGATGAAGGATATCGGTCACCCGTATGGATCCGGGGAGGACGTCTTTGATGTCACTTTCGAAAATATCCAGGCGGGTCAGCGCACCTCAATCCTTTTCAGGCTTGCAAATTTCAGACAGGGTCTCGTGGTGGGTACCGGGGATCTGAGCGAGCTTGCCCTGGGATGGTGTACGTATGGTGTCGGTGATCATATGTCCCACTACAATGTGAATGTGAGCATTCCCAAGACACTTATTCAATACATCGTCCGGTGGGTCGCGAGGGAGAATATCCTCGGGGAAGCCGTGTCTTCCTGCCTTGAAGGTATCCTGGATACGGAGATCAGCCCGGAACTCATCCCCGGCACCACCAGTGGCCAGCCGGCCCACAGCACAGAGGCCATTATCGGCCCATATGAGCTCCAGGACTTCAACACATTCTACATCACCCGCTACGGATATAGACCGTCCAAGGTGGCGTTCCTCTCCTGGAATGCATGGCACAATACCGCAGCGGGGACCTGGCCAGATACCCCTGTGGAAAAAAGGCACCAGTATTCGCTCTTGGAGATCAAGCGCTGGCTCGAGGTATTCACCCACAGGTTCTTCAAGCTGTCTCAGTACAAACGATCCTGCATACCAAACGGGCCAAAGGTGGGCTCCGGCGGTTCTCTTTCACCCAGGGGGGATTACCGTGCCCCGAGTGATTCCGAGGAGACGCCATGGATGGATGACCTCGCGACAATTCCTGATTCGGAGTCCTGATGACGACGAGCTGTTCTTCTCTCCTCAGAACTGCTTCTTCCGGGGACGGGGGAAGGTTGGTGCTGTCAGACAAACACCCCGAAAAAGGCGAACCGACCGATCTTTTCACCGGATCTTTGTGTCCTCGATCTCTGGAACATACGATGCATTCGGTATGAGACCGACGTTTCTCCCCCGGCTGGTGAATGGCCCCCTGTTTGACCCTGTCGTCTACCTGAAGATCCTCAACGAACGGATTTCACTCCTGTTCGACTGCGGGAGAATCCAGGGGCTCGCGAACCGGGAGGTCCTGTCTCTCAATTCCATATTCATATCTCACATGCACATGGATCATTTCATCGGCATGGATCAGGTACTCAGGATTATCCTGCACCGGGACCAGCCGATTCATGTATACGGACCTGAGGGTATTACGGAGAAGATGCTTTCCAAGCTTCGGGCCTATTCATGGAATCTCACCAGACACTATCTTCTCGAGGTCATTATTCACGAGATTGGCCCCTTTGCTGTCCTCACCACACACTCTCCTGCACACAGCGGATTTGAGGTCTCCTCGCAGGAATGCCGGGAGACAGATACTCACAGGATTGCTCATCATCCAAGATTCTTCGTGGATGCCGCGATGCTAGACCATAATCTCGCGTGCCTCTGCTTTGTCCTGAAGGAGCCATTCCATGTCAATATCCGCAGTGACATGATCAGGAAGAAGGGATACAGGACAGGGCCGTGGATTGGACGTTTCAAGGAGTGTGTCCTCAGCGGATGTCTCGAAGAAGCGATCAGAGTGCCGATGCTTCGGGGGGAACAGGATCTCCGGGTCAATGAACTGATGGATGAACTCATTCTCACCTCCCCTGGACAGAAGATCGCCTACATCACCGATATCAGGTACTCTCCGGAGAATATTGACAGGATACAGAAAATAGCCCGCGAACCTGATGTTCTCTTCATTGAGGCCTACTATCTCCATGAGTGCAGTGACACCGCATATGAGAAAGGGCACCTCACCGCTCACCAGGCTGGTATGATTGGAAAAACGCTGGGGGCGAAGAGGGTAGTGCCCATGCATGTATCCCCCAGATACCACCACCGGATGGAGGAGATACATGCGGAGCTCTCCAGAGCCCTGGAATCATCGTGAGCCCGGGAGTCCCTCCTTTCTTGCCTTCTGTATCTCGTTAGGGTAACAATCACGGTGAAGAGATACATGCGTATCGGGAGGGATATGAAGTTCACAGAAACGTCTCTGGAGGGCATATACATCATTGAGCCTGCTGTGCACAGGGATCCTCGAGGATTTTTCCTCGAAACCTTCAACTCACAAGTCTTTCAGGACAACGGGATTCCTGTCGATTTTGTCCAGGACAACTACTCATTCTCGAGATTTTCCGGAGTGATCAGAGGCCTGCACTTCCAGTATGCTCCCCATACCCAGGCCAAACTGGTCTGGGTCGTTACAGGTGCGATTCTTGATGTTGTCGTAGACCTGAGAAGTGCCTCCCCCACATACAGACACTGGATTTCCGTCGAGATGTCGGGTTCTCGATTGAGCATGCTCTACGTTCCAAAAGGATGTGCCCACGGGTTCTGCACCCTGAAGAACGGAACTCGGGTATGCTACAAAGTCGATTCACACTATGCCCCGCACGCCGACAGTGGAATCAGGTGGGATGATCCGGAACTCGCGATCCCGTGGCCGGCGGAAAAGCCCATCGTGTCCGACAAAGACAGAACACTCCCTTTCCTTCGAGACATTCCGCCGGTGTTCTGAGCACGAAACTCCTCCCTGAAGCGGGTTCGATGCCCGGGACCGGGCAGAAGAGTCCTTCTTGACTTCGGAGATCAATCGTTGTTTATTCCCCTGTATGTTTCTGATAGTCTCCGGTGGAAACCCGCCGGGAATCGATCTGCTGCACCGAAAGTCACGCGAAGCTGATGTGATCATTGCGGCGGATAGAGGCGCGCACTACTGTCTCGAGGCAGGTATATATCCCCACCTCCTGGTGGGAGACATGGATTCCCTGAGCAGACATGAACTCAAGGAGATCGCTGACCGCGGGATCGAGATACGCAGCTTTCCCACTGCAAAGGACAAGACAGATACACAGATAGCGCTTGAGGAGGCGATCAGGAGGCACGCCACGTCTATAGAGATTGTGGCAGCAACCGGCGGCAGGTTCGACCACGCACTGGCGAACGTGCATCTTCTCGTGCGCGCACTCCAGACAGGTATTCCGGCACGCATCGTTGACAATCGCCAGGAGATCTTTCTCCTTGCCGGTGAGTCTGTTCTGGAGGGAAAACGCGGGATGACGATTTCGCTGCTGCCTCTCACCCGGACAGTGAAACGGGTCTCGCTCGAAGGATTTGCGTATGAACTCTCAGATGCTGAGATGCACATCGGAAACCCGTACGGGGTGAGCAATATCATCACATCGGAAAAGGCCTGTGTCAGTATCGGCGAAGGAATCATCGTTGCTGTGCTGATGACCGAGGATGTCTCATCGGGAGCACCTGTCGGCGGAGAGCGAGACTGATCACTTGGGGCCTGGTGATTTCTATGATAAAGGAGAGAGAAAAGGAGGATTTCTTGAAACGATCGTGCGCACTGCTGATCATGGTCCTTGTCCTGGTATTCGGGTGTTCGAAGGCGCAGGAAGAATCCGGTGCGGATGACGGTGCCATCTCCGATCCCCACGTTGTAGCGCGTATCGGCAATGATATGGTCTATGACAGGGATATCGAGATGGTCCTCTCCCAGATGCCGCCCCAGGTCCAGAACAGATACAGTCCATCCCAGATACGCAAGGAGATACTCGACGGGTTCATCAGCATGAAGATGATAGCCCGGGAGGCACGGGATCGTGGGATAGACAAGGATGATGAAGTGAGGCGAAAGATCAGTTATGCCACGGATCAGTTGCTCACCAAGCAGATGGAGAAGGAACTGAAAAAGGACATACAGGTCGAGGAATCCGATATCGAGAGCTACTATACCCGACACCAGGAAAAGTACATAACCCCGGAAAGAATCCGGGCGCGGCACATCCTGGTTGATTCAGAGGCAAAAGCACAGGACCTCCTTGAAAAGATCCGTTCAGGTGCTGACTTTGCCGAACTTGCGAAGAAAGAGTCCACCTGCCCGTCGTCCTCCAAGGGGGGAGATCTCGGCTGGTTCAGCATGGGGAAGATGGACCCATCTTTTGAACAGGCTGCCTTTGCCTTGAAGAAAGGGGAGGTGAGCGACGTGGTGAAATCCTCGTTTGGGTACCACATCATCAAGCTCGAGGACAGGAGACCTTCCAAGACACGGACCCTTGATCAGGCACGACATTCCATTCAGCGGACCCTCGAAAACGAGATGCTCCAGAAGGTCATTGAACAGCTCAAGGAAGAGGTTCGCTCGGAAGTGAACGTGGTAGTCAACGAAGAGTACTTCAAGACCTTTGAGAAAACACCGACAGCGGGAAAGGGAGAAGATACGCCAGCTGTCCCTGAAAAAGAGTGAGAGGTAGTATTGGCATTATATACCTGGAACGGATATACGGAGAAGGGAAAGTCATCCAGTGGATTGATCGATGCATCATCCCTGAGAGAGGCGAAACTCAAGCTCAGGTCCCAGGGGGTGTTTGTCAGTTCCATTGCTGAGGAGACCTCGGTTCCAGTACAGTCGGTACGTGATCTTTCCTTCAGACGGTTTCTCACACGGGTGAGGCTTGAGGATGTCACTGTCATGACCAGGCAGCTCTCAACGCTCATCGGTGCCTCCATTCCCCTGGTGGACGCGCTGAGTGCTCTGTACGAACAGACCGATGCACAGGCGATGAAGAAGACTGTTGCCCAGGTGAGGGACTCAGTGAACGAAGGGATCTCATTTGCCGATGCACTTGCTGAACACAAGCGGGTTTTCCCCGATCTCTACATCAATATGGTACGGTCCGGGGAGGTCAGTGGCGCCTTGGACGTGGTGCTGCTGAGACTCGCTGAATTCCTGGAAGGACAGCACCGACTGAGATCAAAGATCGGGGCCGCCATGATCTACCCGATCTTCCTGCTCGGTATATCGTGTGTTGTTCTGCTCTACCTCCTCACCGCAGTCGTACCGAAGGTGGTGAGCATGTTCGAGACCATGGAACAGGTTCTGCCCCTCCCTACCAGAATGCTCATAGGAATCAGCGATTTTCTTGCGACCACCTGGTGGCTCATTATACTGATCCTTGGAGCCACGGTCTATCTGGTCCTGCGGTGGAAGAAAAC
>JBNGDS010000026.1:0-39990 GCA_049975365.1 Desulfomonilia bacterium | reverse complement strand
GTATCTGTCTGTATGCTGTCCAGCCGCCACCGGCGATGCCCAACAGGATAAAGATGGTGAGTATAATCCCGTGTGCGTGAAGCCACCCGTCCAGTGTATACCCGATCCACATACAGAGACCGATCGAACCTGCCATTGTGAGGCCCAGCTGAGTGACGATGGCGAGATCCTCCAGTACCCGCGAATCCCTGGTTTTTCTCTTAAAAATTCCTCTTCTCGGCCTCTTAATGAATGGTGCTTCACTCATTCAACACGCTTTCACCTAGCACTTCAACAGTGAGGCTGTCAAGAATTTTATTGCCTGTTTTGACCACTGGTTACGTACCCTTTCCACGGCCACGACCCCCTATGGGATCCTCCCCTTCCATCACACATACCCATGATTGATTCCCTTCTAGATACACATGAGAAACCCATGAAAGAATGCCGCTCTCAGCACATAACCCAGACAAACGACGTCAGTATATAAACAATGATGCGGTGAACGCAAGATTTTTTCGCAGCTTTTTAAGAAAAATGTCAAAAACATTTCGAGAACCCTGGTCCCGGCCACACACAATTCGGCTCGGCTCCGCTTGCACCCGAAGATGTTGTGTGTTATTTCACCTCTCATGGCCTTCCGCAGAATCTCAGCCACACTTCCCAGAAACGAGATCTTTTATGTCAAGTTCATCCTCGAGGGGTACGACGGGATCGGCACTGTCACGACGGAGGATACAAAAGCAGCGCGGATCAGGATCACCTACCCCGAGGAGCAGGAGAACACCCTGCACAGACTCATGGGTACCTTTTTGAAGGAACGTATCGTGAAGGAGGTTAGGAAAGTATGACTTGGAAGAACTGGATACCAGTCGGCCTTATCGTATCCATGGCCCTGCTGCTCATGGGGATGTCAGGGCTCGGATCACCTCCCCAGGCCGCAATTGCGTCTCCATTCAACGCAACGATCAAGGACACCTCCGGCAACGAGGTTAGCATCTCCTCTGCGACCATTGACGGCAAGAGCACCTTCAGCGGGTTCCTGGGAAAGGGAAAGGTGCAGATCCCCCTGGAAAACATCTCCCGGATCGAGGTTACAGGCGGTGAGGTCTGTGTCACCCTCTCAAGCACAGGTGACATGTGCACCCTGCGTCTGGCGGGATCTTCCAAGATATACGGAAAGACATCCTACGGTTCCTACCAGATCCCGCTGAAAGACGTCGTCTGGATCGAGTTCACCAGGTCCTCGAAGTGAATGCCCTTGACGGGACGGCGCTCTTCATCATCGCGATCTTCGTGGGTCTCGGGATATTTTCCGGGTTCCTGAGGAGTGTTTCATCCCTCGTTGCCCTTGTTGCAGGGATCCTGATCGCACGGTTTGCTTCCCCAGCTGTGAGCGGATTCCTCACCCGTGTGCACCTTCCTGACATGAAGGGAATCCTGGCATTCATCCTCGTGTTTTTCCTCTTCTTCATCGCTGTCAAGATTCTCTTCTATTTCCTGGAGAAACTCTCGAAATCATCAGGGCTGACGCCCGTGAACAGGGCATGCGGCGGCTTCGTCGGACTGATCAAGGGGCTGCTCATCGTTGCCGTCATCTTTACCCTTGCCCAGATGATCCTCCCGAAGAAGGCGGCCATCCTGACAGAATCGAAGATGCTGCCCCACATCAACACGATCGTGGCTGTCTCGAAGGCCATGCTCCCTGAATGAACGGCCTCGTGAAACGGTGGGTGTGAACATCTTTCTTGAAATCTTTCCGGCACACTGAACAGACGCACCTCGTGTGTGGCATCATCAATTGTTGTGCAGTCGTGTCCTTTTTCGGCGCCGATGTGAATGGAGGCCGGTGCTACTCGGAATAGTCTGAGTTTTCCTCCAGCACGATGTCTTCCATGTCGAGGACATATTCTTCGACATCATCATCGCTTTCTGCTGCTGCCCCATTCTCATCAGGCATGGACCGGCTGTCGGCTTTCACCCGTGAGAGCGCACGCCTTCTCTTGCGTTTGAGCAGTTTCTTCGTTTCCTCGTTGTTCTGATCCTCCCCGCATGCGGGGCAGATAGGCTGCGGCTTGTTCAGGTCATAGAACTTGGTGCCGCACTTATAACATTTATACCGTGTTCCGAGATCAGGCACAGAAATCTCCTTGTTCTGAAAAAATTGTGGATGCCTATAGTTCTAAAGAGTGCAATCGTTTGTCAAGCAAAAACTGACGCAACCAACAATCCGGAAACACTGAGCAATTTCTCGGTGGTTGTTGACTTGACAAAAGGCCTTCATGTAGTATTGGTGGTGCGATGTTAACCCATCCGCCGAACAGGCTCACCATCCTGCTCATCAGTATGGTTTTTGTCATTGCCGGGTGCGCACCCGCACTCAAGATAGCACCACCCGAGGACCCGAACCAGCTGTTCGCCCAGGCCTCGGCACAGAAAAACAGCAATCAGATCGAGAGTGCCTACAGATCCTACCTGAGGATCTGGCAGCGATATCCGAACCACGAACTCGCACCTGAATCACTCTACCAGGCAGCGAGCCTGGCATCTCGCTTCAACCAGGCGAAATCAATCGATCTCCACGAGACGTTTCTCGAGACCTTTCCCCTTTCCGCTCACACCGACGAGATCGCCGCGCACCTCTTCGAGCTCTACATGGGCACATCCATGTATGATGATGCCAGGAGGCTCCTCATCCAGCGGTACTCGATCAACCCGTCGAAGCGGTGGACAGCGCTCGGGACACACCTCGCACAAACCCTCACCGATGCCGGGCAGCCCCTGGATGCTCTCGAAACGATCACGGTGCTCTATCCATCTGCGGACATGGAATCCCGTAAAGACCTCCGCACTCTCTGGAGCACTGCGCTGATGCAGGTGAACACCGTCGATAAACTCATCGAACTCGAAGACACGGTCATCGATCGATCTCTCATGGAAGCCCTGCTTGCCCGTCAGGCAGATATCCGGCAGGGAGGAGCTCCCGCCGGCATGCCGGCACCGGGAATCCCGGGCGGCATCACACCGGGGCAGAGCCGAATCATGAAGGACAGGCCATATCCTGTCATCGGTGTCCTCGTTCCTTTGAGCGGCAGGTGGCAGCCCATCGGGGAAAAGATCATCAAGGGGATCGAACTCGCCGCCAACGTATTCAGCTCAGCAGAGACGCCAGCGGTGGAATACGTTGTCCGCGATTACAGCAGTGATGAATCGAGAGTGCCCGCACTCATCGATGAGCTGGATCGTGAAGAGCAGGTATTCGCCATCATCGGGCCCATCGGCGAGAAGGCAAGCGAGGCATCCTGTATTCACGCACAGGAAAAGGGCATTCCAATGATCTCCTTCACCCAGGCGGAGTTCAGCCCTACAGACGGATCGTTCTGCTTCAGGAACTTCGTATCCATAGACATTCAGGTCAAGACCCTCCTGCAGGTGGCAAGCGCCATGAATCATCGTGCCTTCGCGATCATGAAGCCGGATGACCACTTCGGGACGGTCTTTTCTGAGCTCTTCACCCGGATGGCTCCCCTGTATGGAATCGAGGTCATCAGGAGCATCACCTATTCACCCCAGCGGGTGGATTTCAAGGAGCAGGTGAAATCCCTGGTGGGCATCATGGACGAACCCCCGGCAGACGTGCAGGACAGGGAAGAGAAGGATACAGCCATCCCCATCACACCTGACTTCGATGCCCTGCTCATTCCGGACACGGCAATCAATTCCGCAATGATCGCGTCATACATCACCTACTTCAATGTGGTCGATGTCCGCCTCTTCGGCCCCTCCCTGTGGGACAGCCCTGATTTCCTCCGGGTAGGGGGCAAGCACGTGGAAGATGCAGTGTTCGTCAGCGGCTTCTTCCTCGACAGCCGGATCGGCTTCATCCAGGATTTTTCGGACTCCTTCTACTACACCTTCGGATACACACCCTCGGTGTGGGAGGCGAGTGCATACGATACTGCCGTCATCCTCCAGAATCTGTTCACCGGCCAGGTGCTCGACAGACGAACCCTTCGCGAGAGGATCGCATCGGTGAAGGACTATCCCGGCCTCACAGGTGCAACATCGTTTTTCAATGACGGAACCCTTGACAAGGTGATCTTCGTCCTCACGGTCCGTGGCGGTGAAGTCCTTGAAATACAGCCTTGATGTTCTCGCGGGATTGTCCTAAGGTTCTGTTCTCATGAAACACACACGTATCATCCCTGCAGTGATCCTCGTCGTGGTGATGTTCGCAGGCTGTGCACACGATCAGGAAAGGATCAGGCCCGCCGAAGAACTCTTCCAGGAGGCGACAGAGCTCGCGGCCAAGGGCAATGTGGAAAAGGCGACAGACGCCTTCATGGAGGTGAGGACCTATTATCCGGGGCACGAGCTGGCCAGGAAGGCCCTTCTCTCCCTGGGTGACCTCAATTACGACAACGGATTCTACGACTCTGCGCTCAGGTACTACGAGGAGTTCAGGCTCCTCTTCCCCACGGATCTCGAAGCACCCTATGCCCTCTTCAAGATCGGCATGTGCCACTACCAGCAGCTCACCACCGTCGATCGTGACCAGAGTCAGACCGTGAAGACAATCGAAACCTTTGAGACGTTTCTTTCAACGTATCCGGAATCACCCTATGCTGATGAGGCACGGGCCAGGCTTGCCGATGCGCAGAAGCTTCTGGCGCAGCACTACATCTACATCGGGAAGTTCTACCTCAAGAAGGAAAAGTATGAGGCGGCATGCAGGCGCTTCCAGTACGTCAAGGACCAGTACCCCGGGCTCGACCTGGACGATGAACTCGATGAACTGATCCAGGAGGCCTGTGCACGGTAACACCATCCGCCCCGGACCGTCACATGATGGCCCGGCAGGCACACCCAATGTCGAAAAAGCAACACTTTTTCAAGGAACGGGGGCCCTCCCGAGCAGCAGATCATCCCAACACCCTGGAATCACGCACTTTCATTTTTCTGGCATGATTTACGCATAGGAATACGTCTGTATCAATACGCTTACAAAGAAGGATGTACATGACGAAACGGGAGATCATCAGAGTGCTTGTCCTGAGCCCTTTTTATCTCAAACTCAAGCTCAAGGACCGTGCGCTCATGGTAAAGAACTTCAGGATACACAGAAAACCCTGAGGCCTGTTCCGGCTGAGTTCCGGCCCGTATCAGGCAAACCGTATCGCGGACTCAATCCCAGTCCCTCGCCACGGGGCAACTGACCGTCCAGGATGTTCTCCACACAGCCCGTATGCACCGGCAGCATCACCGGGACCCGGCAAGCTTGCGGACATTGTCGATGCGCATGGTGAAGTGGATCCTGTCCAGGTATTCGAGGTACGGGATAGCAAACTTCCTGCTGACCCCGATCAGGGCCTTCATATCCGTTGGAGCCAGCGACGTGTTCTTCACGATGAATTCCTGCACCGCTTTCTTGAGCCGTGTCTCGTATGCCGCGCTCAGGTACATGTCATCTTTTATCTTCACCACGGTGCCCCTGGAGACGAGGAACCTGAGGATCTCGTCCACGTCCTTCGGGGAGCTGCGGATCTTCTCCGCTATCTCTGAGTTTGTGGGCGGCTCGAACCCGCCCGCCTCCAGCAGGGAGAGGACCTGTTCGCTCATGCCCTCGAGCCTGTCGCCCAGGGATGCCCTGAAACCCGGGAGCGTGATATTCGGCCCCGACTCTGCAAGTTCGTTCTTTTTCACGAGGTCCTGCAGCACCTTGTGGAAAAGCTTGGGGTCGACATTTCCCTTCAGCGAACTCCTCAAGTGCTCCCGCGAGATGCCTGGGGACGAGGGGTTCCGGCTGTGAAACTCTGTGACCACGGATGTGACGAGTTCCTTGAGTTTTGCGGCATGCGAGGCATGGACACAGAGGTCGCCGGCTGCATCGTAGCGGGTGATTTCGCCGGAGGAGAGAAGATCCTGCAGGAGCTTATCCAGCCTGCCCCCAAGCTCGGGAAAGGTGGCTCTCAGGTCAGAGCGGGATATCCCGTGCATCCCTGCATCCCGCGCAATGCCGATGATGCGGCGGATGTCATCCTCACTCATCAGGTCCTGGATGCCGTGAGCTGAAAACCTCCGAACAGGGTGGGGATTGAGCACCCGTCCGCCCCCGATGGTGACTGACGGGGAGATGTTCCTGACGATGAACCGATCGCCATGGGAGGCGATGATGGGCTGCTTCAGCCTGATCCGGGCGACGCTGGCGCCATCACTGTCATAGACCCGCATCTCCCCGGACACCTCCGTTGCCCCGATATGGAGTTTGATCCCCCCCCTGGTGGGCCTGCCGATCAGTTTCAGCTCTGCATCGATCACGCTGGTCGGCGTGAACATCCCTGCAGGAACAACCCACTCTCCCCGGGCAATGTCTTCCACTCCCACTCCCTGGAGGTTCACCGCGGTGCGCATGCCTGCCATGGCCTGGGACACGTCGTGGTCGTGCACCTGGAGATTCCTGATCTTTGCCTTTCTGCCTCCCGGAAGAACCTCCACCTCCTGGTTTTCGATGAACGTGCCGCGTGTCAGGGTCCCGGTGACCACGGTCCCGAAGCCCTTGATGGTGAACACCCTGTCTACGGGCAGGATGGGAATGCCGCTCGCGATGCGTTCGTGTACCTGCTCAACCTGGGTATTGAGTTCATCCATGAGGGACTGCAGACCCTCCCCGGTGGTGGAACTCACTGGGATGATGGGTGCCGAGGCGAGGAATGTCGTGTCGAGGAACTCCTCGATATCGGTGAGAGCAAGCTCCTTGAGGTCTTCATCCACGAGATCGATCTTGGTGAGGGCAACGATCCCCCGCCTGATGCCCAGGAGCTCGCAGATCTGGACGTGCTCCCTGGTCTGGGGCATCACTCCCTCGTCAGCAGCGATCACCAGGAGCACGAAATCGATCCCCGAGGCACCGGAAAGCATGTGCCGGATGAACCGGACATGGCCGGGTACATCCACCACGCCCACGCGCTCCCCCGAGGGAAGGAGCATGGAGGCGAACCCGAGTTCGATGGTGAGACCCCGCTCCTTCTCCTCCTTGAGACGGTCGCAGTCGATGCCGGTCAGGGCCTTGATGAGGGATGTCTTGCCGTGATCGACATGACCCGCGGTTCCGATCACCACACGCTTCATGGTGTGTGTATACTAGAGCGAGGGCCTTTCCGTCAAACTGCAACTGATGGCGACATCGTCCGCGGGTGCACCATGCACGCCTGAAGCATTCATACCGCCTCTTCACGCGTGCAGGTCAGGTTGCACTTGTGCAGAATACGCTTCCCGTCTATAAGTGAGGCACGATCATGGAACGGCGCGGTGCTGTCATTATCGCTGTAGTCACGCTCGAGGTCATCTCCCGGGCCATGTACCCGTACATCGGGATCGATCCGCTGGTCTACACCCTTGCAACCAGGATCGCCCAGGTGATCGTCATCTTCGCCTTTGCCTTCACTCTCAGCGGTGTCCGGGCACGATCCGTGATGGCGGAGTGTACAGTGGGACTCGTCCTGTCCCTCGCCTTCGGTGCCGGCGTGCTCGTGACTGACGGGGCCTTCCGGCTGGCCTTCGACAGGGGGCTCCTGCCCCTGCTGCTGAGGAAGGAGAGCATGGAAAACGCACTCCTCTTCTTCTTCATCGGGTGTGTGGCAGCCCCCTTTGCAGAAGAACTTTTCTTCCGGGGCCTGTTCTACTCCTGGCTGAGGCAGAAGTTCTCGGTCATCATCGCCGTCATCGTCTCGTCGCTGGTGTTTGCATCCGCCCACGGTGCATTCTCACCGGTCCAGCTCATCGGGGGGCTTGTCTTCGCCATCGTCTTCGAGTGGCGGGGAAGCATCTGGGCACCCTTTGTGATCCACGGACTGGGAAACCTGGGGATCTGGCTCGTGCCCCATGTCTACGCACTGCTGGGGCCTGGGTGGTGGTAGGCCTTCGTCGGATTTCCAATCTTTGGCGAGAGAAAGAAACCTGGTGCCGGAGAAGGGAATCGAACCCCCACGAACTTGCGTTCATCGGATTTTGAGTCCGACGCGTCTACCAGTTCCACCACTCCGGCAGCATATGTGGTTGTAGCAGAGCTTCTCTCCCTTTGCAAGGGGCACGCGTGCCTTTCCTCGCCCGTGACAGAGTCGGATAAGTTTCCATACGTGACTGTCACCGGATCCATCACCAGCTCTACAAAATACCGGCAGTCACCGTTTTGATACAGTGCATGCCAGGTACATATCCGCACAAATCCACGCCTGAGACGACCAGGTATGCCCTGTCAAATGTGGTGTAATCATGGAAAATTCCGCATGGATTGTGGTTGTTTTTCAACACTCAGCGATACCCGATCTTTTTAACTCCTTGTTTTTCTGTATGTTTTTTATCTTGGCATATCTGTTGCTAATTTCTGAGCCAATGCAGTGGGATTGAAGTGTCCGCTGCACGAGCGCGTGACTGAAAATGGGGAGGTGAATTGAGCAACGAGGAACGGGACATTCCATTCTCTGGAACGTCTTACAAATCCTTGTATTTCTTGTTGACATAAAAGGAGCGCCACTTATAATACATAAGGTATTGTATGTTGCGTACGTTGAGCTTGGTCGGGAAGAAAAAAAAGATAAAGTAGAGGAGGAAAAGATATGGCAAAAAGGTTACTCGTATTCTTAGCGTTACTCATGTTCGGTTTTATGATTGCCGGCTGTTCGGAGGGGGATGACAGCAACACTGTCGTGAATCCCAACCCGGATCCACTAACGCCGGTCGGCTCCATCTCAGGCGTTGTCTGGGACTGGTGTGACAATGTCGGTGTAGAGGGTGCGATTGTCTCGGTCGCCTATGCAGGCGGCGTGCGCAAGGTGACCACGGATGCATCGGGCACGTTCTCGTTCAACGATGTCCCGGCGAACCTCGTCTACGAGGGCATGTATCCCTTCGATGACGGGTATTATTTCCCCGGGTACCTCGTGGTGTGCGAACTTCCGGCAGCATACGGGTACGACCTGGTGGAAGAGGTGTGGATCGCCTACAGCGAGCTCTATGACGGCACCAATGTCTACGTCTATGAAGAGGGCTTCGAGGAAAGCGGCAGCGGCGCCAGCACCCCGGTGCACAAGCTCGCCAGCTCGCTGTACTTCGATGTCGGTGCTGCGAATGCATCCATCTCCGGCGTTGTGCTCGATGCGACGACTGTCGCGACCACCCCGCTGGCACAGGCAGCCGTGAACCTCTACATCTGCGGTGACTTCTTTGCCACCACCACTACGGACGCGACGGGCGCCTTCTCCTTCACCGGGCTGTACCCCTTTGCTGACTACGAGCTCCAGGTGGTGCAGCCAGGCTACCGCTACACGACATCCATCGGTACCGACTCCCCTGATGATTGCGGCCTGCTGGATGTGGACTGCGTGCCCGGCTGCAACCAGGATGTCGGGGGCATCGTGCTCTGGTTCTGGGCAGATCCCCTTGCGGATGTCACTGCTCCGTACATCGTCCAGATCGATGCAGATGCAGAGACCGACCTCATCGATGACGACGAGATCGACTTCCAGGTCGAGGAGTTCGTGGTGACCTTCAGCGAGGCCATGGCCACCAACCGCACCACCAAGAACGCGGTCGACCTCGAGGCATACTTCTATGTCCTGGTCACCTCGTCAGGGTGCAGCACCGAACAGGGCGGCATCAATGTGCTCGATGACTACACCGTGACCTGGGACACCACGGGCACAGAGATGACCGTGACCCCGATCTACAAGAGCGAGGACGACATTCTCGCTGCACTGGGGGCGAGCGACTGGGTTGATTCGGATGACCTGACCTTCGAGATCTACGCCATAGGCAGCTACTACACGCTCTCGTTCGATGAGGGGAACTACCACCTGACCGATGCCAACTACGTGCCCTGGTACATAGATGAAGATGAGGCCAATGACGACGGCTTCCTGTATGCCCCGGGCGCCTGGTATCAGGAGATCATCCTCGAAGGCTGGGATGACATCGACCTCAGCGTCGCAGTGGATACCGAACTCGCGTTCTAACGCTTCACTGCAGAACACGTGAATCACCAGGGAAATACCGCGCATGCGGTATTTCCCTGTTTTTTATCCTGCTTCCTCGGGCAGGCTTCAAGAACACTCTTTCGCCCACATCTTCTCTCGGTCACTACCGCCATGTTTCCCCTGTTGAATCCTTTCACAGATCACCGGAGCACCCCAGGAATGAACGTTCCTTACCATGGATTAGTCCTCGCGGTGGTGAATCCAGAGAATGCCGGTGCGAAGGGTTTCGATGAACCCGGCAGGGCCTGGTATGCGGACTACATGTTCCTCTGTCTGTATCGTATGCCGTGCGCGCCCTGCGCCGTGGGCCGTAAACGAACACTGCTGAGCTCTGCCGAATTCTCCGGGGTGTACTCCCTCCTTCGGAGAGTCACGATGACCTGAAAGATCTCAGACTTTGCACAGAGTGAAACCAACGGAGCACATCTCGCTCTGACTGGCGTATTGGAGAGGAATAAAAAAAGTTCACCCCGCGAGGCGGGCTTTGCGAGATGGGCCAAGTCGAACTCGATGCATGGAGCAGGTTCGAATGGAGCGGTTGTGATCCGAAATGCCTTCAGCATCGCCCGGCATCCCGTGTCCTGCGCCTGTGTTCGGACAAGCTGCCTACAGCCGCCAGTGTATCTGCCATGGAGTCTCTCTTCCAAGGATACAGGGGTTCAGCATGAGGTTTCGGTTTTTCATTCCGCGAGATCTCGGGAGCGTGAACGCGGGCTATTCGAATGCCAAGGGATACACAAGAAAAAGGGGCAGGATGTTGGCCTGCCCCATATCATGCACGTGCATATTCAGATGAGGGAAAAGATATGACTACCTGTGAATCCTCCTGACAAACCCGGCGAAGAGGCCTACGCCCATCACCAGCAGCGCCAGGAGAGAGGGGGCGCTGCCCGATGCCGCAGTGATGAAGCAGTCTTTGAACCACAGGAAGGAATCGTCTTCTGATTCACTCTCCACAATGGTCTCGTCTCCCCAGCTGTGTTCGCCGATCATGTCCAGGTACTTGAGGTCTTCGTCCACGTCTTCCTCGCCGTCCGGAATGCTGATGGGATCCAGGGTGTAGGCATCGATGTCATCGCGCGGGTTCGTCCCGTAGGCCTCCACCTCGTCCCAGTCGCTCAGGCCGTCGTCGTCACTGTCAGGATCGTTGGGGAAGGTGTTGGAATAAAATTCATAGATGTTGTCCAGCCAGTCTGCATCGAGATCGTCATAGGCATCGTCGTAGTCTGGATCGAGCCCGTAGAGATTCTCCCAGATATTCGGCATGCCGTCTCCATCCGTATCAAAGAGCGCTGTGGAGAACAGAATGGAACTGTTGCTGGCAAGGGATCCGTATGAATTGTACGCATACTGGAGCCCGACAGTGCCGTTCGAGTTCTCTATCCCTGTAGTGGAGCTGCTGCCGTACTCGGTATTGCCCGAGCTGTACTGCATGAGGATGTCGCCGTTGGGGAAGAGGATGCAGTTCATATTCCAGTATGAACCTGCACCAAAGTGGCGTGCGTACCACCTGACGACAAAGCAGGGGCCGTCGAAGTCCGGGTGCGGGCAGTCGCTGTAGTACTGGTAATACATAGACGTGACCAGATCATCCCAGCACACCGAAATCATATTGTTCGGCGACCCTGAATTGGGGATAGAGGTATTGCCTAAACTGGAATATCCTGCCCCAAAGGTGATGAACCCGTTCGTTCCCACATACAGCTGGGTGTAGGCATTGTCGTAGAACGGAAACGAAAAGCCGATAGAAATTGGACCTGCCCACGTGTCGTCGCCAGAACCCGCAAAGTTTCCAGGATAGATCATGGAATAGCCGGGACCCCAGGGTTCACTGCTGTCGATGAACACGTAGCCATAGGCATCAGGCCCCCCGGTACGGGCAGATGACACGAGCGGGAATGCCAGGAGTATACACAGAGCAACAAGCCCACAGATCGTTCTCGTCTTCATAGTCTTCCTCCCCTGAAACATACATGCACTGATTGTGTGCTATGGGAAAACAATAAGAGAAAACAGGGTGTGTGTCAAGGAGGAGTTGGCCTGAAATCGAGACGATATGCCGCCTTCGGGGGCATGCACCAGGGGCCCTCTGCCCTCGGGCATGCGCCGCACCCCTGACCCGGGGCAGGCACGACCGGCGGCCGGGAACACGAGAAGGTGAATCTGTATGTTCTGGAATCGTGTCAGAGCACCGGCAGGTAGCGGTCGATCTCGAAGGCGCTCACGTGGGTCCGGAACAGGTCCCACTCCCGCTTCTTGTTCTCCACGAACTTGTCGAAGATGTGATCGCCCAGCGTGTCTCTGACCAGTTCGCTTGAGCTCACTTCCTGGATTGCCTCGAACAGGTTGCCGGGCAAAGAGACGATGCCCGCACGCTCCCTTGCCTTTTCATCCATCTCGAAGATGTCCTCTTCGATGGGTTCGGGCAGGGGATAGGCCTGCTCGATTCCTGTGAGCCCGGAGGCGATCTGCACCGCGAAGGCAAGGTAGGGGTTGCAGGCCGGGTCCGGGGCCCGGAACTCCATGCGGGTGGCCTTGGCCTTGCCGGGCTTGTACATGGGCACGCGCACCATGGCAGAGCGGTTCCGCCTGGCCCACGACACGTAGACCGGTGCCTCGTATCCCGGCACGAGCCGCTTGTAGGAGTTCACCCACTGGTTGGTCACTGCCGCGATCTCGCGGGCGTGTCTGAGGATTCCCGCGATGTAGTGCTTTCCCACTCCCGAGAGGTGGTACCTGTCTGCAGGATCGAAGAACGCGTTCTCATCCCCGGTGAACAGGGACTGGTGCACATGCATGCCGCTCCCGTTCATGCCGCCGATGGGCTTGGGCATGAAGGTGGCGTACACCCCGGTCTTCCTCGCGATTTCCTTGACCGCGGTGCGGTAGGTCATGACCGTGTCCGCCATGGTCAGCGCATCGGCATATTTCAGGGCAATCTCGTGCTGGGACGGGGCCACCTCGTGGTGGCAGTACTCGACCTTGATCCCCATTTTCTGCAGCGCAAAGATTGTCTCGCGCTTGATGTCGAGCCCCCTGTCCACGGGCACGCCGTCGTAGTAGCCGCCCCTGTCCAGGATCTCGGGTGAGCGTTCGGAGGCGAAGTAGAAGTATTCGAGCTCGGGCCCCAGAAAGCTTGTATACCCCATGGACGAGGCCTTGTTCAGGACCCGCTTGAGGGCATGGCGGGCGCACCCTTCGTAGGGGCTTCCGTCCGGATTGAGGATGTCGCAGAACATGCGGGCCACCGGCAGGTCGTCGGGCCGCCAGGGGATGAGCTGAAAGGTGGGCGGCTCGGGTTTGGCGATCATGTCGCTCTCCTCGATCCTGGCAAACCCCTCGATGGAGGATCCGTCGAACCCCATCCCCTCATCCAGGGCCTCTTCGAGCACATCCGGGGTGATGCTGAAGCTCTTGAGCCTGCCGAGCACATCGGTGAACCAGAGCTGGATGAAGCTCACCTTCCGTTCCTTCACCACACCGAGCACATCATCTTTGGACCTGCATGCAAACATGGGCTACCTCTCTCACTCGTATTTCGATCCTGCCTCATGCCAGGAATCATTTCCCTTTTCACCATACACCGTTTCTGTGCGTCATCTTTCTCAGAGCACATCTGCACCTGTTTGTCCAGAGGCCAGATGGGGTGAACACATGTTTCAAGGGAGCATTCGGACCATGCCCCCTCGGGTCTTGCATTTGTTTGAAATATCAGTATGATGGGTCATTCTGTACACAGGCTTTCGCGCATCTCACAGAGGAGATGGTGGATCCGCGAAGGTGCTGGGAATACGTGCGAGGAGGAAGCAATGGGCATGATCAGCGAGGATCTCTTCCATTTTCAGGCAGCGCTCGAGCAGGCAGGCACCAGCCTGGATGAGTTCATCAGGGAGCAGTACGTGAGCAAGTGGATGAGCGATGCCCTGTTTTCCGCCATGGCGATCCGCACCACCATGGTGGGCGCCATCTACTCCTTTCTGGAATCCGAGGGCCTGTTCAACATGGAAAAGGTCCAGATGAGCCCGGTGACCGACCCGCTGGCGCACGACGTGGAGCACACACCCACGGTCCACTACAAGGGAATGCCGTACGTGACCACCCACTCCATGATCTACAGCAAGTTTCTCGCGTGCTTCAACCCGAAGATCAAGGGGCTCTTCGTGGATTCACCGAACATCAGGCTCGAGATCGAGAGCCCGCTACGGCAGCAGCGGGGGAAATACCTCATCGACTTCTCCCAGATCGACATGGAGCTCAGGAGAAATCGCGGGGTGGATTTCGAGATGTACAAGCACAAGACCGCGGAGGTCAAGAAGATCCTGAGGGAAGACCTTGACAGGGCCATCGACTTCTTCGAGCGCATGATCATCGCATTTGTCACATCGATCGTGGAGAAGAACGAGGATGACCTCGCATTCCTGGGCGTGGCCCTCGAGGTCCCGAAGCAGCCCTTCCCCAGGCTCAAGATGGACGAGATCAGGATCAAGCACGGCAGGAAGGATACAGAGGCATTGGCCGGCGAGGAACTCGATTGCCAGTTCTTCTGGGTCCTTGGGCTTATGCGGGAGAACTACGACCTGATCTACCCCTACATCCTGCCGGACGGCAGCAAGATCCCGCTGCAGTCCTTCACCTCCGACATGATCTACAACTACGACATCTGCGCAAAGGCCCGCATCAGGAAGAGCAACACCTGGATGCCGGCCCTGGAGATCCTCTCCGGCGCCATCAGGGAATGGCTGTACGAACCCATCATCGAGCGCCTCATCGACAACCGCATCATCCCGGAGCGGCCGGTGTTCGTGGACGGCAGGCTCGTCAACATCCAGACCCTGGAAGGCTACGGTCCCTTCCTGTCCGCGGTTGCCATGAAGGATAACAACGGCAGACCCTTCTTCCCCGAAACCTTCGGTGGCGGCATCGGGGTGGAGCGGGGCCTGTTCGCCCTGCTGAGGGGTGAGAAGATCACCAAGATCGACGATCTCACCTTCTTCGGCAAGAACCCGGATTCGTATCCCATGTTTTTGTTTTAGAGAAGGGTTTACGTTTTACGTGTTACGTTTTAGGTAAGAAAATCAAGTGAATGGGTACATGGTATAAGGTATACGGGTACATCTGAATAGGTGAATAGGTCAACACATAGGTAACAGTTTTAGCTCAGGACATGGGTAACTGTTTCATCTCAGGGCACGGGAGCCTCCACATGGGGCATCTACGGGCGTCTCGGCCTGAAGAGACAGACGATCACCAGGCCGAGGATGAGCATGAAGGACCCCGGCAGAGAATCTCCCGGGGACGAACACTCCAGGAAGCACGCGACCCCTGACCACTCCAGCTCGTGTTCTTCTTCCTGCGGGACTGTGGATGCCTTGAACCGTCCGAGAACCTCGCTCGAAAACGTGATCAGGCCGTCTGTCGAACTCACACCCTCACACTCGATCCACTCGCCGCTCTCCTCGTCGTACCGCTCCACGAAGGGGTGTGCACCTTCGAGAGCGACACTGATCACGGCCGGCTCATCGAGAACCAGGCCATAGGGCAGGATATCGAATTCCACGACTGAGCTTCCCTCGGGTAGCTGGGCAGACGCGGGAAATCGCTCGTCACCCCCCCAGCCGATGGCTATGGGGATGGAACCCCGGAGCTCCTGGGACGGGATGGACAGGGAGACCCCGCTTGCGGGATCGCTGAGATTCAGGCAGACGTCCTCTGCAAGCTCTGCCACCGCATAGAGCTCTTCTGCAACCGAAACCCTCAGGATCTGGATCGCATCGCCCATCTCGTCGTAGACAACGTAGAGGAAGGGACCAAGTTCGTAGGCAGAGAGGTAGCCGCCCTCGATGAGGGGACAGAAATCATCCAGGGGCAGGAAAAAGTAGTACTGATCGGGATAGAGCGGCTGCAGGTCGACACTGTCCAGGATATCCATGACCACATCCCTGAGGGGCAGGCCCCAGTCATAGGCCTCGTCCGCATCCCTGGGGACAGGCGGCGACGATGAATCTTCGGAGACTACCGCGCTCGTGGGCACAGGGCGCACGGTTTCCCCGATGCTGCTGAACTCATCGATGCTGAACAGCGGCACATCCGGATCGATCCTGAACACCCACTCGAAGGCATTGATGAAAAACTGGATAAACGTGTGGATGATCCCTGATTCCTGGATCGGGATGGTGATGGAGGCCTCCTCGGAGAAGGCACTTTCGTTGTGCGAGCGGTCATAGGCGGTCACCGCGAACACATAGGTCTGCTGTTCTTCGAACCCGCTGACATCAACGCGGTTCTCCATCCCCACGTTCAGGACCGAGCAGTAGGAACCCGTTGAGGTGCCATAGTAGACCTTGTACCCTGCGAGATCGGTTTCGGTGTTCTGATTCCAGCTGATCCGGACGACTGCGGAGAAAAGTACCCCCGGGAATATGCATAGACATACAGCTATAGATACGATTTTCGCCCCAGTAGTAACCTTCATTTCAACCCAGCAGCATAGTGCGCTGTTTTTCTTGTTCTGCGTGACAATACAGAGAAAGTCAAGGCTGAAAATATACAGTGTTCCTGGCTGCTTATATCTATCTAACTGATTTTCCTAGATATTTCAACAGTCTTTGATCCTGCACCACGGGGGCTGCATCCGCACCTCGAGATTCCTGCACACGCAGTGCGCACTACAGGCCGGAATGCACCTGCATGGGCCGCCCCCCGTCACATCAGCATGCTCATGGGCCTGAGGTGGGTATGGAAATCGGACCTGGCAACGGCTTCCAGGAACTCCTCGCCCAAGATCCGGCTCTGTTCAACGACCTGTTCCCAACATATGATCCTCTCGGCATCCCTCTGCCAGAAAAACCGGAAATCGTCCCTCGTAGGGATCCGCCCGTAGGGGAGGAGTTTGATGAATTCGTTGGTGGGGCACAGCAGGAGCATATGTTCGAGGTGATCAGGATCGGGTTTGCGCCAGGGCAGGCCCTTGTCGAACCACCCCGGGATGAGGCGCTCCATGAAGTGTGGGTAGAGGATGACGCCGCCGGTTTTCAGCGGAACATCCACGTGGTAGTCTATGATCCCTGCATCGCGGTACATCCCTGGTTCGGCTCCGGCGATGTCCCTCACGCCCTGCATGATGACGGGTATGGCGCCGGAAGCGATTACTGCCTCCCTGAAATTCCTTTTCTCCAGAGGAACTGTCACTGGAGGGAACATCCCGTCAGAAGAAATGGGCGGTTCACTCCTCGGGTCGTGGAACACCGTGCGGGTGAAGAAGAGGCTCAGCATCCTCCTGTTCAGCGCATTCAGAACAAACACCACAAACAGGGCGCCAAGGAGAGGATACCTGTCCTCCCGGGAGAAGGGCCACCTGCACCGAACCGTGAGGATGTTCATCCGGAAAGAGGGGTGTGCAAGGATCCTGCCGATCCCGCCTGCATCGAGGAAGGTCTTCAGGATCTTGTCCCCCTCGCGAGTCACCATCTCCGCAGTCGGTCTCACCGGGAATCTCTGGTGGACGTACCTGTAGTGCAGGTTTTCGTAGGAAGACCTTCCCGATGCGAGAGCAGAGAAACGCCAGCTCCCGATCGATGATCCCACGAGGTGCAGGGGACTCTGGACAGACGCACGCCACGAAAAGAAGATGGCCTGGTCGAGCCCGTAGAGAACGAGCCATTTCGGTCCCCCGGCAGCACCCACGATGACATCGACCGCCTCGGGGCGCAGTCCCTGTTCACGGATGCGTTTCAATGCACCGGGCCCTGCATATGCAGCAAGATACTTCACGAGCATTCCCTCCGATTCCCCACCGTCGTGCGGCCGCACCCGGACGTCATGGACCGAATCACCCTCATACTACAGTTATCTTCCCTGTCTCGATCACCAATGGATCATCTCTCTCCTGAATCTCCACGATGGATGCATTCATCCGCTGTTTCTGCGCCAGGTAGGAGACCCTGTTTTTGTTCAGTCCCCGTGCAAACGCCAGGGCCTCGTCCATCAGGGTCTCCCGGGGGCAGGCCTTGAGGGCGATGTGGTGTTCCTCGCACTCGGCGCCGGTGATGCGGCTGCCAAGGTAATAGAGCTCATCGAGCTTGTAGGACGGGACGGCCTTCTTCACGATGGCCACCATGGACGGCCAGAACGGGATCCCGAGATCCACCTCCGGAAAACAGAAGTATCCCCTGTCGGAACGCATGAATCGGAAATCGAAGCAGCAGCACATGATCGCGCCTCCTGCAAAGGCATGCCCGGAGATCGCAGCGATCGTGGGCATGGGGTAGAGGAGGATCCTCTTGAAAAGATCATTGAGCGTATAGCAGAATTCCTTGACGGCTCCGACATCCTGAGCCTGAGCGAACGGCATGAGCCAGTCGAGGTCGATGCCGTTGCAGAAGATCTTCTCGTGGGCAGAGGTGACAATCAGGGCGTTTGCCCGGGTTTCGTGCTCGATCTGATCGAGGGCATCGAGGAACTCCCTGATGAATGGAGTAGTAAACCTGTTTTCTCCGCTGTTCATGGTCAGGATTGCAACCTGATCGTCAAGCCGTGTCTCGATCAATGACATATGCCCTCTCCTTCCTCCATGTGCAGGATTGAATTCCAGGCACAGTATACCCACCCGGGACATGGAATCCAAGCTGGAACTTCATGGTGCACCGTGATTGGATGGACATGTATGATGAACATATTGTCTTCACCTGTACACACCGAGCCGTATAGCGCTCACGCGTGTATTTTCGGTTTGCCATCGAGTACTTGATCTGGTACCTTTGGGAGTCTATCCCCATGAAGAGGAGAGCGTGCATGGAACGGACCATAAAACCCGGTGATACCATCAAGGTGCACTACACCGGTCGGCTTGAAGACGGGAAGGAGTTCGACACCTCAGTCGGCCGTTCTCCACTCGTATTCACGATAGGTGCGAACGAAGTCATCCAGGGGTTCGAAGATGCAACCATCGGGATGTCCGTGGGGGAGATGAAGACCATTTCCATCGAACCGTCGAACGCCTACGGCGTGTACAACGAAGACCTCGTCATCGACATGCCCGTTGAGTACTTCCCTGAGGACATCGTGGCCGAGATCGGAATGCTGCTGAAGATCATCGATCATGACGGGCACGAGGTTCCAGTGGTGGTGACCGATATCCTCGACGACTCCATCAGGCTCGATGCCAACCACCCCCTCGCAGGAAAGACCCTGATCTTCGACATCGAGATCCTCGATATCGGGTAGGATCGGGTTCAGGCTCTCCTCGCCCCTGCCGCGAGATCCCCGATCGCCGGCGCACGCATGATCTGAGGTTCGTGCACCCTTCACCGCGCCTGTCTTCAACACGTCTTCCACATTATGTTCCCAGATGCTATATCAAAGATGGCTGCCTGTATCAGCTGATGCCGAAATACTCGATGAGAAAGAGGCTGAGTGTCGGGACGTAGGTAATCACGAGGAGCCCAATCAGCAGGATGAGGATGAAGGGGATCGATGCCCTGTACAGGGAGATCACGGACTTATCGAACCTGATGCAGGAGATGAAGAGGTTCATTCCCACAGGGGGTGTCGAATAGCCGATCTCGAGGTTGGTGAGGAAGATGATCCCGAGGTGCACCGGGTTGATGTCGTAACTCATCGCAATGGGAGTGATCAGGGGGACAACCACCACGAGGGCGGAGTAGATGTCCATGATGCAGCCAACGACGAGCAGGAACACATTCAGCGCGATGAGAAACATCACCTTGGAGCTGATGTGTGCCTGGATGAAGTGAAGCGTGTGCATGGGGATCTCGGCATCGATCATGTAGGTTGTGAGGGCGAGGGCAGAGCCGAAGATGATGAAGATCCCGCCCACCAGGATCATGCTCTCCTTCATGATGCCGGGGATGCGCCGTATCTGGATGTCCCTGTTGATGCAGACCTCGACGATCAATGCATAGGCCACGGTGATGGATGCAACCTCCCCCAGGGTCACGTACCCTCCGAAGATGCCGACCACGAGGATGACCGGGATGAATAGCTCCCACTTGGCGGCATTCGCTGATGTGAGGATGTCTCTGCCTGAGATTCTCCTTCGGGAAATCCGGTCCCTCTTCGCGATGAAGATGCTGTAGAGAGACAGGATCACGATGAGGAAAGCCCCGGGTATGAGGCCTGCGGCAAAGAGCTGGGTGATGCTTGTCTCAGCGACCACCCCATAGATGATAATGGGCAGGCTCGGGAAAAAGAGCAGCCCGAGGCTGCCCGAAGAGGTCAGCAGACCCAGGGAGAACTTTTCGGCATACTGCGCCTTCATGAGGGCAGGGTACAACAGGCCGCCCAGGGCGATGATCGTCACGCCCGACGCCCCGGTAAAGGCGGTGAAGAATGCACACGCCACGAGAGATACAATGGCGAGCCCCCCGGGGAGCCACCCCAGGATCGCCTGGGAAAAATTCACCACCCTCACCGATGCCCTGCTCTCTGCAAGGATATAGCCTGCGAAGGTGAATATCGGGATGGTGTAGAGCACCGGGTTGTTCGAGAACCTGCTGTAGATATCCACGATCAGGGCTGCAACCTGAATGCCGCTTAAGGAAAACCCGAGAATTGCGAGGGAGGAAAGAACGACAAACACGGGTGCCCCCATGAGCGCCATGATCACGATGAGAATGACGGCGGCTGTAATCACAGGTTCACCATCCCCTCATGAACCGTCGCACAAGGTCCACGCATCGCAGGGCGAACCGGAGGGTAACGGCGAGATAGCCGACGGGGATGATGACCGCCAGGATCCATACCGGAAATTCGAGAAAGGCGATCGTGGTCCCGGTGTGGTAATCCACCAGCACGAAATTGATGGAGGCATAGACAAGGATGCAGCAGATGATCACGGAGAAGATGCCGGTGATCAGTTCACATATCTCTCTCAACCTCAAGGGGAGCAGCCGCCCGGCAAGGTCTATCCTGATGTGTTTCCCTTCTCTCGCCGCAAGCCCCGCCCCGATGAATGCGACCCACAGCACCAGGTGCCGTACGATCTCCGCACCTCCCATGATGCCCGTTGCATAGACGTTCCGCAGCACGATCTGGATCAGGACAAGAAGGATCATGGCCCCAAGAAACACCGCCACGAGAATATCTTCGAATCGTGCGGTATACACGGACAGGCAGTGCAGGAAGCTGCCGCGGCGTGTGGAGGATGAGGTGTTCTCCCGCTCGTTCCCCGGCCCTTTTTCGTTCATGGGACCCCTATTCGATCCTGATTACCGTGGTGTTTTCCGGGTGCGTCTTCCGGTATTCTTCGACAAGGGAGAGCGTGAGATCGAGGAGTTCCTGGGAGTAGAGCTCTCCCACGAGGCTCTCCCGGGCTTTCTTTGCAGCATCGAAGATGTACTGGATCTGCTCCTCGTTCTCGATTTCGTGGACCGCCTCAATGCCCGCCTTCACCAGGATCTCCAGGCACTTCTGGTCTTCTTCCCGTGTGGCCTTGACGATCTCGTCATGGGAGGAACGCGCTACATCCAGAATGACTTCCTGGCCTTGAGGAGAAATTCTGTCCCAGACCTTCTTGGTCACAATCGTCGCACCCAGAATATTGGAGGACGGGAAATCACCCATGTACTTGAACCGGGTGTACCACTGGAATGCCACTGCCCCGTACGGGGTCGAGTTTGCGCAGTCGATGAGATTCGTGGAGAGCGATGTCGCGACATCCGTGATGGACAGGGATATGGGGGAGATGTCCAGTGCATCATAGACTGCCCGGCTGATGGGCTCGCCCTCCAGGGTCCACCACTTCTGCTCGCGTGCGATCTCCAGCGAGGTGAGGGGAACCTTGGAGAATGTGTAGACGAATCCCAGATCCATCCAGCCGATGACCTTGAACCCCGCATCCTCGAAATATCCGTCCATCCGATCCTGGAGTATTGATCTCACATAAGCGACTTCCTCGTAATTCCTGAACACATAGGGAATCTCCGTGACGCGGACCTGGGGAACGATCAGCCCGAGACCAGGGCCCATGAACCCGCCGCCGTGGAGCTGGCCGAGCTTGATCTTGCGCAGGACATCTTTCTCGTCGCCCTGCACGCCGCCCCAGTAGGTCTTGAATGCAACTTCATTGTTGGTTCTTTCGCGGATCTGGGTGTTCATGTCCTCGAAGAGATTCATGATGGTGGAACCCTTGGGGGCGATAGTTGCCATCTTGATCGTGATCTTCGCATCCTGTGCAGTGCACGTGTCCGCATGAACAAATGCCTGCCCCATGAACAGCACGAAAACAAGTGCCAGAATCTTTTTCATGATCGCTGTCCCCTCCGCTTCATATGTCCTTGGTGTCGATTTCTCAAAAATACTCGTCTACCGCTTCCAGGAGAATCCTGGCTTTTCTCTTGGCCACCTCATTGGCGAAATTCCTCTCCGGGAATGCGTTCACCGGAGTATCGATCACGTCCTCAAGGGTTTGTACGAACAGATCCCTGTCCTGGATCTGGTATGCATAGAACTGGGCATAGAGGAGGTGGATGAAGAGCAGCCTCCCCTTCGAGATCTCGAACGCCTTGGTGAAGTGCTGCTGCGCTTTTTCGGGATTTCCTCCGAGAGTCTTTGGCTGCGCGGCATAGAATGCACCAAGGGTGGCGTGGGCAGATCCATAGTAGTAGTTCTCGTCGAGTTCGATCACCTTCAACAGCATGGCCTCCACCTTCGGGACATCCATCAGCACTTCCGGGTTGTCGAGGTTCAGCGAAATCCAAGCAAGCCAGGTGTTCGATGTCCAGTACAGCGCCGGCACATCGTCCTCGTCGAATCCCTCCAGTGACGGTGAAAACTCGTGTACGGGCTTGTTGACGGTGCGCCTGAAGGAGTCGTTCTGCATGAGGATTCTGAGGGAGTAGTCCCTCGCCTTGAGGTAGAGATTGCTGGCGCGCTGTTTGTCATGATCCTCCACAAAGGCGAACGTGTACCCGAAATACCCCTCTGATGCCCTGAGGAGAAGACCGGTGTTCGGCGATGCCTCGATCAGGCCATCCAGCTGCACGAGACTCGCCGGCAGTGCATCGCGGACGAGTTCAACATCGCTGTTCCGGTTGATGGAACGGTTCATATCCTCCAGGATGGGATCCATGGACTTGACGACATACCATGTCGGCGAGCAGCCCCAGAGAAGTGAACCCAGAGTGAACAGTGCTGAGATGAACAGAACCCTCCGTGCGTTCCAGGCCATACCTTCCCCCTTTCTCACACACAGCGCATTCTCAAAACACCGGGAATGCATATACAATTCCGTGTACTGCAATTTTATACCATTGTGATTTTCCCGCTGCCTGTCAAGGACTTTCTCGAGATGGCCGTCCCCATGCCGGAGACGGTTCTCCACTGGGATCATGAAGAGGTGCGGCGAAAACCTGAATTCTGTCTCCTTAGTAGCCGCAGCGTGGGGCCGGACCATGGGGGATCTGTCCGGGGAGGTCGTTTGTCGATCTTCTCTGTATCCTTAAATAAGGAGAGTGCCGGGCCTGCCTGAAGCCTGCCCGGCACCCTCGCATGAAGATTATACTGAGGCAGACGTTCTTTTCGGAACACTCTGCCATTTCCTTGAGTATCAGGACGCGCTCTTCTCGAACTCCACCATGTAATCGGCCAGTTTCTGTACCCCTTCCTCGGGCATCGCATTGTAGAGGGACGCCCGGATCCCTCCCACAGAACGGTGGCCTTTCAGACCGATGAGGCCACGCGTGGAAGCCCCTGCGAGAAATTCCTTCTCGAGGTCTTCGGAGGGCAGCCTGAAGGGGATGTTCATCATGGAGCGAGAATCCTTCTTAACCGTGCCGCGGTAGAACGAGCTCGAGTCCAGGATCGTGTAGATGAGGCCCGCCTTCCTGGCATTGATCTTCTCCATCTCGGCGACACCGCCGAGGCCCTCGAGCCACGTGAGCACTTCGTGCACGACATAAATTGAGCTCACCGGGCAGGTGTTGTAACAGGAATTGTTCTCCACGTGCGCCTTGTAGGTGAGCATGGTGGGGACATTCGCCGGTGCCTTCTCCACGAGGTCCTCCCTGATGATGACGCAGGTGACCCCTGCCGGCCCCATGTTTTTCTGTGCACCTGCATAGATGATCCCAAACCTGGACACGTCGATCTCCCGGGAGAGGATATCGGATGACATGTCTGCAACCAGTGGTATACCCTTCGTGTCGGGGAATCTCTGCCACTGTGTGCCGTAGATGGTGTTGTTCGATGTGATGTGGCAGTACACTGCGTCCGGGGTGAATGCGAGTTCAGACTCTGCAGGGATCCTCGTGTAGTTTTCCCCCTTCGTTGAGGCGACAACATTGATCGTTCCGATCTTCTGCGCCTCCTTCATGGCCTTCGATGACCAGCTCCCGGTATCGATGTAGTCGGCGACCGTACCAGGAGCGAGGAGGTTCATGGGTACCATGGCAAACTGCAGGCTTGCACCACCCTGGAGAAAGAGGACCTTGTAGGTATCGGGGATGTTCATGATCTTCCTCAGCAGGTCCACCGTCTGATTGAGCAGTGCATCGAACTCCTTCGAGCGATGGGACACTTCCATGATGGACATGCCTGTGCCCGCGAAATTCATGGCGGCCTTGCTGGTGTTCTCGAGTACCGATTCGGGTAGAACAGCGGGGCCTGGATTAAAGATGAACACGTTTCTCATAGGATCTTTACGCCTCCTCGATCTGATGGAATGTAACCCACGTTCATATACCAAATTCCCTGTCCTGGTAAAGGCATTTGTTCATGGGATCGATCGCGGTGCCTGGCACACTGCACATTTTGTTTTCCGGGTGATTTATTATGCTTTTTCGGGGAATAGGGTGTATTTTCATCCACTATACGGCCTTGTCTATGGGGAAATAGGGTGAAAACCGGATGGAATCCCAATTTTTTTCTGTACTAGTGATACTACGACGGCACCTGCCGTTTTCAAGCACGGGCAGGGAGACGGTCGGGATATACTTCCTGACGAGAGAAGGGGGCAGGATCGATGAGAAAAAGAGATCAGGGAAGGTCGATGAAAACCGGGACACGGTGGTGCACAGGTCCCCCAAGATAATCTCGACTATCCGGATCCGGCATGGCCTGCACACGTGTTGACAGGGGAAATGATACAGGGTATTAGAACTGAACACTCATTCATACCGGATCACTGCTGCTCCATGAAACGAATGACAGTGTACACAATCACAAGGAACGAATATCGAATGCAGGAGGCAAACTATGGACTTTTCGTTGAGTGAAGAACACAAGATGGTACGGGACATGGCCAAGCGGTTTGCAGACCAGGAGCTGAAACCCATTGCCGCCGAGATCGATTCAACGCACCGCCACAATGACGATGTGCTGAGAAAGATGGCTGAAAACGGCTTCATGGGTGTTGCCATTCCCTCTGAATATGGTGGAGCCGGCATGGACTATGTCTCCTATGCCCTCATCCTCACCGAGATCTCCCGGGCCTGTGCCAGCACGGGTGTGATCATGTCGGTGAACAATTCTCTGTACGGATTCCCTGTCTACAAGTTCGGGAACGAGGAGCAGAGGATCGCATTCAACACCCCGGTGGCATCCGGGGAGGCCCACGGCTGCTACGGGCT
The DNA here is from genome assembly GCA_049975365.1 of Desulfomonilia bacterium. Lineage (GTDB taxonomy): Bacteria > Desulfobacterota > Desulfomonilia > UBA1062 > UBA1062 > DSBG01. The sequence continues at coordinate 14,396 of JBNGDS010000026.1, read as the reverse complement.
CACCGAGGCAAACGCCGGTTCGGATCCTGCCAGCATGAAGACCACTGCGGTGCTTGACGGGGACGCCTGGATCCTCAACGGCGAAAAGAAGTTCATCACCAATGGCAATATCGCGAAGTACGCCGTGGTGGCAGCCGTGACGGACAGATCCAAGGGGTACAAGGGAATCACCCAGTTCGTGGTGGACCTGGAGAACACAGATGGATTCTCAGTGGGCAAGATCGAGGAGAAGCTGGGGATCAGGGGATCGGGGACATCCGAACTCGTGTTCGTGGATGCCCGCATTCCCAAGAACGCCATCCTGGGAGACCCGGGTTCGGGGTTCCGGCAGATGCTCACTACGCTGGACTCGGGACGCATCGGCATCGCCTCCCAGGCACTGGGCATTGCCAAGGGGTGCCTGGACGAGTGCGTGGTCTATTCAAAGGAACGGGTCCAGTTCGGCAAACCGCTGGAGAGCTTCCAGTCAATCCAGTTCAAGCTCGCTGACATGGCGACCCGCATCGATGCATCAGAACTGCTCATTCTCAAGGCGGCATGGCTGGAGAGCAACGACCTCCCCTTTGAGAGGGAAGCAGCCCAGGCGAAGATGTATGCCTCGGACACGGCCATGGATGCCACCGTCGAGGGTGTGCAGATCTTCGGCGGGTACGGGTACAGCTGCGAATACCCCATGGAGCGGTTCATGAGGGATGCCAAGATCACCCAGATCTACGAGGGCACCAACGAAATCATGCGGATCGTCATTGCACGGAGCGTCATGGGGAAACGGTAAGAGTGCAACCTCCCGGGGCGGGCCGAAGCCAGCCCCGGATCACCCTTCTCTGTCCTAGTGGGCTTCAGCCCAATTCTTTCCTACCCCCACATCGACTCGAACAGGAACATCGAGGGGGTGTGCGGTTTCCATCTCCTGCTGCACCAGGGCTTTCACGGTCTCGAGTTCATCGTCGCTCACCTCGAAGACAAGCTCGTCATGGATCTGAAGGATCATCCTGCTCTTCATGGATGCCAGTCCCTGGTAAATCTTCACCATGGCCATTTTGATGAAATCCGCGGCACTGCCCTGGATCGGGGTGTTGATCGCGATCCTCCGCGCACCTTCCCGCTCGTTGAAATTGCTCGAGTTTATCTCCGGGATGCTCCTTCTCCTGCCCATGATGGTGGTCACATACCCGCTGTGTGACGCCTCCTGTGCTGTCTGTTCCATGTAGCGTCTCACCCCGGGATAGTTCGAGAGATAGTTCTCGATGTACTGCCTGGCTACCTCACGCTTGATGCCGAGCTCGCCCGAAAGCTTGTGGGGCCCCATGCCGTACATGATGCCGAAATTGATTGTCTTGGCCTGCCTGCGCTGATTCTCGCTCACCTCCTCGAGGGGGATCCCGAATACCTGGGAGGCTGTCTGGGCATGAATGTCGATGTTTCTGGAAAACGCTTCCATGAGGGTCTTGTCCTTGGTGATGTGCGCCAGTATCCTCAACTCGATCTGGGAATAGTCTGCGGACAGGATCCAATGGCCTTCAGGCGCGATGAAGGCCTGCCGGATTCTCCGTCCGGTGTCGGTCCGGATAGGGATGTTCTGCAGGTTCGGCTCCGAAGAGGAAATCCTGCCCGTTGCCGTTATTGCCTGGTTGAACCGGGTATGAATCCTGCGGCTCACCGGGTCCACCATGGCGGGGAGAGCATCGACGTACGTATTCTTCAGCTTGGCGAGCATCCGATAATCCAGGATCACCGCAGGCAGCTCGTGCTTCGAAGCCAGGGATGCGAGGACCTGGCTGTCAGTGGAATAGCCTGTTTTGGTCTTTTTCACCACCGGAAGCTTCAGGTCCTCAAAGAGAACTTCCCCGAGCTGTTTCGGGGAATTGATATTGAACTCCTTGTCGGCAATTCTGTAGATCTGTGTCTCCATGTCGCGTATGGTGAGACTGATCTCCTTGGATATGTCAGCGAGCAGATCCGTGTCGATGAGGACGCCTGCAACCTCCATGGAAGCGAGGACTTCCACCAGAGGCATCTCGATCCGGGAGAAGATCGTGTCCACCCCCACCCGCTTCATGTGTTCCCTCAGCTCTGCCTCGAGGGGCAGCAGCACCTGCGAGTGCCCGGCGAGAAACGTCTCGATCTGATCTGTGTTCAGGTCTTGAACCGCCCGCGCGTTCTTCCCGGTTCCCAGTACTTCCTTCAGCGAAGGAATTTCCCGTTCTACATACGCCCTGGAAAGATCTTCCAGCGAGGTCGTCCCGGTCGCGGCATCGATGCAGTATGCAGCGAGCATGGTGTCGAAGATCTCGGCTCTGACCTCGAGCCCAGATCTCATGGCTGCGACGAGGGCCTCCTTTGCATCATGGAGACAGATCCGCACCCCCGGACTTGTCAAGGGATCGAGATATTTCGAGGAATCCAGGGAAACATAGTGCTTCCCTCCCGCGAAGACAGCAGACCCCAAGCCGGGGAGTATGAACATGCCGAGGTCTCCGGAAAGATCCGAGGGAATGCCCTGAACGATCTCTCCCTCGAATGCTGGTTTCAGGGCAGTGCCCTCTTCCTGGATATCGTTCAGGAGTGCCTTGAATTCCAGCTCGGTGAAGATCTGTGCGAGCCGGGAGCGATCCATGTCTCCCACAGCGAGATCTTCCTCGCCCATGGGCAGATCCACCTCTGTATCGAGTCTCACGAGCTCGAGTCCCAGAAGCCCCTGCTGCCTGCCTTCCTCGAGGGCCTTCCTGGTCTTGTCGCTTTGTATCTGGCCTGCATGATCAAGGACGCTGTCCAGGTGGCCGAACCTGCTGATGAGCTCAGTTGCACCTTTCTGTCCGATGCCGGGGATGCCGGGGATATTGTCCGAACTGTCACCCATGATCGCAAGCAGGTCTGCGATGTACTCCGGGTATACACCGAATTTTTCTCTGACCCCGTCGCGATCGTAGAGTTTGTCTTTGAGAGTGTCCCACACGGTGACGCTCTCGTTTACCAGCTGCATGAGGTCCTTATCACCTGATACGATGATGACATGCGTGTCCGGAGGGCTCCTGCGGGCGAGCGTCGCGATGATATCGTCCGCTTCGAACCCTTCGCGCTGCACGACAGGGATCCCCAGCGCACTGACGACATCCAGGATATAGGGAAACTGTACCTGCAGTGCTTCCGGCATCGTGGGGCGGGTCCCCTTGTAATCTTCATAGATCTCGTGTCTGTGGGTGGGCCCTCTCGAGTCGAGGACAAAGCAGATATGATGCGGGTTTTTCTCTTTGAGGAGCTTCAGGAGCATCCTGGACAGGATGAAGATCGCGTTCGTGGGCATGCCCTTCGATGTGGACAGGTTCCTCATGGCATAGAAAGCCCTGTAGATGTAGGAACTCCCGTCGATGAGATAGATGTCTCGAGGCTGGCTCATCTAAGGAGGAGTCCTCCCCTGCCCGTCCTCTTCCATGAGAGGTAGTCGTTCAGGATACGTTCATGGTCGAAGGCCATGGGCTGCGGCAGGTGATCGGGATCGAATACCCCGGCCTGTGCCGCGTCATCCCGCGCAGAGAGCCTTCCGGAGCCCTGGGCTACAAAGACCGTCGTGATGGTGTGGAGCCTCGGATCCCGGGTCGGCTCCGAGTAGACATGGAACATCTTCAGGTCTGAAATCGAAAGAGATGTTTCCTCTGCCGCCTCCCTCTGGGCAGCGTCCTCCGCAGTCTCGCCGTAATCGATGAATCCACCCGGCAGGGCCCAGCCGTAAGGAGGATTTTTCCTGGAGATGAGGACGACCCCCCCCTGGTATTCAATGATGATGTCCACGGTGGGTACAGGATTGCGGTAGGCCTTGAGAACAGTCCCGCATTCAGGACACGTGATGGTCTCACTGACGGGCATCACGTATCCCGTATGCCGATGGAGATCTCAAAGCCCTGGGCATCATTCATGAAGATGTCGGCTGTGGTGCTGATTCCCTCACAGATCGACTCGATACGTCGTCTCCTCTCTGAATCGAGGTGCATCTCGGGGCACGCGATCCGGATGACCCCCGAATCCAGGGAGATCTTCAGGCTTCTTCCCTTTTCTGTGGATGAGAGAATCGTGTCGATCACCCCGGTCACCGCTGCGGAGAGTGCTGTGTAGTCCACCTTGACGTAAACCGACCGCGAATTCAGCTGGAATTCGCGCTTGGTCTCGTGCTTGAATCTCATGTCCCCCATGAGGTAGTTGTTCTCCATCTCGAGGTACTCCTTCAGTTCAATGGAGGTGTACCCCTCGCTGATCATCTGCGCCTTGTACCCCAGTGTCTTGAGGATGGAGTCGATCTTGTCTGCACCTTCGAGAATGGACCGGAGGTCTTTGTCGTTCTTTTCCCTGATTTTCTCGAGTTCCTCCGGGAGCAGGCCCTGGTGTTCGGCCAGCCGCTCGTTCCTCGCCTGGATGAGCTGTGCCCGCCCCATCACCCACATCAAGGGCGTATTCAGATTGTGGACGACCCCCCCGGTCAGAGAACCGATGTGGGCGAGAAGCTTGTCCTTCATTTCTCCTCCATGAACGCGCGGTAGGCGAGGTAGGTCGAATACACATCCACCTTTGACGAGATCTCGAAGGGGGCATGCATCGACAGCAGCGGGGGGCCCATGTCCACGATATCCATGCCGTACTCCGCGAGGAATTTTGCAACGGTCCCTCCGCCGCCCTCATCGACCTTGCCGAGTTCCCCTGTCTGCCAGGGAATTCTTCCCTTGTTCAGGATCATTCGGATCCATCCCACGTATTCCGCATGTGCTTCACTGGAACTTGACTTGCCCCGTGAACCGGTGAATTTCGTGACACACACCCCGTACCCGAGTTTTGCGGCATTTGTCTTCTCGTGAACCTCGGGATAATCAGGATCCAGGGCACCATTGGCATCACCCGAGATGGCCCTGCTCTTGAAAAGAACCCGCGCCGGCACGATGGGCTGCTTCATGGTATCAGAAAGAGACCAGAGCACCTCCTCCAGGAACTTGCTCTTCGCGCCGGTGTTCCCCTCGGAGCCGATCTCTTCCTTGTCCACCAGGAGGGCGATGGTCGTGTAGGGGACCTTCTTGGTGTCGAGGATGGCTGCGCACGCTGCCCATGAGCAGACCCGGTCATCCTGGCCATATGCGCCGATGAGCGACCTGTCGAATCCCACTTCCCTGGCCGCTCCCGCAGGCACAACTTCCAGGTCAGCCGAGATGAAGTCCTGTTCTATGATGCCGTACTTTTCGTGGAGAAGATTCAGGATGCTCTGCTTGACCTTTTCATCTTTCGCCTTCAGCTCCGGCCGTGACCCGCAGATGATATTGAGTTTTTCGCCCTGGAATGCATCGCCGACTTTCTTGCTGTACTGTACGTTTGCTGCGAGGTGAGGCAGCAGGTCTTCAATGGTGAAGCAGGGGTCAGATTCGTCTTCCCCTACCACGATGTCAACAATGCTCCCGTCTTCCCGTACCACCACGCCGTGGAGTGCAAGGGGCCGAGCAAGCCACTGGTATTTCTTGATCCCGCCGTAGTAGTGGGTTTTCAGCATGGCCAGATCGGTGTCCTCGTACAGGGGGTTTGCCTTGAGGTCGAGACGGGGACAGTCTATGTGCGCCACCACGATCCGGATCCCCTGCTCCAGGGGTATGGTTCCCGGCCTGCACAGTGCTATTGCCTTGCCCCTGTTCTCCACCACATGGAGTTTCCTGTCCCCGTGGGACACGTCCCTGGTGTATCGAACGGCCTCACGCTCGGTCTTCACCCGTGAGAGGAACTCGATGTATGATCGAGCATAGGCCTCCACGCCCTCCTGCCTGTCCTTGAGGATATCCCACCCAGAACCAGGCTTGTGTGTGAATTTCTTTTCTTCCTTATTTTTTCTCGGCATCTGTGTCCTTGTCCTCTTCGGGGGTTCCTGTCTCTTCCGAGTATACCTCGGTCAGAGCTCGAACGTCGATCCCCGCATCCTTGAGTGCTTTTCTGATTTCAGCCTTCTTCGCATCAACAACCTTAAGCATGAAATTCTGATACTTCATTGGAACCTCCCTGGTAGTGTGTGGTTGCAGTACTGGCACATGTTCCCGTTCAGGGCTATGGCGTCAACGGAAAATCCCCTGCGGGATATAACGATCTTCCCGCACTGGGGGCAATAGGTATGTTCACCTGCATGTCCCATGACATTGCCTGTATACACGAATCTGAGCCCCTCGCTCAACCCGATCTCTCGGGCGTCCTCAAGAGACTTCACCGGCGTCGGCGGAGCACTGTCGTACTGGTAGCGAGGGTAGTACCGGCTGATATGCCACGGGATATCCGGGCTGACCGATTTGATGAACGAGGCGATATCCCGCAGTTCCTGCCTGGAGTCATTCTCCCCGGGGATGAGCAGCGTGGTGATCTCGATCCAGATGCCTGCATCATGGTAGGCCCGAATCGCGTCCAGGACAGGAGAAAGCCGCGCAGAACAGAGCTTCTTATAAAACGCGTCTGAGAACGACTTCAGATCTATGTTCGCCCCATCGATCAGTCCTTTCAGGTGCTTTGAGACGACCTCGGTGGAGATGTACCCGTTCGTGATCATGGTGTTGAGCAGCCCCCGCTTCTTCGCGATCTTGGCTGTATCGAGTACGTACTCGATGTAGATCGTGGGCTCGGTATAGGTATAGGAGATGCCCCTGCAGTGGCGGGAAAGAGCTGCATCCACCACATCTTCGGGCAGGAGGGTGTCCCCGGTGATCCTGCCGGTCAGGAGCGGGTATTGGGAGATATCACTGTTCTGACAGAAAACGCACCTGAAATTGCACCCCACCGTTGCAATCGAAAAGGAGAGCGTGCCCGGCAGCAGGTGAAACAATGGCTTCTTCTCGATGGGGTCTACATTGGCCGCGATGCTCTTCGCCCAGACGAGGCTGTACAGGATGCCGCCTTCATTCTTTCTCACCTGGCAGAATCCGGTCTTGCCTTCCGCGATGATGCACCGGTGTGGGCAGAGGCTGCACCTCACCCTGCCATCAGTCTCCTGTGACCAGAACAGTGCCTCTTTCATTCCTGGGTATACCTTGCCCCCTTGTCTGCAGAGAGCGTCATCCGGGCGTACCGTGCCAGGACCCCGCTGAGCTTCTTCTGCGGCGGTGCCCAGGCGTTTTTCCTGTCTTCCAGCTCGCCCGGATCAACCTTCAGATCGAGTTTCCTTCCCGGGATATCGATGACGATGCTGTCCCCTTCTCTCACCAGGGCGATCGGCCCTCCCTGAGCAGCCTCTGGGGAACAGTGGCCGATAGCCGCACCACGGGTACCCCCGGAAAAACGCCCGTCGGTGATGAGCGCAACGTCCGTGTCCAGCCCCATGCCGGCAATCGCCGAAGTCGCGGTGAGCATCTCCCGCATCCCCGGACCACCCTTGGGTCCCTCATACCGGATAATGACCACGTCTCCCTTGTTGATCCTCCCCGAGAGGATTGCCTCCACCGCAGCGTCTTCGGAGTCGAAGACCCTGGCGTTCCCAGTGCGCTGCATCATCTCAGGGAGGACTCCCGACTGCTTCACGACCGCACCATCCGGGGCCAGGCTGCCCCTCAGTATGGCTATCCCCCCTTCCTGATGGTATGCGTGATCAAGAGGCCTGATCACGTCGGGATCCAAGACCTCTGCCTGCGCGAGATTTTCGCCCAGGGATCTGCCGGTTGCGGTGGGAACCGTCAGGTCAAGGACCCCGATCTCCGCGATGCGTTTCATCACGGCCTGAATTCCGCCTGCACGATACAGGTCTTCTATGTGGTGAGGTCCTGCGGGAGAGAGGTTGCAGATGTGGGGAACCGTTCTCCCCATGACATCGAAATCATCGAGATCGAGTTCGATCCCTGCCTCAAACGCGATCGCCGGGACGTGGAGGACCGTATTGGTCGAACACCCCAGGGCCATATCCACGGCAATGGCGTTGCTGAATGAATGTGGTGTGGCTATGTCTCTCGGCTTCAGATTCTTTTCCAGAAGTTCCATGACCTTCATTCCCGCGTGCTTGGCCAGCCGGATACGTTCCGAATAGACCGCCGGGATCGTTCCATTGCCCGGGAGAGCGAGCCCGAGGGCCTCGGTCAGACAGTTCATGGAATTTGCCGTGAACATCCCTGAACAGCTTCCTGCAGTGGGGCATGCGCACCCTTCCAGTTCCCTGAGATCATCTTCTGTGATCGTGCCTGCCTTGATCCTGCCGATCCCCTCGAAGACACTGATGAGATCGACGCTCTTTCCCTTGTGGGAACCGGCGAGCATCGGGCCACCGGATACCACTACAGAGGGGATGTTGAGCCTCAGGCAGGCCATGAGCATGCCAGGGACTATCTTGTCGCAGTTGGGGATGAACACAAGAGCATCAAAGGCGTGTGCCATAGCCACGAGTTCGATGGAGTCGGCGATGATCTCCCGTGACGGGAGGGAGTACCTCATGCCCTCATGGTTCATGGCGATCCCATCGCAGATACCGATCACCGAGAACTCCATGGGTGTACCTCCCGCCATCCTGACTCCGGCCTTGACCGCCTGGGATACCTGATTCAGGTGAATATGGCCGGGGATGATCTCGTTGGCCGAATTCACGATGCCGACGAAGGGCCGTGCGATCTCCTCGTCTGTAAACCCGTTTGCCTTGAGAAGAGATCTGTGCGGCGCTTTCTCAATGGATTTCTTTGTCCTGTCGCTCCTCATGCACACTCCTGTCGCGATTGGGAGAATTTTCGTTAGAGTATTACACGTAACCACCTCGTTTTCAAGCTCATGATGGGAGAGAACCAGGCATCAAGCGAGATTGATGATACCAGTCCACACTCCACGGAGAACAAGGGGTTCTTGCGCCTGAAACACAGGGCAGAATCGGGGAATCGCGAATGATTCGATTATGCGGAAAGCCTGTGACGTTCTTCGAAATATGCCTGTGCAGGCATCGGTGAATCTGAATCTGCGCTGGTAAGGTGTGATACTTTCCAGGATGGGGATCTCTGAACAAACACAGTTTCAGGGGCCTGCCTGGGGGAAGCGGCAAACGTTCTCTTCAGAAGGATCCCGGAACAGAGGAGCAGCGTCCCGAGAAGGGCTATGCTGGACGTCTCAGCCAGAGGCCGTGATGGAATGGACCGGGGAGATCCTGTGGGCAATCCCCCGGCGAAAATCCTGTCCCACTGGGGACCGTACACCCAGACAATCATCCAGTTGCCGGACGAGACATGATCTCCTGGAACACGGGAATACGCCTGAACTAGCTGTGCGGGAACTGCGGTGAGCTCGTGCATTCTCTGTCCGGTCGTCGCGAGTGTTGCCTGGACTCCATGATTCCCCAGCTGGATAGAGACAGGCTGTGCCAGCATCAGCGAGGCATGTGCCCACCCGGGGCACATGAAGAGAGTAATGCAGATAAGGAGCACCTTTCTCACGGGAAAAACCCCCTCCTTTTGAAAACTTCTCCTAGATCCCTCTACACAACATCATTCCGTGACGATCCGTGTCAAAAGGTGAGGGCCGTCAGACACATCACCGGGAACGGAAGATTGTAACTAGTGTGTTAAGGTAATTGTGGGAACAGAAAAATCAAGGGTACCAGTGAATTTTTTTGATCACAGATTCTGTGTTCCGCCAGGACCACTCCATCCATGAGGGGGCATCAGCATACGTGTGTTCGATATAATTGATAATATATTCTATGAGTTATAAATAATTCGCCTCATGCGATCCCTAGTATTTCATGATGTCAGACACGTGTTCATACCTTGCTGAACGTTTCCCAGGATGCTATAGGGATGCAGAGGCATGCCATGAAATTTTCCATCACCTTTTCCACCCAGGACCGTGAACAGCTCGTGGACATCACGGACATGATCCGATCCGTTGTCGCTCAACACGGGACCTCCTCATCCCTGTGCGCCGTGTATGCACAGGGGGCAACAGCGGCGATCATGATCCAGGAAAACTGGGACCCGAATATCACCCGCGATGTGCTCGACTGCCTGAGGACCATGGTGCCCAAGGGCAGGTGGCTCCATGACAGAATCGACGGCAACGGGGATGCCCACATCAAGGCAGGCCTCGTCGGGCCATCCGAGGTAATCCCAGTGGAAGATGGGAGGCTGCTTCTGAGCACCTGGCAGAACATCTTTTTCTGTGAATTCGATGGACCCCGGTCAACCAGAGAGGTCATCGTCACCCTCCTCTGAAAACCCGGGGGTCACATGGGAGAATATTCTGTTCCCCGGCCCGTGTACGGTGTGAAGGGATCTTGCTTTTCTGCTCTCCTGAAGATATTTTATACGTGGGACACGAGTGCAGAGTGATTGCGTTTTACGTTCTGTACGGGGAACCTTCCTGAACACTTCGGGATACCCCGGCGAACAGGGGGTTACATAACTTTTGGAATTCAACTGCAGAAGGAGGGCGTATGGCCGAGATTTATGGAGGACATCTGGTTGCCAAGTATCTCAAGGAGGTGGAGGGAGTAGAGACGGTCTTTTCCCTGTCCGGTGGTCACATCGACAGGATCTATGACGGGTTCGTGGAAAGCGGCGTCAGGCTCATTGACGTGCGGCACGAGCAGGCTGCGGCCATGATGGCCCATGCCTGGTCCATCTATGCAGGCCATCCCGGGGTATGCCTGGTGACCGCGGGCCCGGGGTTCACTAACACGCTCACGGGCCTGGTGAACGCGTACATGGAGAACGCCCCCCTGGTCATGCTGAGCGGGACCTCTCCCGTGAGAGATCAGGAAAAGGGATCTCTCCAGGAAATCAAGCAGGCAGACATGGTCAAGTCCACGGTAAAGTGGCACAGCATCTGTCATGACATCTCGCGCATTCCGGAATATCTCTCAACCGCCTTCAGGCAGGCGGTATCCGGGAAAAAGGGACCGGTATTTCTGGAACTGCCGCCGGATATCCTGAACAGAAAGGTCGATCTGGAATCCGTTCCATGGCCCCGCACGGGAGATGTGATGTACCTCTCCCAGCCTGATCCTTCCGCGGTCAGGAGTGCCGCTGACCTCATCAACACGGCGCACAAGCCCGTGCTGGTCGGAGGAGGAGGCGTCGGTGCAAGCGAGTGCACCGACGAACTCAGGCAGTTCATCGAAACAACGGGCATCCCCTTCTTCCTGATCAATACCGGACGGGGGACACTCCCTGATGACCACCCCCTCTCCCTGTGGGACGGCGGCATGATGGCCATTCTCACCGCGGCATCCCAGGCCGACCTGATCATCGCGCTTGGTGTGAGGTTCAACTGGCTGCTCATGTTCGGCCAGATATTCCCCCAGGCAAAACTCGTACGGGTTGATATCAACCCCGCAGAGATCGACAGAAACAGGACATCCGACGTAGGCCTCGTCGGTGATGTGGGCCTAGCCCTGAAGGAACTCAACCGATTCGTGAAGAAGAGAAACCACAGCCAGTGGCGGACATCCCTGCGCGATGCCTACCTCCCCATGGTAGCCGAGGAGATCGACGCCAGGAACAAACCCTCGGATCCCATTCATCCCCACAGGCTCGTGAGCCTCATACGGCAAGCCATCGGTGACGAGGCCCTGTACATCATTGATGGGGGAGACACCTCGTACTACGGAGCAACAGGGCTCGTGGCAAAGGAAAAGGGTGCTGTGTATGCATCGGCGGGAGGGCAGTTCGGGTGCCTTGGCACCGGGATTCCCTTTGCCATTGCCGCCAAGCTCGCACGACCGGGAAAAACCGTGGTCCTTATCAACGGCGACGGCTCCTTCGGGCTCAATGCCATGGAATTCGACACGGCCATGCGCCACGACATCCCCTTCATCTGCATTGTGAACAACGACCAGGCATGGGGAATGATCAAGCACGGCCAGGAAATCTGCTACGGCGGAGAGCGTCTCATCGGTTCTCACCTGGGCGTGGTCCACTACGAAAAGATGGTGGAGGGTCTCGGGGGATACGGGGAACTCGTGGAAAAGGACGCTGACCTGATACCCGCCATCAGGCGGGCCATTGCCTCGGGCAAGCCTGCGTGCATCAATGTCATGACAGACACGTGTGCGGTGAGCCCCATGACCCTGCAGTTCGTCGACGGACTGAAGATGGAGTGAGCCATGAAGGCCGTTCAATTCTCTGTATCAGTGCCCCAGTGGGTCACACTCAAGTCCCTGGGGCTGGTGAACAGGAAACTCTTTTACGATGGGCCGCTCGCGACCGTGAAGCTCGTCACGATACCGGAACCTGAATTGCCGTCCCCCGAGTGGGTCAAGATCAGAACGATTGCCTGCGGGATGTGCGGATCCGACGTGAACCTGATATTCCTGAGGGATTCCCCCAGCGCATCCCCGTTCACCTCCTTTCCCTGCATCCTCGGCCATGAGCTGTGCGGTGAGATCGTGGAGGTGGGGCACGAGGTCACGGATCTGAAACCGGGTGATGTGGTCACCATCGCCCCGCACCTGAACTGCTATGCGCGGGGGATCGATCCTGTCTGCCCTGCCTGCAGGGCAGGAAAGTGGGGGAGCTGTGAAAATTTCGCCCGGGGGACGATCGCACCCGGGATGTTCACCGGCATCTGCAGGGACACGAGTGCAGGGTTTGCAGATTACCTCGTTGCACACAGAAGCCAGGTGTTCACGCTGCCCCCCGAGGTGTCTCCCGAGGCGGGCGCCATGATCGAACCCCTTGCGGTTGCCCTCCAGGCAGTCCTCGACAACAGGCCGAGTCCAGGGGAACACGTCCTGGTCATCGGCGGCGGGGTAATTGGGAGCCTCGTCGTACAATCACTGAGAGCCCTGGACATCGACTGCACCATCACCCTGTCCGAACCCTCGCCTTTCCACGCGGATCTGTGCCGGAAGTTCGGAGCAGACACCGTGTTCTTAGATGGCGACATCCTCTCCCATGCAGTGGAGATCACCGGTGCCGTACGGTACACGCCCATGATCGGCCCCGATATCCTCATGGGCGGATTCGCGAAAATATTCGACACGGTCGGGAGCAAGGAGACGCTGAACGCCAGCCTGAGGTCCATGGCAGCGGGAGGGGTCCTCTCGGTGGTCGGCATCGGTCACGACATCAAGCTTGACCTCACCCCGCTGTGGCTGAAGCTTCAGACCATCAAGGGCGTGTTTTCATCCGCATTCATGCCCATCGACGGGGAGATGAAGCACGTGTTCGGGCTCGCCATAGACCTTGCACGGGAGAAGAAGGTCTCGCTGCCGGAGATGGTGACGCATACATACAGCCTCGAGCAGTTTCCCGAGATGATCGAGACGAACCTCGCAAAGGCCAAGAACCACGCAGTGAAAACCATGGTGAAGTTCACCGGGCATGGGTCCTCGTGACCGTCCCTGGATGCCGCTGTCGTGTGAAAGGATTGTTGATCAATGCACTATACGGTACCGGTAACAGAACTCATTTCTCGGAGGTCCTCCTGGAGAACCTTTCAGGAGATCCCTCTGACAGAGGATCATGCAGCTGCCTTGAGAGAATTCATGCAGTCCCTTCCTCCCCCGCCGTTCGGATCCACGATCCGGATCGGCCTCGTCGATGCAGGGGCTTCCCAGAGCAGGTTCAAGGGAACCTACGGGATCGCCCGCGGGGCGAGGAGTTTCCTGGTGGGTGCTGCTCAGTCCGGACAGAGGGTGAATGAGGACTATGGATACCTCTTCGAGGCCGTCATCCTTCGTGCTACGGAGCTCGGGCTCGGAACCTGCTGGATGGGAGGGACCTTCAGTACCGGCTTCTTCGCCGAGAAAATCCTTCTCGGCGGTTCAGAGATCATCCCGGCCGTGAGTCCCGTGGGGTATCCCGCAGGGAGCAGATCCCTCATCGATGCCCTCTTCGTCGCAGGTGCTGGTTCACGACGCAGGAAAAACGGGAGGGAGCTCTTTTTCCAAGAAAAATTCGGTGTCCCCTGTGCCGTGGATGACTCTCCCTACCGGATACCCTTCGAGATGGTCCGAATAGGCCCCTCGGCATCCAACAGGCAACCCTGGAGAATTCTGTGTGCAGATGGCAATATGCACTTCTTTCTCCAGCGGAGCATCGGCTACAAGGCCATGTTCAAAGACATCGACATCCAGAAGATCGACATGGGAATCGCAATGCTCCACTTCGAGCTGACGTGCCGCGAGCGATCCCTCCCAGGGAACTGGGAGGTCAAACACCCCGAGGTGAGAAGCCTGCCAGGGAATACGGAATACATCGTGAGCTGGGTACCCGATCACACCTGAACCGTTCTCTTCCCTCTATCCGGAAAACAGGGTATCTGTGCTCACCGGGAGCATGCATGGAAATCATCTACGGCCTCAACCCCGTGAAAGAGGCACTGAAGGCCGGGAGGAGAACCTTCACGGAGATCATCTCATCCCGGCAGAATACCGGAGAGATTGAATCTCTGAAAGGGGGGATCCCCTTTCAGATCATGCACAGGAA
>JBNGDS010000025.1:0-40112 GCA_049975365.1 Desulfomonilia bacterium | reverse complement strand
TTCCCATCCTTTTAGACCACCCGTATGTTGATTCTCTCATTCTCTTCGAAAAGAACACCCCCTGTTCTTCCCTCCCGGGAATTCTTTTCACACTCAGGAGGAGATCCTGGGACATCTCGCTCGACCTTCAGCGTATCGTGAAATCCGCTCTGGTATGCATGGCCTCACGGAGCACCCGCAGGATCGGGTTCGATAGAGACCGCTGCAAGGAAATGACCGGAATCATGCCTTTTGAACGCATCCCCAAAAGCGACCCGTCGACACACATGGTGCACCAGTATCTCGAGTTTGCACAATACCTCGGTGCCCCGGCCAACGATATCCGCTGGGAGATCCCGGTCACAGGGGACATACCCTTTGATCTCCCCAAGGACTACGTCGTCCTCAACATCGGGGCAACAAAACCGGCGAACCGCTGGACTTCTGAGGGCTTCTGCCAGCTTGCACGCGAGAGTACGCACAGATACGGGATTCCCTGCGTCTTGACCGGAGGACCTGAAGACATCCCCCTCTCCCACGAGATCGAGACCCGAGCAGGACGTGGTATCATCAATCTCTGCGGGAGAACGACCCTTCCCGAACTCAAGGAGGTTCTTGCCGGTTCCCGCGTGGTGGTCAGCTGTGATACCGGCCCCATGCATCTTGCTGTTGCACTCCAAAAACAGGTTGTCGCGCTTTTCGGTCCTGCCGATCCAAGGCGAACCGGGCCTTTTTTCGGGAAGGTGGTACACAAGGATCTCCACTGCTCGCCATGCAACAGGAGAGTATGTGATGATCCTGTCTGCATGTACTCTATAACTGCTGGTGACGTTCTGGAGAAGCTCGATGCAGTCTTTTCAGGTTAGGGATCTGGTCTTCCCCTCGTATTCGGGAGACCATGTCTCGAACTGATCCCCCTTGGCCGTACAGTACACGATGTCCCTCGAGCGGGAGAAATTCCACACCCGGGCGAAGAGTTCCCTGGGATTCAGTTTCATCCTTTCTGCATAGGCATGAATGAATGCCATCCTCACGCTTCGGCTCACACGGCGGGGAATGCTGGTATTGATCTGCACCAGGTTTTCGTATCTCCTGCGATCAGAAAGCCCCCGCGTCTGCCGGACACGATCAGTATCAAGAAAGTATATCCCCAGAGTCTCCGGATCTATTTTGATATTACACGCCTTCATATCAGCATGGTAGATCCTGCGCACGTGCAGATACCCAAGGACGGAACCGAGGGCGCGGGCAATCCTGAGCTTTTCCCGCATATCCAGGGTTTCGTATGATTCACCGAGAAACCGGTCGAGATCCTGGTGTGGTATGGCGGAGGTGATAAGTGCACTCCTGCCGTCCCTGAAGATCACCACGGCAAACGGCTCGGCGGTCCCGATTCCGTTGTAGAGGAGGGCGAGAAGCCCCTTCCAGGATCTCCGGGCATAGGGCTCTTGAAAGAGCCGGGGAGCCCGGTACGATTTCACGCAGTACTGTCCAACTCTGCTCAGTTGGGTTTTCTCCTGGGTCTTCAGGATATTGATCCCCTGTTCAACATTTCTCTCGTGTTCACTGATGAGATTCTCGACATCAATGACGGCCCCTCTCCGGATATACGCTGTGTAAGAATCAGCAACCCGTACCGTTGAAAAGCTCCCCTCACGCAGCGATCTTCTTACCCGTTTTCTGACATATGTCCTTTTTGTCCTGAGGGCACGCCGCAGAATTCTCTCTGCCAGCCCATGTGAGTCGTCAACCTGTGGGATTCCATCAAGGTGTCGCTCGAGGTCTGTCAGGGAAACATCAGAGGAATTGAAAACCTGAGAAAAAAGCCCCACGATATCGCGTTGGCTGACGTGTGTCAGAGTACTGATCTCGTATGCATCGACCAGAAACGGCTTGCCTTCGAAATCAAGGATGATATTGCCTGGATGCAGGTCGCGATGAGAAAATCCGTGTCTGAGCAGCAGGGATGCCATTCCCAGCATGACCTCTCCCCGGTCAGACGGAGGTTCTTGCCACAGGGAACGGGCTGGATCTATAGCCCTGGTAATGAGCACACTCGCACCGGCATGCAGGATGTGATCATGGACTTCGGGCACAGGAATACCGTGAGCCTTGAGGTTCTCAAGCATAGTCGCCTCGTACAGAGTCCTCGAGAAGAACCTGTTCCTCGCCCTGGACAGGAAATCCTTCCCGCTGTAAACCTTTACGTAGTACACGGCCCTGCCCTGCTTCTCGAGGGTGTAGACGCTCCGCGAGGACCTCTCCTGGAGAAGTTTCAGGTGAAGATCCGGATACTTCACATCGAGGAGTTCATGGATGGTGCTGAATCGTCTCCCCTTCACAACAGGATGACTCCCGGAAGTTCCCGTATCAAGGAAACAGTTCGTTCTCTCTCCACCTTCCCTCCATGTACGTATTGAAAGAACTATCCACTCCCCTGCACACCCTCGAGCAATGACCTGCATGCATCCAGTACACGGGAAGCCGGGAGGGTTTCCATGCACTCCCTGTGGCTGCACTGCTTCCTGATGTAGCAGGGTGAACAGGAGATGTCCTGTCTCACGACAATGCTTCGTTCATTCTGAGGTCCTACATAGAAGGGATCTGTGGGCCCGAAGATCCCGACGACCGGGATGTCGAGAGCAGAAGAGAGGTGCATGACACCCGAGTCTATCCCCACGAAAAGCCTCGCCTTTTTGAGAACGGAACAGAGCTCTTTCAGTGAAAGTCTGCCCGTGAGGTCGAATGATTCTTCTGATGTGGGAGGATCACTGTTAACCTCCCTGTAGTGCATGCCGATGAGGGCTGCACATTCCTGTGTGTCGCTTCCCCCGACGATCACAGGTGTGAGCGCATAGTGCTGGTGCAAGTGTGCCATGACCTCTGCAAATTTCCTCTCGTCCCACGCTTTCACCAACCGTCTTCTTGATGCGCCGGGCGATATCACAACATATCTGTCCGGCAGTTCACCGCTGTATGCCCCATCATCCGCATTCAGGAGCCCTACATAGGAATTCTGGCTCGGGATGATATTCAGCAGGTTCAGGAGTTTGGCGTTATTGTACCAGCTGTTGTGTCCTTCGACGGTTTCCTTTGCATCCAGTCCGATGTCCCAGGGAAAACGTGCAAAACCGACAGTAAATCCGGCATTGCTCGCACATGCCAGTGCAAGGGCGCCTTCAGATCTGGCAAGACAGACCAAGAGGTCATAGCGCTGTTTCCTGAGGGTCATGAGGAGCGTGAGCCACGGGAAGATTCCCTGTTCCCTGGGGATAATCCTGTCCACAAGGTGGGATCCTTCCATCAGATCCTTCAGTCCGGGCCTGAGAATAGAATCAATCCTGGCATGGGGGAACCGAGCCCTCAGGGATGCAAGGAGCGGCAGTGAGAAGAGGAGATCACCGATCTGATTGAGGTGGATCACTCCAATCTTCGTGCATTCCATTGGCATGTTATAGGAAGAAATTGTTGTCCTCCACCGTGGTCAGGGTGCGCAGACTCTTGCCTGAGGCTATGAAGTTCTCAATCCACCAGTTTACGTGATGGTAGAAACACACGACCTGAGCGCACTCCTTTGCAGCATCGAACTTCAGAATGGAGCGCTCGAGGTTGGCCTGTGTCTTTTCGAAATTCTCATCAGATGTATACCCTTCTGCGGTGCCGATCATCCCCTGTTTGACACCACGCAGCGCAGGACAGTGGAAAATGCCTGAAGGTGCGAGTACTGTACGGAAAAACTGACTGTGACATACCTGTGGCTGTACCTTGAGTTCGTGCACGGTCCTGTCGATCATGGCAGCGAGATTGACACTCTCGAGAATCTTCACCCCATCCGAGGCCTCGTTCTTCGCTTTTTCAAGATTCTGCACGATCTCTTCAATAATCATTGCTTCACGCTCTTCATCAGGCCTGGTGAACAGAGACTCTTTCTGTGATCCCTCCAGGCGCAGGAGGCAGGGTTTGTACGAAATATAATCAAAGAGATGATCCCGGGCCAATCTCACCGCCTCGTGCATTTCCTGCACATTCTCATTGAGTTCGTACCCGTTGACGAAAATGCCTTTCCAGACAATCACGAAGGAATATCCCAGAGAAAGGGCACTGTTGGCTTTCTTGATTTCCATGGCATCATTCAGGATCTTCTCGAGCGTGACTCTTCCCCGTGGACGATGTGATTTGAAGAATGTACTCTCACTCGCCGCGTCCAGTGACAACCTCAGCCAGTCGCCCTCTCTGAGCACATCTGCAACAGATGCGACCTTCTCCAGCCGGGAGCCGTTGGTCGCAATGCCTATCTGGAGGCCCAGCTGGGAAATGAACCTCACGATCTCCTCGAAATTCTTGTGGAGGGTAGGCTCTCCGCCCCCGATGAGAATCACGGAGAGGAGGCCGTTGTCTTGAAGTGTCTCGATACTCCGCTTGATAGAATCGAGATCAAGGTAATCCCCGGTATTGAGCATCCGGGAATCCACACAGTGAGGGCATGAGAAGTTGCACGCCGTTGTGAGGTCCAGGTTCACCGAGATCGGCCCTCGACGTGGAAACTTCGGCTTGCCTGATGAAGACCGCACTTTTCTCTGCCAGGAAATGTACTCCTTGAGAGACCCCATGACCGAAGCCTGCCTGAGTTTTGCGCTGAAATCGTGCTCTCTATCTTTGAGCTGCTCCATGGTTACCCCTCGGTTTCAATCGTAAT
Source organism: Desulfomonilia bacterium (assembly GCA_049975365.1). Classification (GTDB taxonomy): domain Bacteria; phylum Desulfobacterota; class Desulfomonilia; order UBA1062; family UBA1062; genus DSBG01. The sequence goes on along the minus strand of JBNGDS010000025.1, from coordinate 35,437 downwards.
CCTGCTGTAGATCTCCTTCAGCAGGGACGTCGTTTCAAGAATATGCCCGGTATGAATCGACGGTTCCGATCCTGTATCCACTGCAGCCATGAAATCGCCCACCGACAGTTCCAGAGGATCAGGTATCTTCAGGATTTCGTTCCCAAACGTCAAGTAAATTGTGTATGAACCGAGCTCTATGACCCGGCGGACAATCCTTCCGTTGAATCCATACGAGAAGCTTCTCGGCTGATGGATCTCCTGTTCCATTTCCACCATAACCGAACACTCACCGGAAGAAGAGCTGTAGACAAATTCAACCAGCAGGCCGAGGTGTTGTTCCCTCACAGCGAGATCCGCTATTCTTCCCGGCCCCAGCCTCGCGTAGAGAAGACTCAGTGCATGCGGCAGGGACTCGGTGATCATCTCTTTTCCATGCACCAGGGGTGAGAGATGGATGAAAAAGGCCTCGACATCACGTGGAGAAAGCCTCCCGCACAGGGCGTCATAAAACGGCAGAGAAAAAGGCCACTGGGAGTTCATGACGATTCTGATCCCGCGAGACGAGGCCTGTTCAAAGAGAGCGTGGAGATACGAATCAGGCACCTCAGGATCAGGTGGAATACAGGGCTTCTCGCAGAAGACATGTACACCTGCGTCCACACAACCTCGAAGGTAGGCTGCATGAGTTGAACTGGGAGATGCGATCGCCACCGCCTCCGGCCTCTTCTCGGAAATCATACGGGAGAAGTCCGTGTATGGCGAAGCCTGTATGCCGTACCGGAGGAGACGTTCTGCTGCTTTAGATGCTGTCTGCATAGTGGTCCCGAGCACTGCAGTCACGGAAGCTCCCAGATCATGAAAGTATCTGGCTATGTATTCCCCGATGCCGTTGTTCCTTCGGGCAGCACCGATGATTGTCACATTCATGAGCATTCCATTACCACAACTTGATCACATGTCAAAATCCAAGGTCCTTTCTTTCACTTGGCAGCAAAAAAAATATCATATATGTACGGTGTTGGCACACGGTCCGGCTCACGGGCACCCAAGGCTGCTCAAGCGGTAACCGCCGAGGACGGCATCCAGGATTATCCGTTCTGTTCGCAGGTGATCCCAGAACCGGGTATACAAAGAAAGGTGGGGTACATGGTCAGTATCATCATCGTCACCATGGGTCAGGACGATCCTCTGGATCAGTGCCTCTCCTCTCTGAACTCCCATGTGCGGTGTCCATATGAGATTATTCTGGTGAACAATTCACCGGATGCCCTGCACCCCCGTCAGGACCTTCCGGTACAGATCGTTGAAAACGGACGGAACATGGGATTCGCACGTGCCGTAAACCGCGGCATATTTCGTGCTCGAGGAGACATGATCCTGCTCCTGAATTCTGACATTGTATTCATGTCGGACGCCGTCTCACCCATGGTGACGTTTCTCTCGGATCATCCCCGCTGCATTATCTGCGGGCCACAGCTCGTATTCCCCGATGGAAGGAAGCAGAATTCCGTAGATGTGATCCCCAACCTGATGACGCAGACTCTCAACAAATCCCTGCTCAAGATCCTGTTTCCTGGTCTGTACCCCAGCAAGCGCTCGGGATTTACTCGGCCAGTGATGGTGCCATCAGTGATCGGGGCGTGCATGATGATCAGGAAGGAGCTGTTTGATGCCATCGGTGTGCTGGATGAAGGCTTCTTCTTCTACCTCGAAGAGACAGATTTCTGCAAACGTGCCCGTGATGCAGGCTATGAGGTATGGCACCTCCCGCACATTCCAGTCATACACCACCAGGGGATTACGGCGAAAAAGACCGACCTCAGGAGAAAGGTCGAATATCAACGTTCAATCTATCGGTTTTTCCGAAAACACAAGGGGAAAACCCAGTACCTGGTACTGTACATGTTCACGGTCTTGAAGCTCGTTTTCGAGTGCGTATTTCATATGCCCCTGACATTCAGCCGGAGCTTCAGGGACAGGCTCAAGAAATCCGTTTTCCTTCTCCTCTGGCACCTCCTGGGCCACCCCCTGGGCTGGGGCATGGAGCGAAGCGATATGGGATATGCGCTCCAGAGGATGTATGGATACACTTGGTATCTGGCACCCGGCTCATCGGTGCCTGTGGGGATTCAGGACCTTGAACACTTCATGGAGACTTTCAGCACCCGGGTCGTGAACCGTTCGAGAACGGCGGTAGTCAAGTTCGGCCAACTCGGCGAAGAGACTATCTTCCTCAAGAAATACACGTTCAAGGGTATCAGGGACAGCCTGAAGAATCTCTTCAGGAAGAGCAGGGCACGCCGCGCATTCGAGGCATCTCTCTTGCTCGAGGAACTCGGCATCGCCACTCCCGGGGTGCTGTTCGGCTGCGAAAAGAGGGTCTGTGGGATTCTCCTCGCATCATACCTGGCAACCCGGTACGTGGATGCCCCAGATCTGTCCGCATTCATCAAAGCAAACACATGGGGGGAACATGATCTCCTCCAGGTGGCCAGGTTCATCCGGAGAATCCATGAGATGGGCGTCGTTCACACCGACCTCAAGGCAGAAAACCTGCTGATCGGCCACGATGCCATCTACCTCATCGATCTGGACAGGTTGCACAGGGTACGATTTCCAACTGTGCCTTTGATCGCAAAAAATCTGAGTTACCTCAATGCCTCCCTCATAGGAACCCTTCCCGAGCACGTGCGGTGTTCTCTTCTCCAGGAATATCTCAAGGGGAACACCCATCTCGAGGACAGACGGGAAGCCCTGATTTCAGCACTTACCGCATACACGAACAAAAGGATGGAAACACGGTACAGTGAATGACGCTCTTCACAGCAACTGTCCTGAGATTTCATTGCACACGGGTTTGGACGTGCATGACAGGAAGCGTGAAGAGGGCTGCACATGATTCCCGACGTATTCTTGACATTACAGGCACAGGAACATATATTCTTTTCCATCAATTACAGGGAACACACAGGGATGCGGATGAAACATGCACGGCGTTCGGACAAACTCTTCACAGGTTCTATCCCGTGTACGAGCGAGATCGTTTTTTAGCATGTGATCAACATCACGCTGAACGATCACAGGAGAAACAGGAAAATGTCTTGTCCTAACATCGAACTGCCCAGGGACGAATTCTTTGAGCGTCTTCTGAATTCTGTGGATTTCGGCGTGTTTGCCGTGGATACAGACGGGTTCTTCCTCTTCATCAACACCGTAGCTCGAGACTTCCTCTCGTTTCATGAAGACATTTCGAAGCGCTCAGTACGGATTTCAGAGCTGAAAGCCCAGATCTGGGAAGATTATAAAACAATCATCGAGACAGGGTCACCCCAGGTCAATGTCCCGGTGGAGTATAACGGGAAGACGTTCGTCAGCCACCGGACACCCATCCGGCATGGAGACAGGATCATCGGGGTCATGAGCGTATTTAAACACATCGAGACCTATGAAGAGCTCGCCAATGACCTTTTCAGTGTAAAGGAATATGCTGATCGGATCGAGGCCATCATAGAGTCGTCGTACGACGGCATCTACGTGACGGATGGCGAGGCAAATACCATCCTGGTGAACTCCGCCTACGAGAAGATCACCGGGATCAGGGCCTCAGAGGTCGTTGGTCGGAATATGAGGGACCTGGTGAGAGAGGGCTACTACGATGAGAGCGTGAGCCTGAAGGTACTCGATGAAAAGAGGCCGGTGACCATTCCCCAGACGCTCAAATCAGGGAAGAACATCCTCGTGACCGGAAATCCGATCTTCGACGAGGACGGGGCCATCAAGATGATCGTCACCAATGTGCGAGACATGACCGAACTGGTGGAGCTCCAGCAGCAGCTCGAATACACCAAAGGAATATCCACAGCCTACCGGGACATCCTCAAGTCCCTTCAGCAGACATCCGGACATGATAATGACATCATCATGGTATCCGAGCCCATGCTCCACATCCAGGAGCTCATCGAACGGGTCAGCAGGACAAACACCACCGTGCTCATCTATGGTGAGACAGGCGTGGGAAAGGACCGTATTGCGGAAGAGATTCACGAAAAGTCAGATCGTTCCGAAAGCGGGATCTTTGTCAAGATCAATTGCGGGGCAATCCCTGAAACACTCCTTGAAAGCGAGCTCTTCGGTTACGAACGGGGGGCATTTACCGGTGCCCGGAAGGAGGGCAAGACCGGTCTCTTCGAGGTCGCCCACAAAGGCACCCTGTTCCTCGACGAAGTTGAGTCCATGCCGCTCATCCTCCAGTCAAAACTGCTCCGTGTCCTGCAGAATTTCGAAATCACCAGGGTTGGAGGCACCAAGCCGACCAAGGTGGATGTCCGCCTCATCTGCGCCTCAAACCAGGACCTCAAGGAACTCATCGCGAAAAAGGAATTCCGTTCCGACCTCTACTACCGGCTGAATGTCATCCCGATCTACATTCCTCCGTTGCGTGAACGCCGTGACGACATCCCTTATCTTGTCCACTTTTTCCTGAACCGGTACAATCGAGAACACGGGGTCAAGAAGACCCTGTCAAAAGAGGCCCTCGACCTGCTGCTGAACTATTCCTGGCCCGGGAACGTCCGTGAAGTTGCAAACGTGATCGAACGCCTCGTGGTCATTACCCAGGGCGACTACATTTTCCCCCATCACCTGCCCAAGGAGATCATCGAGAGGACGGAAAAAGACATGCTGGAAGAGGGCATGAGCCTGAAGGAGCATCTGGAGCATGTCGAGATCTCCATCATCCGCAAGGCGATCAGGAAATACGGCAGTGCCAGAAAGGCGGCACCACACCTCGGGGTGGATTCCACCACCCTGACCAGGAAACTGAAGAAGGTCTCCTGACACCGCTCCCTCACCATTTCATCCCTTGACTTCGGAGATTTGGAAAAGGAATTCTCCTGGAGGGGAATTCCACTATTTCAAGGTGATGTCGATTCCCGTTTATCGATATACCGGCCGAAGACACTGCCCGCAAGGAGTACAACGGCGCCTACAGGAAAACACAGCAGAAGCAGATCATCATGCGAAGTGAGCTTGAGGAACAGGGCAAGACAGCCTCCGCTGATCACGGAAAGGATGGCGCCTACGTGATGAAGACGGAGAGGCCTGGCATAGAATCCAAAGATGACCGGTACGACCAGCCCCCCGGAATAGATGGTATAGGCCAGGAGCAGTGAACTGATGATGCCCCCTGCCTTCAGGGCGATCACGAGGGAAATGACCCCGATGACCAGGACTCCGGTGCGCGAAAGAAGGATGAGCTTTTTCTCCTGTATGCCGTCACGGAATACCGGCTGAAGCACATCGGCCATGAGTATCGTGCTGGTGGTGAGGAGACAGGTGTCTGCAGATGACATGACGGCAGCCAGAAGGGCTGCTATCACCAGGGCATTGAGCCCAACAGGCAGGAGGTGCATGATAAGGGCCGGGAATGCACTTTCAGGCAGGATCTCGGGGAGCAAAACCCGTGCGGCCATGCCGATCAGGGTCACGGCAAACGCAAGCGGGATCATGATGAAAGCGGTGATAAGGGATGCCCGGCGTGCGATTCTCGGCGTTTGTGCGCAGAACAGCCGGGAATAGATATCCGGGCCCACGATGAAGGTTGACCCCACAAAAAGACAGAAAAGCAGGAGATCGTGAACACGGAAGGTTTCCGATACCGGGAACGAAGCATGGCCGTGTGGAAGTTTCTCCATCATGATCGGAACTCCGCCTGTGTTCACCACGCTGGATGCGAGACAGATGATGATGCCGGAAATTATTATAATGAACTGGATGAAATCCGTCTTCAGAATCGAGTATTGCCCTCCAAGCACGGTATAGAGCACACAGACTGTCGCGATGAGAACCATGGAGATCTCGAGGTCGATAGGCCACAGCGTAGTGAGGATCTTTCCGCCTGCAATGACCTGGGCAGCGATGACCCCGATCCAGGCCAGTGAAATGAGCAGCGAGGCGATCACCTTGATAACATCGCTGCCATACTGTGACTTCAGGATCTCTGGAAGGGTATAGACCTCGTACGACCGCACCTTTTCCGAAAACCAGAACGAGAGCACCAGCAAACCGAGTGCTCCCACGAGCATCCACCACGCTCCCACAAGCCCACGGGAAAAGCCCAGGCCCGCTATACCCAGCGTGCTGGAACCACCCACAATGGTGGCAAGGAGGGACCCGCTTACAAGAACCGTCGTACCGGCCCTGTCACCTACGTAGAAGCTTGCAATGTTCCTGATCTTCCCGAAGCTTACAAACCCGATGATGAGCATACCAACCAGGTACGCTCCGATGATTGCGACATTTACCATGGCCCAGCCAACTAGAAGGTGAGAGAAATATCTCCGGAGAGCACCCTCCGGGGAATGCCTGTGGCATCCTCCACGATGAGAAATCCCCCCGGGTCAAGATCCAAGACCGTTCCGACAAAGCTTCCCGCATTGATGCTGACGCGAACTTCTCTGCCCACGATATCGGCAAGATCTTTCCACATGGCCACAATGGGTGCGAGACCACTGGATGAGAAAAGATCGTAATCCTGTTCAAATCGTTCCAGAAATGATCCCAGGATGATTTCTCTTGGAATGGCTCTTCCACATTCCATGAACAATGATGTTGCCCTGTCACTGATCTCTGTGGGGAAATCTCCCCTTTGATGACCCACATTGATCCCCACACCCACGACAACGTATTCGACAGCATCCCTGACAGCACTCATTTCAGTGAGTATACCTGCGAGCTTCTTCCCATGGATGAGGATATCGTTGGGCCATTTTATTTGTACAGGAACTCCACAAAGATCTCTCAGCGTCTGGGCCAGTGACACTGCAGTCAAGAGGGTGATGCCACGGGAGTGTTCAGGGAGGCTTTTTGGGCGCAGGATCACTGAAAAATACATGCCCTTGCCCGAAGGAGAATACCAGGGTCTGCCGTATTGTCCCCTTCCGGACAGCTGGCAGTCTGCAACAACCACGGTCCCCTCCGGATCGCCACTGGCAGCAAGATCTTTTGCACACGTATTCGTAGAATCGATCACCGGATAATAGAAGATCTTGTCTTGACCGAATACCCTGGTGTTCAGGGTGGTCAGGAAAATACCTGCGAGATAGGTTCCACGTAGTTCGGATTGATTCACGGGAAAGAATCTGCTTCCTTGTATGGAATCTCTGACAGTCTTACCACTCATACTCCGAGGTCACTCTTCACAGTGAGTTGGCATATGGAATGCAAAAACGATACCCGATGAAGAACATCGGTGTCAATATCCCTAGAGCACGTGCGGGGTGTTTCCTTCAGTCATGTCCCGATCTGCCCACTTCTCATCACCTTTTCCCTCGTATTGACGAAGAAATCATGCACACCGATCTCCATGAAACCTCGTCATATCCAAATGCAATTCAGCATCACTCCACTCTCATGTCAGCTTCTCTCCTGAGGCACAAGTCGAAGCATGCACATGAATAAATTCGCATGGATGTCTCAATATTTCAATAAGTTAACATCCGCAGGGGCATACACCAATCGATTAATGCCTATATGCATCTAGATGCATGTCTGCATCATGTTGTAGTATACGAATATCAAACCTGAAAATTACGAAATGAATTGTATCCCAATGCATTCATGCATCAATCCCCCAGGTCGTCTCTTTCCTGCCACCAGATCCAGGTTCCATCTTCAGATTCCAGCAAATCCAGTACCTCTGGGCTCTTACGGAAAAATATTGCCGTTCGCTGTTGGTTGGCATCATTATTGCCTAGGAAATCGTGGATGGCCGGAAGGCTGTCAATACTCTTTTGTCATATAGGCAACTGGTAGGTGTATCTGTCTGATCTCCTGCTGGTAGTGTGCAGGACATGACACCCAATCATCAGTAACCCTCACAACAGAGGTGCAGGGGAGGAATGTGTCGAAAGCAAAAGGCAATGTATGATCACAATTCCTTATCATGCTATCCTGCTTCCCATTGTCGATCCCGCATCCAGCAAAGCCTTTTGCTCACCCGCCCTACTCACATGAGACAACAAACCACAGTGTCGTGTCCATATCCATCCGCGTGTATCCATCTTCCAGGTCATGCAGTACATCCCGGATATTCTCATCAAGGAGACTGAAGGAATGAAGTGGCAGGAGATATACAAGAGCAGGCAGATGACGGCGGCCGAGGCGGTGAGGCGGATTTCCAGTGGTGATCGTGTTGTGGTGGGGCATGCATCCGGGTCTCCTGAACTGCTACTCAAGGAAATGGTGGAGAACAAGGATGCCTACCGGGACGTTGAGATCGTGCACATGGTGGCCATGGGTCACTCGGAGTACTGTCTTCCGGAGAATGCATCGCACTTCATCCACAATTCCCTGTTTGCGGGCGGAACCACGCGCAAGGCCATCCATGACGGCAGGGCGCACTTCACGGTATCCCATTTCAGCCAGATTCCCCGGTTGTTCCTGGAGAAGATCCTGCCGGTAGACGTGACGCTGTGCATGGTCTCCCAACCGGATGAGCACGGCTTCTGCTCGTTCGGCATCTCGGTGGACTACACCAAGCCGGCTGCGGAGAGTTCGAAGCTGGTGATTGCAGAGGTCACGCCCCACATGCCCCGGACCCTGGGTGATGCATTCATTCATGTCTCCGAGATCGACTGCATCGTGGAGTGCGACACCAGGCCCATCATCCTCTCTCCCCCCAAGATCACAGAGATCGACGAGAAGATCGGGGGGTACTGTGCAGAGCTCATCAAGGATGGGGACTGCCTGCAGCTGGGTATCGGGGCAGTGCCGGATTCCATCCTGGGGTTCCTCAAGGACAAGAAAGACCTGGGGATCCACACCGAGATGTTCTCCGACGGAGTGGTGGACCTGGTGGAGGCAGGGGTCATCACCTGTGCGCGGAAGAACTACCACCCGGACAAGATGGTGGCCACGTTCTTCATGGGAACTGAGAAGCTCTACAAGTTCGTGCACAACAATCCCATGGTGCAGATGTACCCCGTGCACATCACGAACAATCCGGCGAACATCGCGCTCAACGACAACGTGGTCTCCATCAACTCGTCGCTCCAGGTGGACCTCACGGGTCAGGCCGCGTCCGAGTCCATCGGGTACAAGCAGTTCAGCGGCACTGGAGGGCAGGCTGATTTTGTCCGGGGTGCGGCGTGGTCCAGGGGTGGACGGTCCATCCTCGCATTCCACTCCACCGCCGCGGGCGGGAAGGTCTCCAGGATCGTCCCCCACCTGGACGAGGGGGCCGTGGTCACCACCACCAGGAGTGACATCCACTTCGCGGTGAGCGAGTACGGCATCGCTGACCTCAGGGGAAAGTCCGTGCCACAACGCGCCAAAGCCCTCATCTCCATCGCTCACCCAGACTTCAGAGATGAGCTCAAAAAAGAGTTCAAGAGAATCTATAAAAGAGGAGTTGATGACAGGGAGAAAGCCTGGCTGGAAACAGGATAGCGCCAAGACACCCCTGGCTCCCGACCTCAGCGGGCCGGGGAAAACCATAAGGAAAAAGCCAAGGAAAGGGAGGATAGCATGAAAGTAGATCTGAACGTGGACATGGGTGAAAGCTTTGGAATGTACACCATGGGCGACGACGAAGGGTTCATGCCCTTTATCACCAGTGCAAATGTTGCCTGCGGGTACCACGCTGGTGACCCGTGCGTGATGAAGAAGACGGTGGCACTGGCGAAGAAACACGGCGTCCAGGTGGGAGCACATCCAGGACTGCCCGATCTTCAGGGGTTCGGACGAAGGGTAATGGATGTCTCCATGGACGAGCTCTACTGCGATCTCATGTACCAGGTCGGCGCCCTGAAGGCATTCCTGGATGCATCGGGAATGAAGCTCCACCACATCAAGCCGCACGGGAAGCTCTACGGCATGGCTCACATGAGGGAAGACGTAGCCAAGACCATCTGCGAGGTGATCAAGGATGTTGACAAGAATGTCTACCTCTACTGCATGAAGAAGGGTCTGCTAGGACCAATGGCCGAGAGTTACGGTATCCGCCCCGTCTATGAGGTGTATTCAGACCTGGGATATGACAAGGAGGGGAACCTTGTCATCACCAGGCAGCATGAGGCGCACAAGCCTGCTGATGTTGCAGCCAAGGTCATCAAGATGGTCAAAGACGGGAAAGTGAAGACCACGGACGGTACAGAAATCCCCATTGAAGGATCATCCGTGTGCGTACACTCGGACAGTCCAGGGGCTATCGATATCGTCAAGGCTGTCCGCAAGATACTCAACGACAATGGGTACGAGATCGTCTCCCCCGCTCTGTAGAGACAGGCGCGACTACCCTTGGAGAGCACAATCCCATGGAACCTGGTACAGGGACGGGCTCAAGGGGGTACTGATATGTCAATTCCTCAGGAAAGGAGGTAGCAAAACGCGGTTCGAAGGGAAAACGAAACACACTGGAACAGGTCTCACAAGGTAAATCAGAACATGAAGGGAGGAGCAAAGAATGGAAGCAAAAAAGTATGATGTCATTCTGGATACCCTGCCGGCAACAGCTACACGCCTGGAAGTATTGTTCCGCCAAGCCGGTGACGGGTTCCTTCAGGTTGAGTACGGACGGGTTCAGCGTGCGAATCTGCTGGACTCGTTCAGGATGCAGACCATCGATGCCAAGGTGCGGGAAGCTGCCCCAAAAGGCTTTATCGAGACACTCCCCGGCATCAGGACCAACATGATCCACTTCGACCCAGAGCAGCTCGATGTGATGACACTCATCGACATGATCAAGGGTTTCGAAGAAGAGGTTGCAGACGTAGACCACATCGTGATGCCATCGCGTATCATTCATCTGCCAATAGCCTTCGAAGACAGTGAGACGAAGAAGGCGGTGGCAAAGTATGAGAAAGAGGTGCGTCCCGGTGCGCCGAACATCATCAATGGGTACAACCTCGAGTACATTGCCATGTGCAACGGGATCACGGCAGATGAAGTAAAGAAGACGCTGCTCAATACCCAGTGGTACAACTCCGGCGGCGGATTCTGGCCGGGCGGTGCATTCCTCTGGCCTACAGACCCCCGATGCGCCATCGTGGTACCGAAGTACAATCCGCCGAGGACCTGGACGCCCGAGGGCACGGTAGGGATCGGCGGTCCGTGCGTGTTTACCTATACCACGGCAACCGGCGGTGGATACCAGCTCTTCGGCAGGACCATCCCGGTGTTCCAGTTCGCACAGAAACATCCCCTGTTCAAGGATTCCCCCTTCCTCTACAAGAACGGCGATCGTGTCCAGTTCCACGAGGTGACAGAGAAGGAGGTCCTGGATATCTTCGAGCATGTCCACGACAAGACAGACTATGTCTACCAGATTGAGGAAGGCGAGATCGTTGTGAAGGACTACCTGGCCTTCGTCAATTCCCCAGAGGTGGTCAAGGGCACGGAGGAGTTCCAGGCAAAACAGGCCGAAGGCAGCAAGAAGGCCCCGCGCCTCTAACAGAGAAAGGAGGACAGCAGATATGTTGAAGATCATAAAACCCGCAATCGAGTCGATGGTGGAAGACTGGCCCGGACGGGTCGGATACAACAGCAAGGGCATGGCTGCATCAGGTGCCATGGATAACATGTCCATGCAGTTTGCCAATCTCCTGGTGGGCAATCCCATCAATGAGGCCGGCCTTGAGATCGCGGGCGGCTATTTCGAGGTAGAGTTCCAGACAGACTCTGTCATGAGCCTGTGCGGCACCGACATGAAACCAACGATCAACGGCAAGAGCATCCCGATGTGGGAGTCTGTGCCTGTAAAGAAAGGGGATATCTTGAGCCTCGGGGTGTTCGGAGAGTTCGGCTTCAGGTCCAACCTGGCAGTGGCTGGCGGATTTGATGTGCCTCCATACCTTGGCAGCAAATCCACCTGCATTTTCGGCAGTTACGGCGGATTTGAAGGCAGAAAACTCGCTGTTGGCGATGTCCTGAAATTCGGGAAGCCGTCCAAGAGCCTTGATCAGCTTGCCGGAAGAAAACTGAAGAAAGGGGTGAAACCTGAGTATTCACGTGTCTGGGAGCTCAGGGCCATACCCGGGCCGAATACCTGCCCCGACTACGTCACGAAAGAAGGTATGGACTACCTCTATGACAAGGAACACAAGATCCAGCACACCTCGAACCGTTCCGCGTATCGCATAGAGCCTGTGCCCTCATATTTCTTCGCACGGTCAGACGGGGGAGTGGGCGGGAGCCATCCATCAAACATCGTGGATCACGGATATGCCATCAGGGGCACCATGAACGTCTGCGGAGACACCCCGATCCTGCTCATCGGAGACGGGCCAACCCTCGGAGGCTACATCAATGTGCTCCATGTCATCTATGCGGATCTCTGGAAGATCGGCCAGGGAACACCTGCACGTGACAAATTCAAGTTTGTCTACTGCACCCGCGAGCAGGCTGTCGAGGAGCGCAAGAAGCAGAAGGCGCTCTATACAGAGGACAACGTTACAAAGTAGGACGGGAGAGAAACAGATAAACACAAGGAGGAGATATGGACCATAAGGTTACTGCAACCATGCCAGGCCTCGTTGCCCGGGTGGTCGTGAATGTTGGGGATAAGGTAGCGGAAGATCAGGAAGTAGCGGTGATCAACTGCATGAAGACCGAGATCAGTGTAAAGACTGACAAACCCGGTTCGGTTAAGGAAATCCTCGTAAAGGAGTGGGACGAAATGCAGGTGGGTGACCCGATGGTCGTCCTAGATGTGAACTAGAACTGCACTGCCCGTTCCAGGAGTACTATCCGGATGGGAAAACGGGTGACCGGGTCGGGTTCTCTCTCGCATCCGATGGACATTGGAGGAGAAAGAACCCGCCCGTCCCAGAAACGTATCGAATATCCAATTACAAGGGAGGAAGGTATATGGCAGAAATCAGTGAAGTGAGTGTCAATGTGAAAATTGCAGACGCAGGGCCAGGCGGCTGGATCGCATATTCCATCGCAACCTGGATCGCATGGGCATTCCTTGTCGGGTTCGTTGGGCCAAAAGCACTTCTCTTCATGGCATGTGTCTCGCTTGCGTGCACCATCCCCTATCTGGGCGCTGCAATCACTCAGCTCAAGCTTGGCAATGTGGCGGGTGGAGTCACCTGGTTGTACTTCGGTGGATTCTTCGCATTCTGCTCCGCTTTGACGTATTTTGTCAGCTATTTTGCCCCGATCTACGGGTGGGAGCTGGATGCCAGAATTCTCGGGTATGAGTGGGCGATTCTCGGGATCACTCTGATCCTGACAACCCCCGTGTTTCTGAAGTATGCACCGGCAGCCGCATCCATCTCGGTCATAGGAGCCGATATCGGGATCGCTGCGCTCACACTCATCTACTGGGGGATCGGCGGCGGCGCAATGGCACAGATCAGCGGATGGGGGTTCTTTGTTGCCGGTCTCTTCGGAGTCGTCATGACCGTTGGCGGAATTCTCGAAGGTGCAGGCATGAAATTCCCCATGGGAAAGCCGATCCTTTCATAATGCAAGACATGGAAGAAGTGCATCGCACCATACTGCTTGGGAGTATCCTGTAAAAAGGCAGGGGAATTCCTGAGACTATATTACTCGGACATACTCGGCCCCGGAACCCGACACGCACACGATGCTCATTGTCTGTACATCCGGGGCTGAGCTTTTTTCAAACACCATACTCTACAAGAAGACAGTAGAACCATAGAAAGAGGAAACCATGAAAAAACTACTCGTTGCAAACAGGGGTGAGATCGTCCTGCGGATCTTCAGAGCTGCCAGGGAACTCGGGATCAAGACTGTCGCCATCTACTCGGATGCTGATGAAGGAGCCCCACATGTCCGTGAAGCAGACGAAGCCGTCAACGTGGGGAAATCACCTCCTCCCATGAGCTACCTGAATATCCCGAATATCATGGAGGCAGTCAATAAAACAGGAGCAGATGCCGTTCACCCGGGATATGGATTCCTGTCGGAAAATGCCGGTTTTGCCAAAGCAGTGGAAGACAATGGCACAATCTGGGTAGGACCGTCACCCCAGGTTCTCCACAACATCGAGTCAAAATCATACTGCAGGACACTGGGAACCAAGCTCGGTGTACCCATCACCCCGGGAAGCATCGGAAACGTCTCCGGCCCCGATGAAATCATGAAACTCTTCACAGAGCTCGGCCCGCCACTTCTCATCAAGCTTGACAAGGGTGGAGGAGGCAAGGGCATCCAGCCTATTCATACACAAGAAGAGATCGAAAAGATTTTCGAATCCTCTCAGAGCATCGGAAAGGTCGCATTCGGGTCAGCAGAGTGCTACGTGGAAAAGAGAATCATCAACCCCAGACACATTGAAGTACAGTGCCTCGGCGATAACTATGGCAACTACGTGGCCCTGGGAGAACGGGAATGCTCGGTGCAGAGAAAATACCAGAAGGTTGTGGAGGAAGGCCCTTCACCAGTCGTGACCCCGAAAGACAGAGAAAAACTGTGTTCCTGGGCTGTAGATATTCTCAAGGAGATGGGATACCGGAATGCCGGAACAGTTGAATTCCTCCGATCTGAAGACGGGAACTACTATTTCATGGAGGTCAATGCCCGTATTCAGGTAGAACATCCTGTGACCGAGATGATCACTGGTATCGACCTGGTGAAGCAGCAGCTTTCCATTGCCGTGGGTGAACGTCTAGCCATCAAGCAGGATGACATCTCTATCAACGGGAATGCCATCGAGTTGCGCATCTATGCAGAGGACCCTGCCACCTTTATCCCCTCCCCCGGAACCATCACCGCCATACGGTTCCCGGAACTGTCGGAACACATCCGGCTGGATCATGCCATAGAAATCGGCCTCAAGGTGTCGCCATACTACGACCCTATGCTCGCAAAACTCATTGTCTGGGGTTCCAGCAGACAGGAGGCTATCGACCGTATCAACACGTCGTTGACAGAGTTTCTCATCGAGGGCGTCAAGACGACCATACCGCTCGGTGAGGTAATCATGAACAGCGATGCATTCGAGCGCGGGATATTCCATACCGACACACTCATCAGCATCATGCTGGCCTCACAGCGTGCGAAGTGAACACCTCCCAAGACGGTCCCGGTTTTCCCCGGGATCGTCTTCTCTCCAATGGCCAGCCATCAGTCTCTCCACATGGAACCCTATCCTCTGCCCTCTTCACAGAATAGTTCCTGGACGTCTCCCTACAAGGGGTAGATAATGCAAGCATGCATCGGCTTTCCAGGCACGGGTGTGCCAACTCCAGGCAGAGCGTATTCTTTCGATATTCCCGACAGGAAAACACAGGCAATCAAAGAGATGCATATATGCATTATTTTCTAACATAATATATTTTCAGTATTTTTCAGGCGTATAGGAAATACAATGAGAAGACAGATGCATTTCTGCATTATTTTGCATCGCTCTCCGGAAACCCACACATGTACACAGCAGACTCATGGCTATATAATCCATTGTAATTGATTATTATTTTCGGTTGCCTCCGTGTATTTTACCCAGTGGCATCATTCTTGTAGTATTGGAAAAAGCATTAAACAGGAAACGTGATCATTTCACGTGGTGGTGTATTCTTTCCACATCAATCTTTCCTGGAGGTACGGGTATCTGGGAACAAACATCAGAAACGGAGGAATCCATATGGGTAAGCTGATGAACGCAAAACAGTATGAAGAGAGTTTGAGGAAGCTGAATCTGAATGTGTACATGTTCGGGAAGAAGGTGGACAACGTGGTGGACGATCCGATCATCCGGCCCTCCATGAATGCGGTTGCCGCCACCTATGAGTATGCACACAGACCTGAATACGAAGACATCATGACTGCAACGTCACACATCACGGGCAAGAAGATCAACCGGTTCACACACATACACCAGAGTGTCGACGATCTGGTCAAAAAGAGCAAGATGGGCAGGCTCCTGGGGTCTCTCACCGCCTGCTGCTTCCAGCGATGTGTGGGCATGGACGCACTGAACGCCCTGTCCATTACCACCCATGCCATCGATGCCAAGCATGGGACAGAGTACAACAAGCGGTTCCTGAAGTACCTCGAATATGTCCAGGAAAACGATCTCACCTGTGACGGTGCCATGACCGACCCAAAGGGCGACCGGTCAGCCGCCCCGCACAAGCAGTTTGATCCGGATCTCTTTATGCATGTGGTTGAAGAGCGCGCCGACGGGATCGTGGTGAGCGGGGCCAAGGCCCACCAGACAGGTGCTGTCAACTCCCATGAGGTCATCATCATGCCCACCATCACCATGCGGGAGGATGACAAAGACTACGCCATCTCCTTTGCACTGCCGAGTGATGCAGAGGGCATTACCTACATCATGGGCCGGCAGTCATGTGACACGAGGAAGCTCGAAGGCATGACCTTTGACCGGGGCAACATGTTCTACGGCGGGCACGAGGCCCTCGTGGTGTTCGACAAGGTGTTTGTCCCCTGGGAACGGGTATTCATGTACAAGGAGTATGAGTTCTCCACCCAGCTTGTCGAGAACTTTGCCGCCTATCACCGCCAGAGCTATGCATGCAAGGTCGGCGTGGGTGACGTCCTCATCGGGGCAACCCAGACGATCGCCGAGTACAACGGTGCAGAGCGTGCATCCCATGTGAAGGACAAGATCGTGGAGATGAACCATCTCAACGAGACACTCTTCTGCGGCTGCATCGCCTGCGCGGCAGAAGGGCACAAGGAGCCGAGCGGCACCTACCTGGTGGATGTGCTGCTGGCGAATGTTCACAAGCAGAACGTGACGAGATTTCCCTACGAGATCGCCCGTCTTGCCCAGGATATCGCGGGTGGCCTGCTGGTCACGCTTCCATCGGCCGCTGATTTCAACTCGCCCGAGGTGGGCAAGTGGGTCCAGAAGTACTACAAGACAAAAGACGACGTACCCACGGAGTACAGGGCCAGGATCCTGAGGCTCATTGAAAATATCACCCTGGGGACCGCGGCTGTCGGGTACCTGACAGAGTCCATGCACGGGGCAGGCTCACCTCAGGCGCAGCGCATCATGATCACCCGGCTCATCAACATGAAGCAGAAACAGAAGTCGGCAAAAGAGCTGTGCGGGATCGAGAAGGGCGACCAGATCGGGTGATAAAGGTGGGGTTGAAGTACTGCGGAGGCTGTCGGGCAGAATACGACCGGGTGAGGGTAGTGAACACGTTGAAAGAGACCTTGAAGGATCGAATTGAGTTCGTCTCCCCCGACAGCGATGAGGTGGAGACCATCCTCGTGGTCACCGGGTGCAGGACAGCCTGCGTGGATATCACACCGTTTTCAGACCGTCCCGTTCGGTTCATTAGCAGTGAAGAAGATGCACAGCAGTGGAGTGAAGAGATCATGCAGACCAAGCATCAAGGAGACTGAAGGAATGAAGTGGCAGGAGATATACAAGAGCAGGCAGATGACGGCGGCCGAGGCGGTGAGGCGGATTTCCAGTGGTGATCGTGTTGTGGTGGGGCATGCATCCGGGTCTCCTGAACTGCTACTCAAGGAAATGGTGGAGAACAAGGATGCCTACCGGGACGTTGAGATCGTGCACATGGTGGCCATGGGTCACTCGGAGTACTGTCTTCCGGAGAATGCATCGCACTTCATCCACAATTCCCTGTTTGCGGGCGGAACCACGCGCAAGGCCATCCATGACGGCAGGGCGCACTTCACGGTATCCCATTTCAGCCAGATTCCCCGGTTGTTCCTGGAGAAGATCCTGCCGGTAGACGTGACGCTGTGCATGGTCTCCCAACCGGATGAGCACGGCTTCTGCTCGTTCGGCATCTCGGTGGACTACACCAAGCCGGCTGCGGAGAGTTCGAAGCTGGTGATTGCAGAGGTCACGCCCCACATGCCCCGGACCCTGGGTGATGCATTCATTCATGTCTCCGAGATCGACTGCATCGTGGAGTGCGACACCAGGCCCATCATCCTCTCTCCCCCCAAGATCACAGAGATCGACGAGAAGATCGGGGGGTACTGTGCAGAGCTCATCAAGGATGGGGACTGCCTGCAGCTGGGTATCGGGGCAGTGCCGGATTCCATCCTGGGGTTCCTCAAGGACAAGAAAGACCTGGGGATCCACACCGAGATGTTCTCCGACGGAGTGGTGGACCTGGTGGAGGCAGGGGTCATCACCTGTGCGCGGAAGAACTACCACCCGGACAAGATGGTGGCCACGTTCTTCATGGGAACTGAGAAGCTCTACAAGTTCGTGCACAACAATCCCATGGTGCAGATGTACCCCGTGCACATCACGAACAATCCGGCGAACATCGCGCTCAACGACAACGTGGTCTCCATCAACTCGTCGCTCCAGGTGGACCTCACGGGTCAGGCCGCGTCCGAGTCCATCGGGTACAAGCAGTTCAGCGGCACTGGAGGGCAGGCTGATTTTGTCCGGGGTGCGGCGTGGTCCAGGGGTGGACGGTCCATCCTCGCATTCCACTCCACCGCCGCGGGCGGGAAGGTCTCCAGGATCGTCCCCCACCTGGACGAGGGGGCCGTGGTCACCACCACCAGGAGTGACATCCACTTCGCGGTGAGCGAGTACGGCATCGCTGACCTCAGGGGAAAGTCCGTGCCACAACGCGCCAAAGCCCTCATCTCCATCGCTCACCCAGACTTCAGAGATGAGCTCAAAAAAGAGTTCAAGAGAATCTACAACAGTGGGCTGTAAGTCAGGGTCACTGAAGAAAATACTGGAAGGAGGCACGTAATATGGTCAAAGTATTCAGTACAACGCCGAGAATTGTCATGGGCCCCGGATCTGTCAAGACCATCGGGGAGGAGATCAAATCACGCGGGATCAAGAAGGTTCTCATCGTGACAGATAAGGGTGTCATTGCAGCCGGGCTGATGAAACCCATAGAAGAATCGCTCAAGGCTGCGCGAATCAAGTATGGCGTGTTCGACGGAGTGGAGCCTGATCCGCGCTATGAGATCGTCGCAGACTGCGTGGACCTCGTGAAGAAAGAACAGGCGAAGCTGCTCATCGGCCTCGGCGGCGGCAGTCCCATGGATATCACCAAGACTGCAGCAATCATGGCTACCAATAAAGGCCCTATCGGGCAGTATTTCGGCATCAATCTGATCCCCAAGCCGGGAATTCCCACCATCCTGATCCCGACCACGGCAGGCACCGGCAGTGAAGTCACACCGATCGCGATCCTCTCGGATGAAGGAGAAAAGCTCAAGAAGGGTATCGTGAGCCCGTACCTCTATCCCACCATCGGAATCCTTGACCCCGAACTTACGGTGGGCCTCCCGCCGCACGTGACGGCTGCAACGGGAATGGATGCCCTCATCCACGCCCTCGAGGCATTCACCTCCATAAACGCCACCGAGATCACCGACATGTACTGCATCAAGGCCATCGAACTCATTTTTGGCAATATCAGGACAGCATTCGCCAAGGGAGACAATCTCGAGGCACGCACCAGGATGATGGAAGGGGCCCTGCTCGCAGGGATCGGATTCGCCAATGCGGGTGTGACAGCGGTTCACGCATTCGCCTATCCCATTGGTGCTGAATTCCACATCCCCCACGGGGTCGCGAACACCCTCATGCTTCCGCATGTAATCAGGTTCAACGTGCTGGGGAATCTTGATAAATTCGCCAGGCTTGCCCAGCCCTTCGGCATCCCGACAGAGGGCCTGGACAAGCTCCAGATCGTGGACAAGGTCGTTTCCGCAATCGACCGCCTGGCCGATGACCTGAGGGTGTCCAGACACCTCAAGGACTTCGGAGTCAAGGACACAGACGTTCCCATGCTGGCAGAAGGCGTCTTGAAGGTGACACGGCTCCTTGCCAACAATCCACGGACCTTAACACTGGAAGACGCGAAGGCGATCTATACGGCAGCCCTGTAGAAACAGCATCCTAGACTAGACAGAACATACACAGAGGAGGAAAATTCATGAGCAATAAATCATTGGCAGATGCACGAGATAAGGTCATGGCAAAGGGCTTTGCCAGCGGAAAGCCTGCATATGTTGCCAAAGCAAACGGCGCACTCGTCTGGGATGTGGACGGAAAGGAGTATATCGATTTTGCCGGCGGAATTGCAGTGATGAACGTCGGTCATTCCAACCCCAAGGTCGTGGCAGCCATCAAGGATCAGGCCGAGAAATTTACTCACACGTGTTTCATGGTCATGCCGTACGAACCGGCAGTCACCCTGGCACAGAAGCTCTGCGCCATCGCCCCGGTCCCTGCCCCCAAGAAGGCTATCCTCATCAACAGCGGCGCGGAGGCAGTGGAGAATGCCGTAAAGATTTCACGGTATGTCACCAAGAAGCCCGGAATCCTGGTACAGGATCATGCATTCCACGGCAGGACGCTGCTCACCATGACCATGACGAGCAAGGCAAAACCCTACAAGTACAAGTTCGGACCCTTTGCACCGGAGATCTATCGGATCCCCAACGCCTACTGCTATCGCTGCCCGTTCGGTCTGACATACCCCACGTGCACCTGCGCCTGCGCCGACTATCTGAACGACTACTTCGGGAAAGTCCCGGCCGACACCATTGCCGCCCTCGTGATCGAACCGGTCCAGGGTGAAGGCGGGTTCATCACACCGCCCAAGGAATACTTCCCGAAACTTGCCAAGATCTGTGCAGACAACGGCATCCTCTTCGTCTCCGACGAGATCCAGTCGGGGATGGGCAGGACCGGCAAACAGATGTTCGCCATCGAGCACTGGGGGGTCAAGCCTGATCTCATGACCATCGCGAAGAGCCTTGCTGCAGGCATGCCGCTCTCGGCCGTTGTGGGCAAGCAGGAGATCATGGATACCATTCACGGCGGCGGCGTGGGCGGAACCTATGGCGGAAACCCGGTATGCTGCGCTGCGGCCCTGGCAGTCCTCGAGGTCTATGAGGAAGAAAACATACTGGACAAGAGCGAAAAGCTCGGCAAGAAGGTCCGCAAGCACTTCAACGATCTCAAGGACAAGTACGAGGTGATCGGTGATGTCAGGGGGCTCGGCCCCATGCTCGCACTCGAGCTTGTCAAAGACCGAAAGACAAAGGAGCCCGATGCCGATTCCACGGCCAAAGTGGTCAAGTTTGCATTCGAGAAAGGCCTCAATATCCTGTCCTGCGGTCAGTACAGCAACGTGATCCGCACCATGATGCCCATCGTGATTACAAACGAACAGCTCGAAAAGGGTGTCTCCATCCTGGACGATGCCTTTGCATCGCTGAAAAAGTGAGCAGCACACATCAAAGGACTATAGAAAGAGCGTATGATCCACACGAGCCTGAATCGCAGAGAGATTCTCGAAGCCCTCATCCGGCAGGGAATCGTGGGTATTACCAGACTGAAGAGAGAGTGCCGGTGCTTCGAAGCGTACTGGAAAGCCCGGCAGCTCTCTCATATATAGCCTCTGGATTGCGAGTATACGGAGAGTCACAGGTGAGAATGGAGAACGGACAGATCACCTGAAGGCATCAATGAAGAAAGAAGAATGAAGGTAATAAAATATACAAAGGGGGAGTATTGTATGAAAAATCGTTCGTATCGGCGTGCTCAGTTCATGAGCATCGTGGCAATCGTGGTTGTCAGCGCCCTGGTCCTGGTAACAGGATCTCCTGCGCTGGCAAAGAAAGAAAACGTGGTCAAGATCGGGAACATCATCCCGCTCTCGGGGCCGTCTGCATCTGTTGGTCTCCAGGGCCAGAACGCGCGTGATCTGGCCACAGAGATCATCAACAACGCAGGCGGCATCAAGTCACTCGGGGGCGCAAAACTCCAGAACATCTATCTGGACAGCAAGAGCGACCCGACCGTTGGCGTGTCATCTGCAGAGCAGCTCATCAACTCCGACAAGGTTCACGTCCTTTCCGGGTGCTGGAACTCGGCCGTCACCTACCCCACCACCCAGGTGGCTGAACGCTACGGGGTGCCGTTCATCGTTCCCGTGTCCGTAAGAGACACCATCACCGAGCGCGGGTTCAAGTACACCTTCCGGATCGCTGCAAAGGACAGCTGGTGGACGCGTGACCAGTTCCGGTTCCTTGACGACATGCAGAAAGAGACCGGCGTCCAGGTCAAAACCGTTGCCTTTGTCTACGAGAACGGCGACTGGGGGACCGGCATGAGAGAGCAGTGGGCAAAACTTGCAAAGGAGAAGGGGTATGAGGTCGTCCTCGACGAACCCTATCCCAGCACAGCAAGCGACCTGACCCCGGTGGTCATGAAGATGAAGTCGGCGAATCCTGATGTCATCCTGCTCACCTCGAACGCTGCCGACGCCATCCTGCTCACCAACACCATGGCAGAGTTGAAGGTGAAGGCAAAGGCGGTCATCGGTACGGGCGGCGGCCATGCAGACCCCATGTACCGGAAGAACACCGGCAAGAACTGCGAATACGTGGTTGACGTCGTGGAGTGGGAGACCGACCTGAACAAGCCCGGAATACCCGAGATCAACGCAGAGTTCAAGAAGCGCTACGGCTATGACCTTGCCGGTGAGTCAGTCGATGCCTTTGCGTCAGTGTTCGTGATTGCTGATGCCCTCGAGAGAGCTGCATCGCTGGACCGCAAGAAGATCAGGGAAGCGCTCGCTGCCACCAACCTCTGCGGCGGCCAGGGCCTTGTCGGGATCGACATCCTTTCCTATGACTGCATCAAGTTCGACGAGTCAGGGCAGAACGTGAATGCAGGCATCGTGCTCGTTCAGTTACGGGATATCAACGGAACCATGGAGAGGGTAACTGTGTGGCCAACCAGTGCGGCCAGAGCAGGATTCAAGGCTATATTCCCAATGCCGTAAGGGTGAGAGGAAACAGACACACAGGTTACACGAAAACCTGAAAAAATTGACTGCGGGTGCCGGATCTCCATGCCCTATACCGCACCTGTTGACCGGCACTCGCGGCTCAAATCAAGGAAGAGGTCATCATGGAATCTATTATTCAATCAATCATCAACGGAATCTTGACCGGTTCCTACTACGGCCTTGCAGCCCTGGGTCTTACCCTCATATTCGGTGTCATCAAGGTCATCAACTTTGCCCACGGCTCGCTCCTGATGGTGGGCATGTATGCGGCGTACTGGATGATCATGCTGACCGGGGTGCACCCATATGCAGCCCTCATCGTGGTGATCCCCCTGTTGTTTGTCTTCGGGTATGCGCTGCAGGGCATCGTAATCAAACCTATCCTGGAAGCTCAACGTGAAGTGAGGGAACCGGTAGAGGTGATCATCGTGACCACCGGAGTGTGGTATATCCTTGACAATCTCACCCTAATGCTCTTCGGGGCCGAGTACCGGGTCGTCCAGACAGCGATTACCGGGCATACCATTACCATCGGCAACATGATCTTCTCAACCCCCAAGGTCTATGGTCTCATCACCACGATCATAACATCCGTGCTCCTGGTCTGGTTCCTCCAATACACCCGGATGGGGAAATCCATCAGGGCGGCAAGCCTCGACAGGGATGCGGCATCCCTGATGGGGATCAACCAGTACCGGGTCTACAACATAGCATTCGGCATCGGTGCAGCCATTGCCGGGATTGTCGGGTGTGTGCTCATCCCCTTCTACTACGTGTTCCCGACCGTGGGGGTCATCTTCGACGTAAAGTGCTTCATCATCGTAGTCTTAGGCGGCCTTGGAAGCATCCCCGGCGCCTTGCTGGGGGGTGTGATCGTGGGTCTCATCGAATCGGTCTTTGCCATATTCATGACATCCACGTGGACTGAGCTCGTCGTCTACATCGTATTCCTCGCGGTTCTCTTCATCAGACCGGCAGGGCTCTTCGGCGAGAAGCGGGATTGGTAAGAAAGGAGACAACAGATATGACGAAAGACAAATTAGACAAGATACTCAAGATCCTTCTTATCGTTGGAGTATTCACCATTCCCGTGTGGCTCAAGAGTCCCACGTACCTCCAGATTCTGATCCTGCTGCTCTTCTATGCCTACCTCACCACAGCCTGGAATCTGGTTGGAGGATTCGCCGGCGTGCTGCCTCTCGGACATTCGGCCTACGTAGGAATCGGTGCATACACATCGACCGTTCTCTTTATGCACTACGGCATGAGCCCATGGATCGGGATGTTCTTCGGCGGTGCTCTGGCAGCAGTAGTGGGTACCATCATCGGCGTGCCGACCCTGAAACTCAGGGGCGCCTATTTTGCCCTGTCCACCATGGCCTTTGGTGAAGGGGTCCGGGTCTTTGTGGAAAACACCATGAAGATCGGCCCATTTATGCTCAACGGGCCGAGGGGAATCTGCATCCCGCTGAAAAATTCCTTCATCGACTATCAGTTTATCAGCAAGGTTCCCTACTACTACATCATCCTCATCATGCTGTGCATCGTACTCTTCATCACGTGGTACATCTCCAGGATACGGCTCGGATACTATCTGGCAGGTGGAGGTGAAGAACCGGAGGCAGCCCAGGCTCTCGGCGTCAATGTCGCGAAGTACAAGGTGATCGCCATGGCACTGAGCTGTTTTCTCACCGGTCTCGCCGGGACATTCTATGCCCAGCTTATGCTCTACTTCTATCCCAAGCAGATTCTGGGGCTCGACTTTTCCTTTGAGATCGCGTTCATCGCGCTCATCGGAGGCCGCGGGACCATCGCAGGCCCTGTGCTCGGCGCACTGATCCTCCGCCCGGTTAGCGAGTTCACCCGGATGTACCTGAGCAGCATCCTGCCGGGGCTGCACCTGGTGATCTTCGGCCTTGTCCTCATCCTGGTCATGATCTACCTGCCCAGGGGTCTTCAGGAGCCTGCGAAAAAACTGTATCACTGGTTCCTGAACAAGGTCACCGGTCCCGAGAACACAAAGGAGGTGAAGGCATAATGGCTATCATAGAAATCAACAACGTCTCGAAGCACTTTGGCGGCCTGAAGGCTGTGGACCAGGTGAGCCTCAACATCGAAAAGGGCCAGATCTTCGGTCTCATCGGCCCCAACGGTGCAGGAAAATCCACGCTCTTCAACTGCGTGGCAGGAGCCTATCCTCCGACACTGGGCAAGGTAATCTACAAGGGAGAAGACATCACGGGAATGAAACCCTGGAATGTGTGCAAGAAGAAGATTGCCCGGACCTTCCAGGTTGTGAAACCGTTCCAGTCCAAGACCGTACTCTACAACGTGATGGTTGGCGCCTATGTGAGATCATCAAAACCATCGGAGGTACGGGATATGGCACTCGCAACACTGGATGAGCTCAAGATGACATCGAAAAAAGACATACTGGCCAAAAACCTCACCATTGCAGACCGGAAGCGCCTTGAGATCGCCCGGGCGCTGGCTACTGACCCCGAAGTCCTCCTGATGGATGAGTCCATGGCAGGTCTTCGGCCGAACGAGGTCGATGATATGCTCAAGCTCATCCGGCAGATCAGGGATCGGGGGGTCACCATTTTCATGATCGAGCATATCATGCGGGCCATCATGAGCCTCTCGGACAGGATTGCGGTCATTCATTTCGGAAAGCTCATCATGGAAGGAACACCCGCAGAGGTCTCGAAAGACGAACGGGTCATCAAAGCATACCTGGGGGAAAGCTATGGCGCTGCTTGATATCAAAGACATAAACTGCTTTTACGGCGATGTACAGGTTGTCTATGACGTCTCCATGCACATCGAACAGGGAGAAATCATCAGCCTCATCGGTGCAAACGGCGCCGGCAAGAGCACGATCCTCAAGTGCATCTCAGGACTTGTGGAAGCTCACTCCGGGGAGATTCTCTTCGAGAAACAGCCCATCCACAACATGAGACCGGAAAAGATCGTCGAGAAGGGCATCGTGCAGGTTCCTGAAGGGAGAAAACTGTTCGCCCTGATGAGCGTGAAAGACAATCTCGATGTAGGCGCTCACAACTCCAGGGCGTATCCCAAGAAAGAAGAAACACTGCAAGATGTTTACCGGCTGCTTCCACGCCTACAGGAACGGGAGAAACAGCTCGCGATCACGCTGAGCGGAGGAGAACAGCAGATGGTGGCGATCGGCAGAGGCATGATGGCGGTCCCCAAGATCCTCATGCTGGACGAACCTTCACTGGGCCTCGCACCCGTGCTCATCAAGGAGATCTTCGTCACCATCAAGAAGATCGCTGAGCAGGGAACCACTGTGCTCCTCGTGGAGCAGGACGTGCAGCACTCGCTGAGCCTGTCCGACCGCGGCTATGTTCTGGAAAACGGACGAATTGTTCAGGAAGGCACCGGGAAGGAACTCCTGGAAAACCCGAAGATCAGGGAGGCATACCTGGGGATCTGACCACGGGTCTGGGACAACTGGAATGAAAAACTCATAGCCCCTTTTTCACATGTTCAATCCATCCACCTCACACGAGGTGGATGGATTGAAACAACACGAGAAAATTCAACACGTTGAATATTTTATATGCCAGAGGTGCAAGAAAATCGAGGGCGTGGAAACTGAAAAGATGCCGCATGAACTGCGATCAAGACCCCCTGAAGTGTGGACACAGACATCAACTCTCTCAAGTGGAGATAGACATACAAAAGAGAAAAAATGCAAGAAAAGGAGGACCAGCAAATATGAAAGACTTTATCAGGATGTGTGAGGAGTGCAACCCCGGAGAAAAGGAATTTCTCCAGGCGGTGGCAGAAGTTGTTGAGTCGGTGAAGCCGGTTCTGGACAGGCATCCGGAGTACAGGAAAGAGAAGGTCCTGGAACGCATGGTAGAGCCCGAGCGCGTGGTGATCTTCCGCGTACCCTGGGTGGACGATGCCGGCAACGTACAGGTCAACAGGGGATACCGGATTCAGATGAACAGCGCGATCGGTCCCTACAAGGGCGGATTCCGGTTTCATCCATCAGTGAATCTGAGCATCCTGAAGTTCCTTGCCTTTGAGCAGGTCTACAAGAATGCACTGACAACACTGCCCATGGGCGGGGGCAAAGGCGGGTCAAACTTCGACCCCAAGGGCAAATCAGATCGTGAGGTCATGCGATTCTGCCACAGCTTCATGAACGAGATCTTCAGGCACCTCGGCCCCAACACCGACGTCCCTGCAGGAGACATCGGAGTGGGAGCGCGTGAGATCGGCTATCTTTTCGGTATGTACAAGAAGCTCCGCAACGAGTTCACCGGCGTGCTCACAGGCAAAGGCATCAACTACGGCGGCAGCCTTATCAGGCCTGAGGCGACGGGCTACGGAGCGGTCTACTTTGCATCAGAGATGCTCACAACCCGCAACCAGACTCTCGAGGGCAAAGTCTGCCTGGTATCAGGCTCGGGGAATGTCGCTCAATTTGCAGCCGAAAAGATCATCGAGCTCGGGGGTAAGGTCGTGACCCTTTCCGATTCCAACGGGTACATCTACGACGAAAAAGGCATCGACAGGACTAAGCTCGACTATGTCATGGAACTCAAGAATATCCGCAGAGGCCGTATCAAGGAATACGCAGACACATACAAGGACGCCGTCTATACACCCATCGATCCGGCTGCCGACTACAACCCGCTGTGGAACCACAAGGCGGACTGTGCATTCCCCAGCGCCACCCAGAACGAGATCAACGGCAAAGATGCACAGAATCTGGTCAACAACGGCGTGTACGTCGTCAGTGAGGGCGCCAATATGCCCACAACCCCTGATGGAGTGGACATCTTCATCAGCAACAAGCTGCTGTATGCCCCGGGAAAGGCTGCGAATGCGGGTGGAGTATCTGTTTCCGGTCTCGAAATGACCCAGAACAGCATGAGGCTCAGCTGGACCAGGGAGGAAGTGGACAACCGTCTCAGGATGATCATGAAGAGCATTCACAGTGCCTGCGTCAATGCCTCTGAAACCTACGGCAAGCCAGGCAACTACGTCAACGGCGCAAACATAGCAGGGTTCGTGAAGGTTGCAGATGCCATGATGGCACAGGGCATCGTATAGCATTCCCTCCTGTTGATTTCCGGTGACGGTTTCTCCCCCCTTCCCCACACGTGAAACCGTCACCTTTTTTCTCGTACGAGCTGTGGATGATTTTCCTGGGAATTGATACACTATGCTACGCATAACAGCGTGAGTATTTTTTCATCCGTGGTTGATAGCGGGAAAAATGTGGTGACTGGTACAGGGAAAAACAACGTATCACAGTGGAAACTTCGGTGAAGGAGATTTCCATGAACTTGAACGATCGTGAACTCTCCAGTAAGTACCACCTGAACTTCAAGGTATTCCTTGAACTGATGTCCAGCAAAATCCGCGAGATCCTGCTGGTTTCGAGTCCCTATGACGCGTTTATCATCGAGGAGGATGTTACCCTCGCTTCCCGGATCATCACCGAGTACAGTGGGTTGAACCTGAGTCAGCCGCCCCGGGTGACACGAACTTCATCAGCCCTCAATGCCCTCGAGCTCCTCGAACACAAGCAGTTCGACCTGGTGATCACCATGCCCCATCTCGACGACCTGGATGCCTTTACCCTGTGCAGGAAGATCAAGGAAAAATCCCCGCGTCTGCCGGTCTATCTTTTGGCACACAGCCTCAGAAGCGTTCAGCCCTCCACTGAGAGCACCACGTTCGAAGGAATCGACAAGGTCTTCATCTGGTCGGGAAACGCCGACCTCCTGCTTGCCATCATCAAGAGCACCGAAGACAGGCTGAATGTTGACTACGATACCACCCATGCCCAGGTGTGCGTACTCATATTCGTTGAAGACTCACCGCTCTACTATTCATCACTGCTCCCTATCTTCTACAAGGAGGTAGTCCGACAGATCCAGGCGGTCCTCGAACTCGGCGTGAATGAGGAAGAGCGGCTGCTGATCATGAGAACTCGGCCGAAGATCCTGCTTGCCCAGACCTTCGAAGAGGCAACCGAGCTCTATGAGAAATACAAGCCTCATCTCATGGGAATCATTTCCGACACGCGGTTCCCTAAAAACGGAAAACTCTCCGGCAATGCCGGCATAGAGATCCTCTCGAGGGCACGGGACGAGATGCCATACCTGCCTCTGCTCCTCTTCAGTTCTGAACCTGAAAACCGAACCAAGGCGGATCAGATTCCCGCGGTGTTTCTCGACAAGAATTCACCGGAACTGCTGAACGAGGTGCACGATTTTTTCCTGAAACACCTGGGATTTGGAGAGTTCGTGTTCCGGATGCCGGATGGAACTGAAGTCGGCAGGGCAGACAAGCTCCGCATGCTCGAGAAGAGACTCGCCGAGATACCCGATGAATCGCTGTGCTTCCACATAGAACAGAAAACCCTTGCCAACTGGATCATGATGCGCTCCGAGATCCCACTGGCATCAACCGTTCGGGAACTCTCCTGCAACTCCTTCGACTCACCCCGCGAGATGAGGAAATACCTCATCTCCCTGATTCACCTGGTACGGAAATGGAGGCAGAAAGGCGTCGTTGCACGGTTCAACAGGAAAGAGTTTGATATCGACCTGGTGGAATTCGTGAAGGTCGGACATGGATCCCTCGGGGGGAAAGCCAGAGGACTCGCCTTCATGTCCTCGATGCTCCACAGTGACAGTGGCCTCCATGAGCGATATCACGCGGCATCCATTCAGATACCCCAGACCCTCGTGATCGGGACCGATGTCTTTGAGTCCTTCGTGGAAGACAACAACCTGAAAGATTTCGCCGGTGACGGGTATTCGGATGAAGAGGTTGACCATGCCTTCATGAAGGCCGAGATGACCCCGGAGATCGTCAAAGATCTGGAGGCATACCTGCACCAAGTCCGCTACCCACTCTCCGTCCGTTCATCAAGCCTGCTGGAGGATGCACAGTTTCAGCCCTATGCAGGTCTCTATGAGACGTATATGATTCCCAACAATCACCCTGAGCTCTCGGTACGGCTCGCCCACCTCATCGATGCGATCAAGCTGGTGTATGCCTCCACCTACCACGAGAGCCCCAAGGCCTTTGCGAAAAGCACTGCTAGCCAGGCAAAGGACGAGTCAATGGGCGTGATTATCCAGCAGCTCATAGGTGAAGTCTATGGTGATTTCTTCTATCCAGCCATTTCGGGCGTGGCCCAGTCGCACAACTTCTATCCTGTCGGGCACATGAAACCGGAGGAAGGGATCGTCCAGATGGCCATCGGATTCGGCAAGACCGTGGTGGAAGGAGAAAAGTCGTTGCGCTTTTCACCCAGATACCCCGAGATCATGCCGCAGTTTTCCACGGTGGATGACATGATTTCAAACTCACAGCGATTCTTCTATTCGCTGAGAATCAGGAACTCTGATGTCGGCAGCACACTGGGTGCATTTTCAAATCTCGAGAAGCGTGACATCTACGATGCACGGACAGAATTCCCGATTCTGGCATATGCGAGCACATACGATCCTGCAGAGCATCGCATCAGGGACACGGGAGAGGGACCGGGGGGAAAGATCATCACATTTTCTCAGATTCTCAAGTACAAGAGCCTCCCCATTCCACGTATCCTCTCTGACATACTCGAACTCGGACGGAAGAATATGGGGTGCGCCGTGGAGATCGAGTTCGCAGTGAACTTTCACCCTGATGATCCTGAATCCTGCGAATTCTACCTCCTGCAGATCCGGCCCATGGTCACCGATGAGGACCGCTTCGAGGTGGAGATCACCCGGGATGAACGCACAAGGGCCCGCTGTTTTTCGAACCTCGCCCTTGGAAACGGCAAGCGTCAGGACATCTTCGACATCGTATACGTGAAATCGGAAGACTTCAAAATCGAAGCCACCGCCGAGATTGCCGAGGAAGTGGGGAGGATCAATGGGGTGCTGGTGCAGGAAAAACTTCCCTACCTCCTGATCGGCCCCGGGAGATGGGGCTCTCTCGACCGGTGGCTTGGGATCCCGGTCCAGTGGAGACACATCTCTGGTGTGGGAGCGATCCTTGAACTGCGCGGGAATCTGATCAAGGCAGATCCCTCTCAGGGATCTCATTTCTTCCAGAACATCACGTCATTGGGGATCCCATACGTGACAGTGAGCGAGAATTCCGATGATTCCATCGACTGGGAGTGGCTCACCTCCCTGCCCGTTGCCAAGGAAACAACCTACCTCAGGCATGTGAAGCTCTCCAGCCCCCTGGTGATCAAGATTGACGGTAGGAGATCACAGTGCGTAATGTATGAGACTGAGTGATTCTCGCTCTCGATGACAGGGAAAAACCAAACGAGGAGAACCTGCTGTGAGAAGAAAAGACAAAGAGATTACTGACCGGACAGAGATCGATGCCATTATCGAGATGGCCCCTGTGTGCAGGATCGCCCTCGCGGACGGGAACACCCCCTACGTAGTGCCTGTGTGCTTCGGGTATGACGGAAAATCCTTTTACATTCATGGCGCCCCCGAGGGCAGGAAGATGGAGATTCTCAAGACCAACCCCGAGGCCTGCATCGAGATCGATGTACATGTCGAACCCATGCCCTCGGACAAGCCGTGCTCGTGGAGCATGAGGTACAAGAGCGTGATTGCAACCGGCAGGGCTGTGTTCCTCGAGGATGTCTCCTCGAAGCGCGCAGCACTTGATATCATCATGATGCACTATACCAGTGGATCTGCCAGATATCAGGAACGGGCCATTGAGAGCATGGCTCTCATCAAGATTCCGGTTGAGACTCTGACTGCCAAGAGATCAGGGTTCTGAGAACAGGACATATCAGCCTGGAGTCAATTGAGGATGAACGGGAAAAATGAAAAGGAATTCCTGGGGAAAACAGACCGTTCCTGGTATACTGAACACTGCCCTCGTGGCATGGTTATCAGTGAAGAAACCTTTTAGAAAACGAGGTAAGCATGAAGCGATATGCCCCCTTTATCTTCATCATCATCGGCGCAGTGGATCTGATCTACGGCATCACTACAGGTGACGGGATCAGCCTGGGGATCGGCACGATCATGATCGGCCTTTCTCTCTATGTCTTGTACAAGGACAGAATCTCGGCAAAGGACGAGGAGAAGTGAACCATGGCTCATGACTGGTCTCCGAAAGCAGGGACACGTGCGGTGTGGGGAGGAGAGGACACCTCGTTCTGGCACCGTTCCACCCAGGTTCCGGTAGTGCACAGCGTATCATTCGGGTATGATGATATCGATCAGTGGCTCAAGGTGGGGACAGGAGCGGAAAAAGGGCACATCTACAGCCGGAACACGAACCCCACGGTCGAGGCCTTCGAGGAAAAGGTTCGAATCCTGGAGGGCGCAGCCGCTGCCACGAGTTTTGCCAGCGGTATGGCTGCCATTAGCAACACACTCTTTGCGCTGCTGAAGCCCGGTGACAGGGTGGTGTCCATCAAAGACACCTATGGGGGAACGAACAAGCTGTTCATCGAATTCCTGCCGCGCTACGAAATCCGGGTCTCGCTGTGCGAAACAACCGATCATGACCAGATCGAGAGCGAGGTCGCTCGTGGCTGCAGAATCCTCTATCTGGAAACTCCGACAAACCCAACCCTCAAGGTGGTGGACATAGCCAAACTCGCCGGAGTTGCCCACGATCATGGTGCACTGGTGATCGTGGACAACACCTTTGCAACGCCCATCAATCAGAACCCCCTTGAGCTCGGAGCGGATCTCGTGATCCACAGTGCCACCAAATTCCTCGGAGGCCATGCCGATGCTCTTGGAGGAGTGGTCTGCGGGCCTGATGACCTGATCCGAGGCATCTACCACTACCGGGAGATCACCGGCGCAGTCCTTGATCCCATGGCAGCGTACCTCCTGCTCCGCGGAATGAAGACCCTGCATCTTCGCATTGCCCGGCAGAATGAAAGCGCTCTTGCCATAGCGAAGTTCCTGGAAGGACATCCGGCGGTCCAGGAGGTATTCTACCCCGGCCTGCACGACCATCCCGGTCATTCAATCGCAAAGCAGCAGATGAGAGGATTCGGCGGTGTGCTGAGCTTCACCATTACGGGAGGCCTTGACACGGTGAAGACATTCCTTCCACGGCTGCGGTTTGCCCACAGGGCCGCGAACCTCGGAGCAGTAGAGACCATCGCGGGGCCTCCCGCAGTGACCAGCCACGTGGAGTGCACTCCCGAAGAGCGTGCATCCATGGGCATTCCCGAAGGCCTCGTCCGGTATTCGGTGGGCATCGAGGATGTATCGGATCTCATGATGGATCTCGACAAGGCCCTGGTCGGGCTTGGATGAAAAATTTTTCAGAACAACAGGTGTACTCTGCATGGATGCATTGCAGGACCAATGCATCTGCATGCCGTGCCGTGAAATGATGATTCTCTTCTGGATTGAAAAGGCCTGTGAACAGGATCTCTGATTCAGAACCGCGGGAAGGGGAATCACCACCTAACCCCGCATCGAAGGAGGGAGTATGGATACTCGAAACGAAACAAAAACTATCGATCGGTATCTCGATGACCTTCAGATTGAAGTCCGAAAGCATTTGGAGCAGGATCACAAGCTCGATATCAACACCACCAGCAATATCCTTGAATCGTATTTTTCAGTGAAGTACCTGCCTCCCTGGTACTTCCTGAGCAACCCGGCTTCCGAGATCGCCGGCCATTTCGTGATCATGAGTCAGCTCCTAGATGCCAATAAGGAATATTGCACTCAGGTAAGCAACGACGGCAGGACCATAACGTATTTTCTCAACATTGGCAGGGATTTCCCAGGCCGTCTTGAGCGGATCATCAGTGAGAATGCGGACATGGACATATACTCCTTCGACTCGGTGAAGACGAGCTCGGGTCTGAGGATCATCACCATCCAGAAGAAGGGGAAACGGGGAGAGGCGTTGTCCCCACTCTTTGACCGGGCCGCACTGGACAAGATGATATGGAGTATGAACTACTTCGGGGAGAAACAAGGTTATGCACATACCCGGGAATTTCTCGATTGCCTCGATGACACCTACTTTTTCGAAGAGATCAGCAACCCATTGTATCCTTTACGAATCAAGAGACATCTCACCATGTTCGAAAACACCATCAAAGACGGCCGCTTCGTCATCACCGCAGAGGACACATCTAATGAGATAGACACAGACAAGATCTCCATCAGCGAGGCCAGGATTTCCCTAGGAATCATGAACCCCAATGTCTACTCGGTCATCTCGGTCCTGGACTATTTCAAGAACAAAGGCATCCCCTTGAGTAGGTCGTACTATGACCTCTTTGCCAGCCCGAATCTCCCTTTCTCGGTGGGGATTATCTCCCTGTATATCCCTGGTAGAATCGGCTTTGAAGGCATCAGAGATGAACTCAGGAATGTATTCGTGTCAGAGGCAAAGGTACAGGCACCACGGAAAGACCGTGAGGCGAGCATAGAGGAACGGCTGGAGGAACTGGTACGGGCCGTGAGCGACCCGGCCCTGCAAAAGGAAAAGGTCCATGAGACTGTGCAAGGCATCAAACAGCTTATTCGGATCAATACAGACCTCTCAGACAGAAGCGAGATCGGAGATTTTCTCTTGAACGGTTTTTCCGATTTCATGGAGGGCCTGAAATTTCTCGGCCTTGATGAAAACGATGAGATCGTACGGCTCTTTTTCGCCTTCGACCACTTCGATGAGTTCTTCGTGCTCAGCAGGAACAAGGGAGAGCTCTCCCACAAGCCTGGGTTCAGGACCAAGCACAATGCACTGCGCGGCAAGGCTTACAAGGGTGGGTTGCGGATAGACCCCATAGTGAAGTTTGTTGAGGTGGCGGCGCTGGCCTTCATGATGACCTGGAAGTGTGCTCGCTCCAAGATCCTCTACGGAGGCGGAAAGGGCGGCATTGTGTTGAACCCGAAGGACTTCGACGAAAAGATCGACTTCTTTGACACACTGTCCAGCTTTGGCCGATCCCTTTTCCTGGTCACCGGCCCTTCCCTGGACGTTCCTGCTGGAGACGTGGGGTGCGGCGCTGCCGAGATCGGCGATATGTTCGAGGGATTCAAATCAGCATTGCGCGACCTCGCGCTCATGGCCTCGGGCATCAAGAAGAGCCTGAGCATCATCGGCGACAGGGTGATATCCGTAGAGGAGGCACGCCACCTGCTGGACAAGAATTTCGATGTCAATCCCTATGACATACGACTTCTGCACGAACTCATCACGAGCGAGCAGTACCTCGAACTGGTGGCCGCACCCCAGATAACGGGGAAGCCCCGCATGGGGATTGCTGCAAGGACGGGCGCCACCGGCAGGGGATTGCTTTTCAGTATCCTGGCCATGGCAACCAATATGTACCTAGACGGTGAGTGGCCTGTCAAAGAGCCGCTCTCTCAACGCGATAGAGCACTTCTTGAAAAGGCCTCAGCAATATGCGAACGGCTGATCATCGCCAAGAATGGCATGGACCTCCTCACACACGAGGAATGGGGCATTCTCACCACAAAGGTGTACCCCAGGATACTGAAGGACAAGAGGGTCGTGGTCCAGGGTTCCGGCAAGGTTGGCGGATCATTACTTCAGGAGCTGAAACCCTACGCCATCAATGTGATCGCGGTTGCAGATGCAGGGGGGGCCGTCATCGGTGATCATCTCGATATCAACGAGCTGCTCAATGCCGTGAACAGTTCCGCCAATCATCC
>JBNGDS010000024.1:37543-41359 GCA_049975365.1 Desulfomonilia bacterium | reverse complement strand
CAGATGGAGAGGTCATCACCGCTCACTGCCCCAATTCCGGACGGATGCTCGGGTGCTCTCATCCGGGGAGCCCCGTCTTTGTCTCCAGATCCTCTACCCCCGGGAGGAGACTTCCCTTCACGTGGGAGATGATTGAGATGCCCGCATCCCGCGTAGTGATCAACACCATGGTAACGAACCGAATCGTGAAACAGGCCGTTCACACAGGCATGATCCCTGAACTAAGGGGATACTCTGAGATCGAGACAGAGGTGAGATGCTCGCCGAGTTCACGGATCGACTTTCTCCTCAATGGTGGGGGAAAGACGCCCTGTTTTGTCGAGGTCAAGAGCTGCACCCTGGTGGAAGAGGGCCGTGCGATGTTTCCAGATGCTGTCACCACACGTGGTCAGAAACACATCCGAGAGCTTGAAACCCAGCTGCTCAGAGGCATGCGGTGCATGATGTTCTTTCTGGTCCAGCGCATGGACGCTCTGTACTTCAGCCCGGCCGATCATATCGATCTCGTCTATGGGCGAGAACTGCGCCGTGTTCATGAGCTTGGCCTCGAGGTTCTCGTGTACTCCACTCGAATCACGGAAAAAGGCATCATGCTGGGAGAGAAGATCCCTTCAGAGGTGTAGCGTTCGCCCCACGTTCCAAAAAGATGAACGGGGAGGTGTTCAGGCATGCTTCCCCCAAAAGCACACCTCTGAAGTGCCGCATATTGAAACCTCCTCTTTGATGCCCTACTACCAAAGGTGTATACGAGACAGAAAAGAACGATGAAAGAACTGACCATGGAGAACAGTGCATGAAAAGGAATAGTACCATGAAGAATTCTTACGAATTATCGCCAAAGATAAAAAATGATGGGCAGGAACCTGCGGACACGCAGGCCGGAAAGATCTCCCACACGAAAGGGAAAAGCAGCGATACCCTGTACGAAGAGATTTTGAGGTCTGTCATGGAAAAGAAGAGGAGCCGGGTTGAACGCTACTATTGCGCAAACCTGAAGTGTCCGACAACCTTCTTTTCCAGCGATTTCGGGTATGAGTGCCCAGACTGCCGTGCATTCGGTGTGATCAGTAAATACAAGCATATACCTGCCCGTATGCCACTGGACAGTACCGGTCAGGAGCTCGTTCTCGGCATTCTTGACTCCATAGGAAGGCTGTTCTGTCCGAGCTGTGTGCAACGATTCACTCTCGAAGACGATGCGAGCCTCGTCATATATGAGACCATGGAACCTTTCTGCAGCGATCACTGCGAGTCGTGCGGAAAATCACTGAAAAAAGCTGACCATGATCTGACGTAGGCCCATACAGGGGGCAAGAGATCTTTTATATGATGCGGTTCCCCCGGACATGCGGGTAGACAGATACGGTTTGTATGATATAGGGGGTCTGGTATGCCCGGAATTCGCATCAACAGGTTCATAGCATCCACTGGATCCGTGTCACGACGCAAGGCCGACGAACTCGTCAGACAGGAAAGAGTCCTGATCAATTCTCGAACAGCAGTCCTGAGTGACGTGGTTGATCCAGATAGAGATGAGGTAAGACTTGACGGCAGGAGACTCTCCCTGCAGAAAAAAGTCTACCTTGCCATGTTCAAACCCAAATCCATGCTCACGACCTTGAGCGACCCTCAGGGGAGACCCTGTATCAGGGACCTCATCCCCAATCGATATGCCGGGGTGTTCCCTGTGGGAAGACTCGATTTCGATGCCGAAGGACTCATTATCCTCACAAATGATGGTGACCTGGCCCAGAAACTCCACCACCCATCGTTCGACGTACCGAAGACCTATGTGGTGCAGGTGCGCCCGAACCCACCTGTGGATGCTCTGGAAAAGATGTCTCAGGGCGTGATACTCGACGGGAAAAAGACTCGTCCTGCACAGATTCGGATCCTCCGTCAGGGAAAAGACGGCGCCCTCCTTCTCATAACCCTCATGCAAGGCGTCAAAAATCAGATCAAAAGGATGGCGTCATCCGTCGGATTGAGGGTGACGTCTCTCAAGAGAATCTCCATCGGTGGGGTCAAGCTCAAGGGTATGTCTCCCGGTCAGGTGAAGGAGCTCTCGGCTGCAGAGGTCAATTCACTGCATAAGATGCTAAAAAAACATGATAAAAACCTTGACAACTCTTCACACTAATTTATAATTTACACTGTACAGCCCAATGAGGAGGGATATACATGAACAAGTCCGAACTGATAGAAGAGCTCTCAATACGCATGGCACTTCACCCAAAGAAAGCCGAACTGCTCGTGAACACCATTCTCAATTCCATGATCAATGCAATGAAGCACAATCGACGTATCGAGATACGCGGCTTCGGGAGCTTTGTCATGAGGGATTACAAGCCTTACATCGGAAGGAATCCGAAAAGCGGCGAGAAAATCAAGGTCAAGGAAAAAATCCTCCCCTTCTTCAAAGCAGGAAAAGATATGCGGGACCGGGTGAACGGCAAGGCACAGTGACGCCCGCACACATCTTTTCCACCCAGAGCGTCTAGATATTGACGCACCGGAAAAAATACCCTATACTCTCCCTGCAAACAGGTGCTGTATGAACGGACATGCGATCCTCATCGTTGACGACGAGAGTCAGAACAGGGCCTATCTCTCGGAAATCCTTTCAGAAGAGGGGTATTCCATAGCGCTCGCCTCCAATGGCAGAGAAGCTCTGGCCAGGCTTTCACAGGACCCGTTCCATGTCGTGCTCACAGACCTCCAGATGCCGGAGGTGGACGGGCTTGGGGTAATCCAGTACCTCATCGAGAACAAGCTGAACACGATAGGAATCATCTATACCGGCTATGGCTCTGTGAAAACCGCGGTTGACGCCATGAAGCTTGGGGCTTTTGACTATATCACGAAGCCTTTCAAGGCCGAGGAGATCAAGGTTGTGGTCAAAAAGGCCCTCGATCACCTCGCGCTCCAGGAAGAGAACACCTACCTGAAACAGCAGCTGAAATCGCGGTACAAGTTCGAGAATATCGTAGGATCTTCTGAAAAGATGCAGAAGGTCTTCGCCATGATCGACAAGGTCGCAGCCACCGATTCGACTGTCCTCATCCTTGGAGAATCCGGGACCGGAAAGGAACTCGTGGCACGGGCTCTTCACTACAACTCACCTCGTTCACAGAACCCCTTCGTGCCGGTAAACTGCGGCGCCATTCCCGAAGAACTGCTGGAGAGCGAACTCTTCGGTCACGAAAAGGGGGCGTTTACTGGTGCTTTCAGAACGAGAATCGGCAGATTCGAACTCGCACACGGGGGGAGTATTTTCCTTGACGAAATCTCGGAGATGAGCCCCAATCTCCAGGTCAAGCTCCTGAGGGTTATCCAGGAACGGGAGTTTGAACGGGTGGGCGCGGCCAAGTCCATCAAGGCGGATGTGAGAATCATTGCGGCAACCAACAAGGTTCTGGAGGAAGAGGTTGCTGCAGGAAGATTCCGTGAGGATCTCTACTACAGGCTCAATGTCATCCCTATCCATCTCCCTCCCCTGCGCGAACGGAGCGATGACATCCCCCTCCTTATCAAGCACTTCCTGAAGAAATACAATCACGCTGAGGCATCACAGAAGAGTGTATTCAGCAAAAAGGCCCTCTCTGTCCTCACGCACTACCGGTGGCCGGGAAATGTCAGGGAACTGGAAAATCTCGTGGAGAGAATGGTTGTCCTGAGCGACGGACCGGAGATCGACATGGGAGATCTCCCGGAAAGAATCCTGGCGGGGATCTCAAGCGGTTCATCGGTGATCCCCAAAATAGACCTCCCGGAATCGGGCATCGACCTCTCCACTGCGGTCAGTGAGTTTGAAAA
>JBNGDS010000024.1:0-37533 GCA_049975365.1 Desulfomonilia bacterium | reverse complement strand
GAAAAGAGCATCATCATTCAGGCATTGAACAGGAGCAACTGGGTCAAGAACCGGGCTGCAAAACTTCTCCATGTCAATCGCACCACACTGGTAGAGAAGATCAAGAAACAGAAACTCCAGAAACCCGCTGAGATAAAGATGAGCTAAGACCTGGAAGCCCAGAGCACAGAGCCAGGAATCCTGTCCCTTCCTCTTCTCAGGAAATCAATTGTCTGACTGCGTTTTTTCGCATCGAGAGACCCCATGTGAAAAAGTGGCATGGAAGTTGTATTCAGTGATCGTGGTGAAAAAATCCATACTGAGAAAAACACATGCATATGGAGGGGCCAGTCTGTGTCTCCTGTTTATGCTCCTCCTGGTGGCCGGGCCCGGGATGGCCTGGGCGGGCGCTGTTGAGGTGGGGGGTACCCAGAGAGAAACCAGGATTGTCTTCCCGTTGCCGCAACCGATGCACCCCGGTATTATCCACCAGGGTCAAACGCTGATCGTCAATTTTCCAAACACTGTCGGGGACGCGGTCACGCTCAGGGACATCTACATGATCGAGAGCCTCATCTTTGATGGGAGGGAGGCTCGGATCACCATCACGTGCCCATTCACCTACAGGACTTCTCTCGAGGATAAACCTCCGCGGTTCATACTCGATCTCTCTGATACGACAACCGGCACAGCCGCAGCATGTCCCATCGATCATATTGAAACAACTCCATCCAATACAGGAACCGGTGTCATCATCACCTTCTACCTGAAGGAATCTCCATGGCCGAGGGTTTTCACCTCAAAGAACAGTCGGATATATCTCGTGTTCGATGAAGAGATATCATGTCACAGGGAGATCCCGCTCCTGGTTTCTTCAGTCCCGCTCTTGGATTATTCTGGGATCATGAAGATGCAAGACGGTACCGCCGTATGTTTTGTCCTGGCAGAGCAGAATACCATTTCTCGTGTTGATGCCCGGGAGGGTTTGCAGAAGATCATGCTCATGGTCGACAGCACCGGCATGATAACCCCTGAAAGGCGACTCACCATAGCCCGGAGGGCATTCGACAGTGGTGATGTCGCTACGGCAATCCGTTCACTTGAACCCTTCAGGAGAGAACTCTCCACCGAGGAGAACATCCTGCTGGCCAGGGCATACTGGGCCAGGTCCTATCCATACCGCATGGACACACTGGCCACCGAGGCACTGCAACTCATGAACCAGTCCATCCAGAACCTCTCACCAGGCCTCGGGAAGGAACAGGTTCTCCTCGAGTACTGCACCATGCTGATCCATGCCGGGATGTTTTCAGACGCTCTGAACTCCATCCGAATTCTCAAAGGGTCATCCTCCCACGATACGGTCATTCTGGCCTATATCCAGGAGATCGATATACTGAACAGAAAGGGATCATATCAGGATGCCTTCGTGGCAAACAAGCGCATGCTCACATACAAGGGGGAGCACAAGTTACCCGATTCGATCAGGGGATATTACCTCTCGGTTCTGGCCGACACGTACCTAGGTCTCAATGCCTATGCACGAGCCCTCGAACTTTACCGGCAGGCAGAATCCGTTGATCCTTCGCTGTTCAGGCATGACCCGGACCTGTTCATCCGGATGGGAAAATCGGCCTTCTTTTTACATGATTACCATACCGCCAGGGATCTCATCCTCTCTGCAATCAACCTGGGGAACCCTGAGACCAAACAGGACGCGCTCCTCATGCTCGGTGACTGTCTCTACCAGCTCAATGAGAAAGACAAGGCGGTCGGAATCTTTTCAGAGGTGGAGAACATCGCTCCCCGGAGTGAAAGTGGCATCATCGCCAAACTCAGGACCACCAAGATCCTTCTCGAGAAGGATCTCTCCGTAAACGGATCGCTTTCTGATAAAACCTTCTATGAGATCATGGACATCTACGAGGGGTTGAAACACACCCAGGAATATTCCGAGGGACAGCTCGGTTCCATCATCAAGGTCCGCATAGCCCAGACGTATGCGCTTCACGGCGACTGGGAAGAATCCCTGGAGGCATACCACCGGGTATGGATCGAGACAAAGCCCGAGGATCCGGTCCATCGCTATGCCGAGGCCGAGGCCATCGATGCCATCCTTACACTCCTCAATGATTTGTACACCAGCGGAAAGTACGATGTGATTCGTGAACTCTATACAACCTATCAGGACAGCTTCATCAAGGGAATCACTCAGAGCGAGGCCCTCTTCCAGCTCGGGCATTCCCTGTATGAACTCGGTCTTGGACCCATCGCTCATCCGCTCCTGGGACAAAGCATACAAAAAAAACTGTCCTCAATGGACCAGGCGCTCGCACTCCTGTTTCAGATCGACTATGACAGTGGAGATCTCTCCCAAGCACTGGCCTGGAATACCCTCTATATAGAACGGTTCCCCAAAGGGGGAGATGCGAGATCCATGCGGGAGCACAGGGGCGAGATCCTGTATCTCCTGGGCCGCGATCAGGAGGCAATCGAGTACCTTGAAGAATTTGCGCACGGCGAGGGCGACAGGGCACTGTCTGCAAAACACATGCTGGCGGATATCTATCGGAATCTGTCCCGCCCCCGCGAAGAAGCAGCCGTATTAGACTCGATCCTCTCTCTGTCGAACACCCATCACTCTCCGATCATTGAGAAATCCTTGTTCCTCAGGGCAAACCAGCTCAGGAGGACAGGAGAAGACGAGCGTGCCATAACACTCTACCATGAACTCCTTGCATCATATCCTGAATCCACCTACAGACATTGGGCCTTGTACCACCTGGCCCAGATCAACATTCACAAGGAACACCATCTCGAGGCGAAAGACATTCTGGATACCATTCTCTCCCAGAGTGACGACACCATCCTGCTCAGCGCGGCTACATCGCTCGCAAACGAGCTTGATCTGAAGGATGATATTCATGTGTATACGACCTTGAAGAACAGGTTCGGTAAGGATAAAAACTGATGTCGATAGCCATCCTCGATCCTGACAAGGCAACTGTTTCCATACTTACTGAGCTCATCCATGATCTGGGGCAAACACCGTCACCGTTTACCGACAAGGACAGGTTCCTGGGTGCCATCAACCCCAAATCACACACGATCGCCATTCTCTCGGAAGACTTTGTCGATGTGATTGAAGGGACCAAACAAGTCTATCCGTCCATTGAGATTGTTGCAATGGGTTCTTCCGAGGGGTCTGGCTGCATCACGGCCGGGGCCACTCACTACCTGAAAAAACCATTTCGAGCGGAAGATATCCAGCAGGTGCTTACCATCCTGCTGAACACTCCATCGCATACAGAGGCTCAGGAGGATACCTCATTCATCGCTGTAGACGACAGTATGAAAAAAATCATCGAGGTTATCCACAAGGTCTCTCCCACACAGGCACCGGTGCTCATCCAGGGAGAATCAGGAACCGGCAAAGAGGTCATCGCCAGGAAAATCCACTCCCTGAGCAGGAGGGGAAATGGCCCATATGTGGGGATAAATCTTGCAGCCATACCCGATACACTCCTGGAGAGCGAACTCTTCGGCTATGAAAAAGGTGCATTTACCGGAGCATATGCCACACGGATCGGAAAATTCGAACAGGCCGAGGGCGGTACGATCCTGCTGGATGAAGTCACGGAGATAAGCCTCGGACTCCAAGCAAAGCTTCTTCGTGTTCTCCAGGAAAAACAGATCGACCGTGTGGGGGGGAAAGGGCCTCTGAAGGTCGATTTCAGGGTGATCTCCACCACAAACCGTGACATTGAAGAAGACATCAGAAACGGCCGGTTCAGACATGATCTCTACTTCAGGCTCAATGTCATCCCCATACAGGTTCCTCCACTGAGAGCGAGAAAGAGCGATATCCTCCCCCTGGCACAGCATTTCATCTGCAAGGTTGCCCGCCGGGAGGAAATGGCAGAAAAGATCCTGGTGAAAAGTGCACAGGAGAGCCTGTATCGGTACCCGTGGCCAGGCAACGTCCGCGAACTGGAAAACGTGATTGAACGCGCTATGATCCTGAGCAATAGAGATGAGATCCATCCCGATGACCTCCTCTTCGGGATGGGATCCCACGGTTCCCACACCCAGACCATGTCTGTCGGCACCACGATCCATGACATGGAGAAAGGCCTCATCATTTCAACCCTGGAAAGTGTCGATGGAAACAGGACAAAGGCAGCAAGTCTCCTCGGGATCAGCATCAGGACACTCAGGAACAAGCTCAATGAGTATTCCCGGAAAGGTCAATTTTCTGACACATCCGAGGTCAAAACTTCACGCGGCAACTCTTTCAAAACCTTGTAAATCAGCCGTTCTTCGCTTTGGTATAACTATTGCTTACTGGTATCCAAGGAGGTACGTGTGGGCGGTATATTTGACAAATCACTCTCGGAGCTTACATCACATATGAGCTACCGGACGGTTCGCCAGGAAATTATTTCCTCAAACCTGGCCAATGTCGACACACCGGGGTATACGGCCAAAGATGTTCGGTTCGAGCAGGAACTGGACAGCCGTCTGAAGATGGTATCCACGAATCCCTCCCATCTTTCCTCCTCCCGCCATGAGAACAGCTATGCGGTGCACGTGGATCCGTTCTCCCGGATAGGAAACGATGAGAACACCGTGGACATCGACCGAGAAATGATGAAGCTCTCCCA
This sequence comes from Desulfomonilia bacterium, assembly GCA_049975365.1. Lineage (GTDB taxonomy): Bacteria > Desulfobacterota > Desulfomonilia > UBA1062 > UBA1062 > DSBG01. The sequence goes on along the minus strand of JBNGDS010000024.1, from coordinate 32,890 downwards.
GAACCATATCCTCTTCAACACCTCGGCTCAAATCATCCAGAACAAGCTCCAGGCTCTGAGAAACGTCATAGGAGGTATACGATAATGGATCTGTTTACCGCTATGGATATCACTGCAAGCGGTCTGAGGGCTCAACGGACACGGATGAACGTCATTGCATCCAACATTGCGAACGCCCACACCACACGGACCCCTGAGGGTGGGCCCTACAGGCGGAGAGATGTGATTTTTCGCGAGAATTCCTTTGAAGGGGCCCTGTCAAGTGTTGAAGTGTCATCCATTGCACCGGATCCCACACCGGGGAAGAGAGTCTATGATCCCCAGAACCCAGATGCGGATGAACAGGGGTATGTCACCATGCCCAATGTCAACCTGATGGAAGAGATGGTGAACATGATCGGTGCAAGCCGCGCCTTTGAAGCAAATACCACCGCAATCAAGACGCAGACGGACATGGCATTGAAAGCACTTCAGATCGGGAGGCAGTGATGCGTATAGACAAGCTGATGAACTCCTCAGGAGGACCAGCCCAAGCACAGACACCTGAACAAAAAAAGCTCAAAGCTGGATTCGTGGACACCCTGGAAAAGGCGATCATGTCAACAAACACCATGATCAAGGAGTCTGACAAGGCAGCAGTCGATCTTTCTTCAGGCAAGACGCCCAACATTCACGAGGTGATGGTCTCCATGCAGAAGGCAGACATAACGCTCCGCCTCCTAGTCGCAGCAACCAACAAGCTCATTGAAGGCTACAATGAGCTCACCAGGCTGAGATAACCATGAAAGACTTCTTCGCAAACCTATGGACCAGGTTTACCCACATGAGCATGGGCCAGCGGTTCGGGCTTCTTGCCGTACTGGGACTTGTACTCGCTGTTGCGCTCGTCACCATTCTGTGGAGTATCGCACCGAACTACCAGTACCTGTTCACCGATCTGAACGAACAGGATGCATCCATGATCGTACAGAACCTCAAGGAAAATCGTATCCCCTACAAGCTTGTCAAGGGTGGGAGTGCGGTCATGATCCCGGAGGAAAACGTGTACGAGACGCGGTTGAGCCTTGCAGCCCAGGGAGTGCCAAAGGGAGGGCTGGGAAAAGGATTTGCGCTCTTTGATGAGACTGGATTCTCTACATCAGAATTCGTCCAGAAGATCAACTACCAGAGAGCCCTCCAAAACGAACTCGCAAACACCATCATGTCCCTTGAGGAGGTAGAGTTCGCCCGGGTGCACATCGCACTGCCCAAGGAAACCATCTTCATCGAGGATGAGAAACCTGCCAAGGCATCCATCGTGATCAAACCCACCCCGGGACAGAATCTCAACTCAAAGCAGGTCCAGGGAATCGTGTACCTCGTGGAAAAGAGCGTGAGGGGCCTTGAACCTGAGAATATCAGCATTGTGGACATCAAGGGGCGGGTTCTCTACGAAGGAAAGGGTTCATCGGATGCCATTGCACTCGCGAGCAATCACCTTGAGGTGAAACACGCCATCGAACATGTGCTCCAGACCCGTGCTCAGGATCTCCTGGAAAAAATCGTGGGCCCTGAGGCTGCTGTGGTAAAGGTGAGTGCCGATATCAACATGGACATGGTAAAGAGTGTACAGGACACCTTCGACCCTGAGATTCACGTCGTGCGCAGCGAGGAGTTGAGGAACGAATACACCGGCGGTGACATGATCCCGGAAGGGATCGCCGGCACCCCGTCAAACCTGCCCACCGGAAGGGGCGGCCCTGAGACTCTTCCACAGAATTCGTCGTCCGGTGGCTCTGATGTCATCCGGAACTACGAAATTGGAAGGAATCAGATAGAGCGCATCTACTCACCGGGAGACATCACCAGACTGACGGTCTCGGTTGTGGTGGACGGCACGTATGAAGAAAACACTGAAGGCAATCGGGTCTTCATCCCCCGGCAGACCTCTGAACTCAAAGAGATAGAGAACGCGGTCAGACACGCAGTGGGATTCAATGCGGATCGTGACGACATCATCTCGGTTTCGTGCATTCCCTTTGCACAGGGAGACAGTGATATCACTGCACTGTCTGAAAAGGCTCAGAAGAGAGATCTGATCATCTCTCTCGTGAAACCTCTGGTCCTGTTCCTGGTGATCCTTCTGCTCCTCCTCTTTGTGATTAGGCCCATGCTGAAGTGGGTGACGAAGTCTGTCAAGGTCATTGAGAAGGTTCCTGAAAAGCAGAAGGCCATCCAGAGTGACGACATGCAGGAGATCGAAGCGGAAGAAAGACCGCAGATTGAAGTTGCCGCCAAGAGCGATGAAATGAAACGGATGGTCCACGGGAAGAGGAAGCTCATCGAACACATCAGCAAGGATGATATGGGGACTGCGACGGCAGTTGTCAAATCGTGGCTGCAGGAGAATGTGTGATGGGAAAGATCAAGAAACTTGACGGACCGCAGAAGGCTGCAATCTTTCTCATGGCAATGGGGGATGAATTCACCCAGTCGATCTTCAAGGGTCTGAGCGACTACGAGATCAAACTCATCGGAAAGCGGATGGCGAGCCTGGAAGATATCACCATCCCTGTTGATACAGTTCAGAGTATCATGGATGAATTTCAGCAGATGAGCTCTGAGGTAAGCGGCATCACCGGCAAGGGACTTGATTATCTCCGGGATGCCCTCGTCTCAGCCCTCGGGAACGACAAGGCCAGACCCATCATGGAATCCATCTCTCAGGCCACGGACACCGCAGCGTTTGCTGTCCTGCGTGGAGTGGATCCTTCTCTGCTGGTGGACTATCTCAAGGGAGAGCATCCCCAGACCATCGCGCTCATTCTTGCACATCTCGAACACACAAAGGTGGCGCAGATCATACGGGAAATGCCTGAAAAGCTTCAACCGGAGATCATCTTCCGAATGGCGAACCTTGGGGTTGTCCCTTCCGGTGTGATCGAGGATGTGGACTCGGTACTGAAGAAGGAGATCGAGGCAATGGGGTCCACGGAGAGCAAGAAACTCGGGGGAATCGAGACGGTGGCCGAAATCATGAATCAGCTCGATCATACTACGGAGAACACGATCTTCTCGACCCTTGAGGAACTGGATGCGGATCTCGCTGAGAGCATACGCCAGAAGATGTTCGTCTTTGAGGATCTCGCGAATATCGACGGCAGGGGAATCCAGACCATCCTGAAGGAGATCACCAACGAGGATCTCTCCCTTGCACTGAAGACTGCAAGCGAAGGTCTCAAGTCTCTCATCCTGAAGAACATGTCGTCCCGCGCTGCCGAGATGCTCATGGAAGACATGGAGGCCATGGGTCCCGTGAAACTCTCTGATGTAGAAAATGCACAGCAGAATATTGTGCGGGTGGCACGGAAACTGGAAGCTGCCGGCAAGATTGTCATCGGGGGAAAAGGTGGCGAGGATGTCCTCATCTAGGATTCTCAAAGACAGCGCTCCCCAAGAATGCAGCATCACCCCATACTGCATCAGGGAAATGGACCCCAGGAAGAAGCTCAACGAGCTCGAGGAATCACGAAGACAGGCAGAGGAAATCCTGAAAACGGCCCGCCTGGAAAAGGAGTCCATAGAGATGCAGGCCTATAATCAGGGCCTCGAGCAGGGGCAGGCACAGGGCCAGAAAATGGCCATAAAGAGGATCGAGCCTCTCTTCGATACTCTCAGTGCCGCCATCGATGAACTCGCTCGGATGCGCGTACACATCATAGAGGAGAATCAGAAGCAGATCTTCCAGATCATCGTTCTCATCGCGGAAAAGATCATCCACCGCTCGGTTCAAATCAATCCGGATATCGTTCTCGACACGATCAGGGCTGCGTGTACACACCTCATGGAGACAGACGAGATTCGACTGAGACTCCACCCCTCGGACTTCGAGTACATCCGGGAGATAGAGAAGATTCTCTCCCGCTCCCTGAGCAGGGGAAGCACGATTCACTTTGTCGAAGACACGACCCTCGAACGCGGCGGCGTCATCATCGAGACAGAGTTCGGTGAAATCGATGCCAGTATCCGATCCCAGATTGAACATATGCAGGATGTGCTGGTAAACAATGACTGATCTGAAAAAATTCCTCATCCCGGTGAAAGAGGTGGAACCGATCCAGGTCCGTGGAAAGGTCACGAATATCGTCGGCCTGGTTATCGAAGGGCACGGCCCTGGCAGCGCCATGGGGGGAATGTGCGAGATCTACTCAAAGGGCATGAAGCACTCCATCATGGCAGAGGTTGTCGGATTCAAGGATAAACGTGTTCTCCTGATGCCCCTGGGTGACCTCAGCGGCATCGGGCCCGGGAGCATGATCGTTGCGAGAAAATCAAATCCATCCGTCAAAGTGGGCAATGACCTTCTCGGGAGGGTGATCGACGGGATGGGCAATCCCCTCGACGGGAAGGGACAGTTCGTCCTCAATGAGGAGCTCCCCCTGTATGGAAACCCGTTCAATCCTCTCTCCAAACGGCGTATCAGGCAACCGCTTGACCTGGGCATTAAGGCCATCAATGGGCTCCTCACTGTGGGCAAGGGCCAGAGAATGGCGATCATGGCGGGTTCGGGGGTGGGGAAGAGTGTCCTGCTTGGCATGATGGCACGCCATACCAAGGCCGACGTGAACGTCATTGCGCTCATCGGAGAACGAGGGAGAGAGGTCAAGGAATTCCTGGAAAAGGATCTCGGGGAAGATGGGCTGAAACACTCTGTGGTTGTTGCGGCAATCTCTGACCAGCCTGCACTGATCCGTATCAGGGGAGCGTATCTTGCAACCACCATTGCCGAATTTTTCCGTGATCAGGGACTCGATGTCCTGCTCATGATGGATTCCATCACCCGATTTGCAATGTCCATGCGGGAAATCGGGCTCGCCATCGGCGAACCACCCACCACAAAGGGGTATACTCCATCCTGCTTTGCAAAAATGCCGAAACTTCTCGAACGAGTCGGAAATACGGACTCACAGGGGAGTATCACCGGCTTGTACACTGTGCTGGTCGAAGGTGATGATTTTACTGAGCCGGTCGCCGATACCGTCCGATCCATCGTCGATGGTCACATTGTCCTTTCCCGGGATCTCTCGTCACGGAATCACTACCCGGCAATCGACATCCTCAGAAGTGTGAGCAGGGTCATGCAGGATATCGTGGATGATGAACACCTGAATCTCGCCCGGAAAATTCAATCGATTGCCGCCGTATATGAAGAAGCGCGGGATCTCATCAACATCGGGGCGTATGCGCAGGGAAACAATCCCGAGATCGATACCGCCCTGAACTATATCGATTCCATCAATGGCTTCCTCCGGCAGGAGATCCATGCACGGGCTACCATCCATGAGACGGTGCATCTCATGGGAACCATCATGACCGATGCACCAAAGAAGGATATGTAATGGCGTTCACATTCAGATTCGAGACAGTCCTCAAGGTTCGGAAGATCAGGGAAGACCTCGCCCTTCAGGCATTTTCAAAGGCACAGCATCAGTATCTGTCCCTGGTGAACATGAGGAAACAAAAGACACTGGCCAGAGATGATCTGCGCAGAGAACTCGTGGCAAGAATGAAGAGAGGACTCAGCTCAAAAGACGTGAAACAGTACTATGACTACCTCTCTCACCTGGAGCACGACATCTCTCAGCTCAGTGAATACGTCACATCTGCTGAGATACAGATGAACAGCAAACGGGAAGATCTGCTCAAGGCAAAGAAAGACTCAAAGGCAATCGAACGGCTCAAGGAGATTCACCAGGAGAGGTACCAAACTGACCAGAATCGAAAAGAGATGCGGTTCATTGACGAAATGGCGATCATGCGGCATGGAGGTCAGTCATGAAGGGAAAGATCCTACTCATGGTACTGGTAATAAATCTCGTGTTTCTAGGGATCTACGTGGACCTGAAACCGAATCTGAGTGCTGCGGACAGCCAGGAACAGGTCATAGGGGAGGTACAACCTGTTCAGAGTCCAAAAGATCGCCTTGAGATCATACAGGAACGGGAGTCAGAGATCCAGCTCAGGGAGATGGAACTGAAGGAACTGGAACAACGGGTAGAAGAAAAGATCAAGGTGCTCCAGGATCTCGAAGCGTCCGTGAAGGCCGAAGTTGATACCTACCGCCGGATCAGTGATGAGCGGATAAAACACCTCGTCAAGATCTACTCTTCCATGAAACCCCAGGCAGCTGCCAGCCTCATGAACAATCTTGACCTGGATGTCGCAGTCGAAGTCTTCCTCAACATGAAAGGAGAGATCGCAGGGGGTATTCTCTCCTACATGGATACAAAAAAGGCTGCCACCATTACGAGCGAGCTTATCAGCTACCGCAATACACACGGTTCCCCGATGGAATAGCATGTCCTCTCGTGACCGATTGGGTACATCCTCACGTCTTGGTGAGTACCATGAGTTTCTCGGTGTACCCATACCGGTGGGAACAGAGTGAAGAAACCCTTTCTTCGTGCGCATGGTATGCCCTGGAGTGATTGGCCCTCTCTCACAGAGAAACGACGTGCATGTGGACCCATTAGAACAGCCGCTCAGCGTCTGAGAACGGTCTTTCGGCTGTGAAGTCCGGGGTATAGACAGAGGGTGAGTCCATGCTCTGGACATACATCGTCTCGAATCCGAACTCATCGGCTTTCTCCAGGACTACCCGGTATTCTTCTGAAGTTATCGCCCTCTTCATATCCGGGATATCCCCGTCGTAGTACGCAGGGGTGTACTGTGACATGATGCTGATAGGGATTTCCAGGGAAAGCCCGGCGAGGAATTCCAGGACTGCGAATGGATTCGAGCGCATGCCGGGGAGAACAAGGTGCCTCACGATCAGTCCCTCAACGGCACGGCCTTCTCCATCCACCCTCAGCGGGCCGACGGACTCCAACAGGTAGGCAATCGTCTCCCGGCTCCGATCCCAGTAATCATCTGCCCTGCTCAAGATCTTCGCAGTGTGGTTGTCACCGTACTTGAGATCCATGAGATAGATCTGTGCACAATCCTTCCATTGCCTGAGGATGTCCGGCCGTTCATACCCGCTCGAATTGAGCATCACCGGGAGGACCAGTCTCCTATCTCGGGCCTGATCGAGAGCATCCAGTATCTGGGGTGTATAGTGCGTGGGGCTCACAAGATTGATTGTGGAACATCCTGCATCCTGGAACTGAACCAGAAAATTGGCGAGTTGCCCCGGAGTAATCGGGGTCCCGAGTGCATGGTGGCTGATCTGTTTGTTCTGGCAGAAAGAACACTGCAGAGGACATCCTGAAAAAAATACCGCTCCTGACCCTGCACCAGCATTGAACGGGGGTTCCTCCCCTCTGTGAATGACAATGGCGCCCACCTTCAAGGCAGCGTCAACTCCGCAGGCACCGAGATGTTCTGTCCTGTCAACACGGCACTGCCGTGGACAGAGCTCACACACCTTCATCCCACAGGTTCCATGCCCTCGAAGATCACCCGTCCATTCTCATCCCGGGGGATCTCTCGAACAAAAACCACCTTCCTCGGTGTCTTGTAGGATGCCAGAAGCTTCCTGGCACTCCGTTTAATGTCGTTTTCCGTCACGCCGGAATCATCACTGACGACGAATGCCTTGATGATCGCACCTCGCATGAGATCGGCCTCACCGGTGATGGCAGAATCCTTGACCCCGGGAAGCGAATTCAGAACATCCTGGACTTCCCTGCAGTAGACATTGAATCCAGACGTGATCACCATATCCTTCTTGTATCCCGTGATATATATGTAGCCGTCCTCATCCATAAATCCCAGGTCACCCGTGTAGAGCCACCCGTCTCTGATGACATTCCGTGTCTCGTGTTCCTTTTTGTAGTACCCCTTCATGATGTTGGGTCCAGTAAAGAGTATCTCCCCCCTCTCCCCGGGTTTCAGCACCCTGTCCTGTTCATCCACGATCCTGGCCTGAACACCCGGCACAGGGATACCGATCGATTCAGGTTTTATCGGGTATGGCCTGTAGTTGCAGGTACACACAGGTGAAGCCTCGGTAATCCCGTATCCCTGCCTGATATTGCGGTGAAACCGCTCTTTAAATGCATTGTAGATGTCCAGAGAGAGGGCAGAGCCGCCAGCGACGAGAGTTTTCACACCGGAATAATCCACATCCTGGAGATCGGGATGCGTGACCAGACCGAAAAAGAGTGTGGGAACTGCACAGATCGACGTGATGGCACCTGAGGAGAGTGCATGGTGCAGCTCCTTGAAGTCAAGCTTCTTTACCAGGTGGATCGTCCCCCCGTAGCGCAGCATGGAGAGCATGTTGGCACTTGCAGAAAAAGAATGGAAGCAGGGGATCAGGGTGAGTGTGGTGTCAGAATCGTCTGCTCCCATGCAGAGCCTCATGAGATCAGAATTATGATCAAGATTTGCATGGGTGAGCATGGCACCCATGGGCTCTCCTGTCAGGCCCGATGAATAGATCATGACAGCCACATCATCCGGATCCATGTCTTCACCGATGGCCTCACCGGGACCGCGGACCCACTGAGAAAATGTTCCTTCATTCCCTGTGGTGATGACGATGTCCTGTCTGCACTCCTGTTCAATGGCCGTGTAGGTATCGAGGTTTGCATGTTCGAGGATGATCGCCTTGGAATCCGAATCAGTGAGTATGTGCCTGAGTTCCCTCGGTGTGAAGGATGGGTTTACCGGCACCACAACAGCACCCAGGCCAACGACCGCCATATACGAGATGACGAACTCCGGGATATTGGGCAAAACAACGGTGACGCGGTCCCCTCTCCCGATGCCTCCCTTCTTCAATGCAGCGCCAAGGGCACGTGTGTATGCGGATAGTTCTGAAAAGGTCACCTCCCGTTCGCCCAGACGGATACAGACTTTTCCGGGCCTTGATTTCGCATGTTGATCCACCCATGAGTAAATATTCATTGAACCTTCACCCCCATTTCAGAAGCCCCGGGATGAGGTTTTTCCTGTGTGATGCCGGAGATAGTGTTCATCGATTCCTCTCCCGTGTCATCGGCATTGAGATACGCGGTCACCTTGTGCAGATTCTCCGTCATGAACCCAGCGTTCACCCGTTTCTCCTCAGTGAATCTGCATCGTGCAGGTGATGGTGAACACACGTCTCTGTTCCATAGCTCTGGATAGCGAAAAGATATCTTCTCTGTCAACGGGTTGATTGCTGACCGAAACACTCCCTCTCCCCGTCCATCGCTGGGAAACAGAAGGAACCACGGCATCGGGCGTTCTGGAGACTGGCTGCACACAGAATACATCTTCTCGAACCATCATCTGGTGTGCCTGCGTACAACGTACGTGTGTGGTGGATTCCAGGGAAGAGTCTCCCCTCCTATGGGGTGTTGTCGTCATCGGTAGCCAGGCAGAACCGGTAGCAATCGAACGGTTCATCGCTGTCCTGCTGGTAAAACCGGTTCCTGGAACAGTAGACAGCAAGCTCTGGATCATTCTCATGGATGCACACCCTGCAGAATGCTTCAGAATTCAGTGTGATATTCTTGTTGAGAACATATTTTGCATACCTCGGACAGCCCCGGCAGTTTTCAATAGCTCCAATCCTGCGATCGCACCAGTGGCACAGGGTATTCCGAAAATCCATAGGCACCTACCATACCCGCACCAACCGAGGACCGCAAGGCTTTTCTCCTCACTGTACGGACCCCGCCTGAGCCTGTTCCGCCTGATAGTTCCACATGCCTGAAGCGAAGTCACTCTTTCTTTCCAAAGAGTGACTTGAAGAACCGTATCAGCCCCGGCACACCCTCCTGGGAAACCTGGAGGGGTTCTGTTCCCCGAATGAAGGGCAGTTCGAGGGAATTCTTCGTCCACACACCCGCCCTCTTTCCGTTGATCGGGTCGATCCTGCACAGCACGATATCTTCCGGAATCTCCCAATGGACAGGATCACACAGTCGTTTGAGGATCATCGAAGCAATGGGCATGGCACCGGTGGCACCACTATACCCGATGGGCCTGAAGCTATCATCACCGAGCCACACAACAACCGTCATATCTGGACTGAACCCCACAAACCAGGAATCTCTCATCTCGTTCGTGGTCCCGGTCTTTCCGCAGATACCTTCAGGCATGCCATACATCTGTGCATCTCGTGCCGTACCGGAAATGACGACTTCCCGTAATGCGGCGTCCACGAGGTAAACGGACGAGGGATCCAGAATCAGCCGTCTGTCTCTCCTTGGGTGGTGGATGAGTTCGGTCCCGTTTTCGTTCATGATCCCGCGGACGCTCGAAGAGGGAATCCTGAACCCTCCAGTGGCAAAGGCACTGTAGAGATTTGCCACATCCAGGGGAGAACACGCAAGGGCACCGAGCAGGATCGAAGGGTGTGGATCAGGGGCGCATCCCGGCAGAATGCTCCTGAGATCCGAGATCACATTTTCCAGCCCGACATCGAGCCCCACTCGTACCGTGGCCCTGTTGTACGAATTGACCAGGGCCTCGAAGAGGGTAACCGTGCCATGGGACATGTCATCGTAGTTCGCTGGACTCCAGAGTGTGCCATCGTCCAGTGTCAGACGTACGGGGCTGTCCTCCACGAGGGTGGACAGGGTGAAGCCTCTCCTAAGTGCGCTATAGTATACAACCGGCTTAATGAGAGATCCGATATGGCGCTGTATCTGGGTGGCTCTGTTGAACTGTGATCGCGCATAGCTCTTCCCTCCCACCATTGCCCTGATCTCGCCGATTTCAGGATCAAGGATTACAACCGCGCCTTCAATGTCCTCCGGATAAGAACTCAGAACGTGGTGCATCAGTTCTTCAGAGGTGAGTTGCATGTGTGCATCAAGAGTGGTGAAAATCCTGTATCCCCCGCGGGAAAGAAGATCCACAGGGTAGTCATCACTCAGCGATGTAATGACATGATCGATGAAAAAAGGGGCCTGCCTGGAAACCGGCTCCAGAGGTACAACATCTATGGAGGTATGCTGTGCATGCTCAAACTCGGCATCCGTGATCACATCCTCCCGGAGCATGAGTTCGAGAACCGTATTTCTCCTGAGTATGGCCCTGTTCGGATTGCTGTATGGGGAATACCGGTTCGGCGCACGGATGATGCCTGCGAGAAGGGCTGATTCTGCGAGATCAAGGTCAGAGATGTCCTTGTCGAAAAAGAGGCGGGACGCCCTGCCCATCCCATGGATACCTGCATGACCCCATCTCCCCATGTAGACTTCGTTGATATACATGGAGAAGATCTCCTGCTTCGAGTACACCTTCTCCATGAGCACGGCCATCAGGGTCTCCCGTGCCTTGCGTACGATGCTTCTCTCGCTCGTGAGAAACAGATTTTTCACGACCTGCTGGGTGATTGTCGAACCACCCTCCACGATTTCGCCCTGACGAAGATTGATAAGGAGGGCTCGGAGAACTGATCTGAAATCGATGCCACCGTGCTCATAGAACCTCCTGTCCTCTGTGACGATGATGGCATCATGCAGATCAGCTGGACATTGATCCAGAGAGACGATCGTCCGGTCTTCGAAGGTCTCATCAAAAACCTCAGCCAGAAGCTCCGGCTCTAGCTGTACAGGCTCGAGTCGGGAGCCTTTTCCCGGCTCCGAGATCTCATGCACGATACCCTTCTCGGTACGGAGTTCTACGAGCGTGGGGTTCGACTCCCCTTCAGGGGAGGAAAACCCGTGGAGAAAGATCGTCATCGTGTCTTTCTCCGGGCTGTATTCACCCGGGAACCGCACCTCGGGGACGGCACGGTACCGGAGTCTCTGAAGCCTCTGCTCCAGACCGATGCGTGAAATATCATCCCCACACGAGATGGTCAGCGGCATGCTGTAGATCTTCGACGGAATATGCCAGATTGATCCGACGCCGATCTTTCTCACCTGCCGGTATGCATCCAGGACAATGACCGCAAAGACTATGAGGAGAAAAGCGATGATACCGAGAGCTATCTGTGTAACACGTGAATTTCTCAACTCCACGACCCAAGGCTATAAGCAGATCTCATCTCTATGTCAAGAGGGCGTATCTCTGCTCCTGAAGGGGGTGCCTGCTCCCGTGAGGGCGTTCTTCACGGACACATGATCTTACAGTGTTTCCGAGATTCGATCCTGCCTCTTCCTGAGCACTTCCCTCTGCCTCCTGAAGAGGTACCGGATGATGTCATCCTTTGTCTCTGGATCCGTACGGAGGAACCTGACTGCCACGGCATACCGGTTCACCTCATACCCTGTGACATTCTTTTGACGTATCACCTCCCCCACCAGCCTGAGGTAGAGCAGGGGGACCATGGGAAGGATGAGATTGATTTCCAGGAGATCTCCGTGATCAAAAGACGTATTGGTAATAAACCGTATCCCAGATGCGGATATATTGACATCCATAGGCCGGGAACCCATGAGTTCCTTGAAATCCTCAGCGAGGAGCATGTGGACGAGCAGATCAAGTTTCCTGTTCATCTCCCACATGACCTGGTTGTACGGAGACTCTCTCGTGTACGGAATCTCATCCGCACCCGGGTATCCGTATTTCCCCTTCAGGAAGGAGTCGATGATGAGTTTATTGGCACGAATCCGCTCAAGTGCCTTGGGAAGTTCATCTGATTTCTCATCCCTATGGCAGATGAGCTTGGCACTGTAATAGATCTTGTCGTATATGCGAACATCACTTCTGCGTTCGTTCCCCGGAGAGGTGTAACTTTCCATCCACATCCTCAGACCATGATCCGTCTGTTCAATAAGCTTTGCAAAGACAGAATCCTGATCATCGGATATCTTCACCACGCTGCCCGATGTGATCGTACATTTCTGCTCGGGGAGAAACACGAAACTCTCCTCCCCAGATACCTCGATGACCGTTCCGGAATATCTCTGGCCATCGAGCGTAGAGAGGGAGAGCTTTCCACTTAGATCCAGAAGACTGTCAATGTTCATGAAATATCCTTAAAGATCTCGACTCTGTTGCGGCCTCTTTCCTTTGCCAGGTACAGCCCCTTGTCCACCTGTTTTACTAGATCTGCCCAACTTAGTCCATCCTGATATTGGCTTACCCCGACGCTGACCGTGACCCTGGCACCATGGAAGAACTTCATTTTCTCAACCACAAGCCTGAGCCTTTCGGCAAGCATCCTCGCCTTGTAGAGCCCTGTCTGGGGAAGCAGTACCATGAATTCCTCTCCTCCGTAGCGAAAGACGAGATCACTTTTCCTGAGACGGGCCTGAAGCCGTTCAGCCAGGACCTTCAAGACATTGTCTCCTGTCTGATGCCCATACTCATCGTTGACCTTCTTGAACCAGTCGATGTCGACCATCATGAGGGAGAACGTTGTCCTGTACCTCTTTGCGCGCTGCCACTCCGTCTCTATCATTTCCTGAAACGCCCGGTAGTTGAGCAATCCTGTGAGTCCGTCTCTGAATGCCATGTGGAGAAGCACTTCGTTGTCCATGAGTTTTGCGACAGCAGGTGTCAAAAATTTGGCCCATTCCCTGAGGACGTCTTCGTGCAAGCCTCCATTGATGGAGAGCACGACCTGGGCGTGGGGAGTATGCAGAATCGTCAGATCGATTCGATCCCTGATCCCGGGAGGATGACCTCCCACCAGCACCTCCACGTGTGTGTAGAAATCGCTATCAAATACCCGGAGCGCATCGAGAGAGCCTTCATTCATGCGTTCACAGACCGAGTACGCCTTCCTTTCCTGCCCGTGTATCGTCGTATAGATGGCCGGGGCCGCAAAGGGAAACGACTGTGCCATCAGGGAGACAAGATCGACGAATGCGGTGTGTGTGGTCTGCCCTGACAGGAGCGTGATCATGCTTTCCGTGAACAGTGCCAAGGGTTTTTGTTTTGAAAATTCACCCGTTGTCAGTTTCTGTGTTCGTATGGACGACTTGGCTTCGTGTACAATCATATCCTTCCCCCTGCAGGTTTCTCCTTCTTTCTGGTGAACCATGCAGGGATTTATGCAAAGTATGTGCCTTGATTAAACACGAATAGTGGTATATAAAGGCTCCCGCAAGTGGTGGACAGGGAAATCGGATCAGCAAAAAGATGCCGCGGCATACAGAAAGACCACGGGTATGGGTTGACCAAGTCGTACGAGCGACCGTATCATCGCGCTCCACGCTTGGGGAGCGTTGGTCAGTAACGCGGGAACCAACCGGACGTGTTCCTGCCCGAATCGCAGAGGTTCTCATCTCCGCTTGAAATCTTCCTGCCATTGATCATATGATGGTCTGATGTATGCATACTCGTGAACGAACAGGAACGGATGGATCATGAAGAAAGACAACCTGGAAATCAGATGGCACGGCAGAGGGGGACAGGGTGCTATTACCGCTGCGAAGATCGTGGCAAAAGCAACCTTTGAATCTGGGTATCCCGGGGTGGTGATGGTCCCCACCTTCGGCACGGAGAGGAGGGGGGCTCCGGTGTTCACCTCCCTAAAGATTTCAAAGACGAAGATTTACGACCTCTCCCCCATTACAACCCCTGATATCATTGTGATCTTGGATCACCTGCTCCTGGAAGAGGCTGACATCCTCAGCGGATTGAAACCTGAAGGCACACTCGTGATCAATTCTCCCAAATCCATCGATGAGTACGCCTATGACGGGAAACGGATCGCTGTCGCTGATGTGACATCCCTGTCCCTCCAGGCAGGGCTCCCGGAGGGAATGGTGAATTCAGGTATTATCGGTTCCTTTGCCAGGACGACCGACTTCCTTGATCTGGATCTGCTCATTCACAACATCGAAGAGGAATTCCAGGGCAGACGCGCACGGGAGAATGCACAGGCTGCACTCCTGTCGTATCAGAATACCAGTATTCGGGGTGAATAGATGGGTACACGAGAATACGGCCGCATTACATCCCATAGTGAACCAGGTCCCGGCGACGCGGGAAGAACAGGATCCTGGAGAGTTCTCCGCCCGGTCATGGATCCGAATCTCTGCATCCCGGTGAAGAGGAATGCACCTGCATGTTATATCTGCTGGCTGTACTGCCCGGATGGTGTAATATCCCGCGGCATTCCTCCCCAGATCGACTATGAATACTGCAAGGGATGCGGAATATGTGCTGAGGAGTGCCCCACAAAGGCGATCACCATGGTGGAAGAATCACGTTTCACGAAAAATGAGAGGTGATGCCATGCATACGATAGACTCCGGAAATGTCGCTGCAGCCCTTGGGGTACAACTCTCCCGTGCACAGGTCATCGCTGCATATCCCATCACACCCCAGACACCGCTGACCGAGAAACTCTCTGAGATCATCGAATCAGGAGAGCTTGATGCCCAGTATATTCCGGTCGAGAGTGAACACTCAGCCCTCGCTGTCTGTATCGCAGCATCTTCCGCCGGGGCACGGGCCTTCACCGCAACCAGCGCCAATGGCCTCCTCTACATGCACGAGCAGATCCACTGGGCAGCAGGTGCACGACTGCCCATCGTGATGTGTGTGGTTAACCGGGGCGTCGGCGCACCCTGGACGGTATGGAATGACCATCAGGATTCAATCTCCCAGAGAGACACCGGATGGATACAGATTTATGTGAATGATCACCAACAGATCATAGACACGGTGATCAAATCCTTCAGGATCGCTGAAGAAGTGATGATTCCCATCATGGTCTGCTACGACGGGTACCTCCTCTCTCACACCTACATGCCGTTTGAGATTCCTGCCCAGGAAATGGTTGATGCATTCCTTCCTGCGTACAGGGCACCCTATGCCCTTGACCCCGAAGACCCTGCCAACCTCAACACTGTCACCCTACCGGACGTACGTCTCGATTCAAAGGGCAGGCTCGCCCATGGATACATGGAGATCCGGTACCTCCTCCAGGAGGACATGCGCGGCGCACTGAATTCTGTTTCCCAGATCGAGCACAGGTTCAAGGAGACGTTCGGCCGTGGAGGCGATGCCTTCTTTGAGCTCTACTGCTGCGAGGATGCTGAGTATATCGCGGTGAGCATGGGGTCACTCTCCTATCACCTCCGGGATGTGGCCGATCTCCTCAGGAAAGAGGGACTCAAGGTTGGCGTCATGAGCGTGCATCTGTACAGACCATTCCCGGGCAGTTTCATTGCAGAGACACTCATCAATGCCAAGCGTGTCATCGTATTTGAAAAGGCACTGAGCTACGGGTATGAGGGAGCTCTCTGCTCTGATATCAAGTCCGCGCTCTTCCACCATGTCGACGGGAAACCCAGACCGACGGTACTCGGGTATATCCTCGGCCTCGGAGGACGAGAGATCAAAACAAGCGATCTTACGGAGGCAATGAAACACTCCTGCACGACATCGAGCCCATCCCCTGATGACCCGGGGTGGATCGGCCTCAAGATTTAGGAGAGTACGCCAATGCAGACCAAGACGACTATCCTCAGTCTCCCGGAAGAAGAATTCGTGAATCCCGGTAACCGTTCCTGCTCCGGGTGCACCCTTGGGATCGCCTATCGCGTCGCCCTGAAGGCCCTGGGGAAAGATACGATCCTGGTGGTACCCCCCAGCTGCCTCACGGTCTTCCAGGGACTGTTCCCCATCGCTGCAACAAAACTCCCGTCCCTCAACGTGACCTTTGCCTCCACTGCTGCCGCCGCAACAGGGATCATCGGTGCACTGAAGGCACAGAACAAACAGGGCATCAATGTCGTTGCCTGGGCGGGTGACGGGGGGACGAGCGATATCGGTCTCCAGGCCCTGTCCGGAGCGGCAGAACGAGGAGACAATTTCCTGTTCATCTGCTATGACAACGAGGGATACATGAATACCGGTGTCCAGCGCTCAGGCACAACGCCCTTGGGTGCACTGACGGCAAACACTCCCATCAAGGGAAAGCTGCAACACAAGAAGAATGTTCCCGCAATCATGTCATCCCACGGGATCAGCTATGTGGCCACCTGTTCAGCAGCCTACCCGCTGGATCTCTATGACAAGATCAAAAGGGCGATCGCGCACCCCGGGGTGAAATATATTCATATCCATATCCCCTGCCCGCCTGGATGGGGGTTCGAACCCCGTCTGTCAGTGAAGATCGGGAAACTTGCCGTTGAGACTGGTCTGTACGATCTCTATGAGGTGGTCAATGGAGAGATCAAATTGACCGGGGCATCACGAAAGATCCTTGACAAGAAAAACCTCGTCCCTGTTGAAGAATACTTCAAAGCCCAAGGGCGCTTCAGAGCCCTGAGTCCAGACCAAGTCCAGGAGATCCAGCAGCATGTCACTAAGCGGTGGGAGCTCTATTTCAAGGCCATCGAGGATGTGGAGGAAGTCTGAGCCAGCGCCAGCTCCAGGTGCTCCCTGTCGAGATTTCCGCCGGTCATGATCATCACCACCTTCTTTCCCTCGATCCTCTCCCTGATCTTGAGTGCTGCGATGATGGGAGCGGCTCCTGCACCCTCTGCAAGGTTATGCGTCGTGGTAAGGGCCATCCGGATCCCTTCCAGGATCTCTTCTTCGCTCAGCAGGATGACATCTTTGATGTGATCCTTCATGATCACGTACGGAAGCTGGAATACACTTCGGGCAGCCAGCCCGTCAGCAATGGTGTCTGCCTCGTCAAGGACAACCCACTCCCCCACCTGGAGGGATCTGGAGAAGGCCGGTGCCTTCTCCGCCTGGACCCCGATGATTTCAACATCTGGATTGATGGCCTGAGCAACCGTCAGCAGCGACGCGCATCCCGCTCCTCCTCCGATGGGACAGATGATGACGTCCACATCCGGAAGGTCTTCAAATATCTCCAGCCCCATGGTCCCGACCCCGTTGAGGAGCTCGGGCTCGTTTCCCTGCTCCACGTAGTAATAGCCCGCTGAAGCCACAAGTTCGTCGCAGTAGAACTGGGCATCATAGAAATCATGCCCATGCTCAATGAGCTCAGCTCCAAAGCTTTCAATGATACGGTTGGTTTCAGGGTTGTTGTTCAATGGTACAACGACCGTGCACGGAGTCTGGTACCACCGTCCGGCCCACGCCATGGCAAGGCCATGATTCCCCCTGGTAGAGACCAGGACACCGTTGATCACGTCCTCCTTTGGGATGGTATGGAAGAAGTTGAGCGCCCCCCTGATCTTGAATGACCCGGTTGGAAGATGGTTTTCATGCTTGACAAAGGCATCGCATCCGAGAATCCTGCTGAGTTCGGAATAGTAGATCAGGTTCGTCTTGTTGATATAGTGATAGATGGCAGATCGTGCCCTGAGAATTCCCTGTATGGTGACCCGTGAGCTCAATCTCTCATACTTCTTTAGCATGGTTTCCCCACCTCGTCAGAATTTGTACCCGGTCTTTTTCGGCCTGGAACGGATGATCTGCAGGAAAAAACCGATGATCATGCCAAGGATGATGAATCCCCCGCCGATGAGGGTGAATACAATCCTCTCCGAGGTTTTCAGCCGCTGGTTCTCCCTGGAGAGGAGATCGATCTTCCCTGCATGGGTCTGGGATTCACTGAGCAGAGCTTCGTACGTCTTCTTGAGCTCGAGGTACTCACTGGAGGCTACTTTCAGCTCCTCATAGCCTTGCTTGGCCTTCTCGATCTCCTTGGTGAGGCTGCTTACCTTGAAATTCCGCTCCCTGTTGTCCTTCTGGAGCTGTTTGTTTTCTTCCTCAAGGGCCCGATTCGTTTCAGTGAGAGACTGGACCTTTTCATTGAGTTGATCGATGATCAGGGCCTTCGGGGTCTGGGTGGTGAGGTAGCGATCCTGAACCCACCCTTCTTTCCCGCTCGGGGTTTTTACCCTGATCCATTCTCCCTGCTCTTCGAGCACTTCGAGATAATCGTTCGTGTTCGCCATACCGATGACCCTGGCTCCTTCGGACGGTCCGGTTCTCAGAGAGATGGTAATCCAGTCACGGACATACATCCCTTTGGCATGGAGCGGTCCTGCCTGAGCCAACAGGATCATGAGGCACGGAACGAGTGCACACATCACGCTCTTTTTCATTTCAACCTCTCAAAAGTATCTGCAGTTTTCTATCTTACCCATAACCCATGTGGGGGAGCTATGCAACAGATTCCAGTCCATTTCGTCTTCACGTGATCAAGGAGTCGATGATCTCCTGCAGCGTGTCCCGCGTGTCTTTCTCTATGACCCTGAGCTGCTCTTCACTCCTGGCCTCGAACCTGAGTACGATCACAGGCTGGGTATTGGAGGGCCTGGCAAGACCCCACGAATCCCCGTGAGTGAAGCGCACGCCATCGATATCCACGCACTCCTCATACCTGTCCTTCGCATACTGGGTGAATAATTCAATCACCTGGAATTTGATGCGGTCCGGGCAGTCAATCCTGATCTCCGGGGTATTGACGAGCTTCGGGAGGCTGTCGAAGACCGCCTGCGGATCGTCGTGGGAAGAGAGAACCTCCAGGAGGCGTGCTGCTGTGTAGATTGCGTCATCAAACCCGTACCACCTGTCGCTGAAAAAGATGTGCCCGCTCATCTCCCCTGCAAGTGCAGCCTTCTCATGCAGGAGGCGGTCCTTCATGAGGGAGTGCCCGACCTTGCCCATGATGGGGATCCCGCCGGCTTTGGATACCTCTTCAAAAAATACCTTGGAACACTTCACCTCCCCGATGATCTTTGCCCCCCGTTTCCTGCTGAGGATTTCCCGGGCCAGGATCGTGGTTATCATGTCTCCGTAGACCGGAACCCCCCGGGAATCGATGACACCGATTCTGTCGGCATCCCCATCGAACCCAATCCCGAGGGCAGCACCTGTCGAGAGAACTTCGTGTCTGAGCATGGAAATCCCGTCTGAGGTAGTGGGGTCAGGATGGTGGTTCGGGAAATTCCCGTCCGGCTCAAGGCAGATGCCGCTCACATTCATGCCAAGGGCGTGGAGAACTGCAAGAGCAGGTGCACCGCCAACACCGTTGCCGGGGTCAACAATGACCTTCAGACTTCTTTCGCACCTCACCCGGGATATGATATCATCCACATATTCCGGAATGATATCGTAGGAGTGCGAATCCGCCATCCCCGTGATGATATCTCCCTTCTCCATGATGCGCCTAATCTCCTGGATCTCTGCTCCGAATATGGTGTGCTTCCCCAGTGCAATTTTGAATCCGTTGTAGTCCGGAGGATTGTGTGAGCCTGTCACCGCGATCCCCCCGTCGAGATCCATCCGGTGCAGCGAATAGTACAGCACCGGCGTCGGAATCATGCCGAGATCCACCACCTCGATCCCGCTTGCGGTGATCCCTGTTTTCAGTATCTCAAGGAATCGTGGAGAACTCAGCCTGGCATCCATGCCGAGGGCAATCTTCCGTGCCCCATAACGGCTCCAGTATACCCCCATGGCACGGGAAAATCTCTCAAGGAACTCGTCTGTCAGATCGACGTCCACAACACCCCTGATGTCATATTCTCTGAAGACGTCTGGATTCATTGAACCTCCGAACAGTATCGTACGAGTATCGTGTCCTGCTTCCTCCGTTTTATTGCCTGGGGAGACAGGGGCTCAGATCAACAGCATTGTAGTAGAAGTTGGTAATACCCGTCAATGTCAAGAGTCTCTTTTCTGAGCTCAGTACACGTGGAGATATTCTCAGTCCAGGCATGCAGAGAGACATTTTCGATCTTCCCCGGTATTCGATGATCTCGATGAAGGACACAGACGGAACTGAAAAAATGCCTTGACAGCGAACTGCTGTTATTCTATGATAACGTTGTTAACATGAATGTTTTTGCATCAGAATGAGATGCCGATGTGGTATTTGTGCAACAACATTCTGATGCGGGTTATTTCTAACTATTTATATTTATTTTTTTTTTGAATTGGCACATAAGTTGAATACTACTGTTTCGAGGAGTAGTGTGGTTTTGGTGATTCAGGCCGTTTCCATGTACTGAGGTCTTGTTGTTCTTCCAAATGGCTTGAAACGTTTGTGAGAAAAATTAAAAAATTTTTTTAAGGGAGGAAATAGGATGAAGAAAATCTTACTAACCGTGTTGCTCGTGTTCTTTGCAACCGCGGCCTATGCCGAGATCAAGTTTGAGTTGACCGGCGATTTCTTTGGACGCGGCAGCTACTGGAAGAATTTCGATTACGTAAATCAGGTAGAAGACTCCTACATGAACGCGGACGGGGAGTGCAACCTCTACCCCACCATCAAGGTGGGCTCCACAGAGCTGAAGATGCGCATCCAGATGCGCGACGAGATCTGGGGAGACTGGTATTCATATGACACTGCACCTGACACGTCTGCAAAAGGATTTGCCAACTCGTATCCCTACACCTACAATGATGACACCGGTGCAAACATTCAGATTGCACGGCTGTGGCTCCGCCACTACTTCAAGAACTCCCACCTCGACGTCGGCCTCAGGGACGGCGGCCAGTGGGCCACCACCTGGGGTGACCAAGTGGAGGCCCGCTATCGTGTGGTGTGGTTCCCCAGGACCCCGGTGGGCACCTTCGTAGTCCTCTACGAGAAGAGAGCTGAACTGGGCAACGAGTCTATCGAGGATTCCGAAAAGGACGACTACATGTACTATGGTGTCGGCCTGGTTACCAAGGCCGGTCCCGTCTTCGTCAAGCCCCTGTTCATCTATGGAGACGTCGGTGCGTTCTATCCCAACCTGGTGAGAGATACAGGCATCCAGGTCATCGGCTGGGCCCTGGGCCTCAACGGCGACCTCGGCCCATTGGGATTCGAGTCCGAGTTTACCTACCAGCAGTGGAAGGTGGAAGACCTGCAGGACCTCGCGGCTCTATCAGCTGTTAATCCAGTATTTGGAGCATTTGCAGGTGCAAAAGACGCGGACATCTACGGTGCATACCTCAATGTGTGGGGGAATGTGGAATTCGGGAAGCCAGGCCTTATCCTCACCTACTGCAGCTGGGATGACGAGGGCGGACCCTTCGGCACCGGCTGGGGGCTGAGCAACGGTGAAGACTTCGAATCCAACCTGATTCTGGGCGACTGGATTGACAATATCGGTTCTGTTGCCTGGCAGGCGGAGAAAGACCTCCTGGCCATGACCATGGTCAAGCCGTACATCTCCGATATACAGCTGCCGATTGAGAATCTTTCCTGCGGCGCATCCTTCGGGTACATCATGTCCAACCAGAAGGACACCCAGTGGGAAGACTTCTCCGCATGGGAAGCCGATCTGAATGTAACGTACGCCATTACCGAGAATCTCCAGTACCAGATCTTTGGCGGGTACGCCTCCCTCTCCTTTGATGAGGATGCTCCAGGTGCACCGGCAGACGATCCAGATCCGATCATGCTGCTCCAGCACCGGATCAAGCTGGTCTTCTAGGACATCGTTCACCATGAAAAAAGCCCGCCGGAACCGGCGGGCTTTTTTTCGTCTTCCTTGCCA
The DNA here is from genome assembly GCA_049975365.1 of Desulfomonilia bacterium. Lineage (GTDB taxonomy): Bacteria > Desulfobacterota > Desulfomonilia > UBA1062 > UBA1062 > DSBG01. Next base: position 10,583 of record JBNGDS010000024.1, on the reverse strand, counting down.
GGCATGCTCAGGAGTCGATGAAGGACCGGAGCTTCTTCGAACGGACAGGATGCCGCAGTTTCCTCAATGCCTTGGCCTCGATCTGCCGGATCCTTTCCCGAGTGACCGTAAAATCCTTGCCCACCTCTTCAAGGGTGTGATCCGATTTCTCACCGATTCCGAACCGCATCCGCAGAACCTTTTCCTCCCTCGGGGTCAGCGTTGCAAGCACCCGGCGAGACTGCTCCGAGAGATTTTTGGCAAGGATGGCGTCCGAGGGTGAGGGAACCTTCTTGTCCTCGATGAAATCCCCGAGGTGACTGTCCTCTTCCTCACCGATGGGGGTCTCCAGGGAGATGGGTTCCTTGGCGATCTTGAGAATCTTTCGCACCTTGTGCTCGGGATAGTCCATCTTCTCCGCGATCTCCTCTGGAGTCGGCTCCCTGCCGAGTTCCTGAACCAGCGCCCGTGAGGTCCTGATAAGCTTGTTGATGGTTTCGATCATGTGCACCGGGATCCTGATGGTCCGCGCCTGATCTGCAATGGCCCTGGTGATGGCCTGCCGGATCCACCATGTGGCATAGGTGGAAAACTTGTAGCCCCTCCTGTACTCGAACTTCTCCACCGCTTTCATGAGCCCTATATTGCCTTCCTGGATGAGATCGAGGAACTGGAGCCCCCTATTCACGTATTTCTTGGCGATGCTCACCACGAGCCGAAGGTTTGCCTGGATAAGCTCTGTCTTGGCGGCATTGGTCCGCTGTTCTGCATCCTCGAGGATCCTGACGGCCTTCTTGAGTCCATGCGCAGTCAGGCCCCCTTCGATCTCGATCTTCTTGATGCCCCTCACAACGTTGCCGACCTCGTCAACGATCGTGCAGAAATCATCCCGGCTCAGTCCGTATTCCTCGAGAAATCCTCTGAAGGCATCGTCGGGCTCGTCTTCGCTCGCCCTCCGGTGGATCTTCTTCACCTCATCGAAGGACATGCAGAACCGCTTTTCGCACTGGGCAAGAATGTCCTCCCGTTCCTCAAGCTGACGTTTGAGCTCTTTAAGGCGGTTCCCAAACAGATCAATCTGCTCGGGCAGGAAATGTATATCATGGATCAACCTCACGATATCCCGACTCACACCTGCCATGCTGTTCTTGATCTTTTCCTTCTGGGCGGAAGATTTTGCATGGAACAGTTTATACTTGAGCGTCTTGAGTTCACTCTGCTTGCTCTCGATCTCCTTGATGGTCTCGAATGTCCTGTTCAGGGCAAGCTCCTCATCGACGTCGAACATGTCATCGATATCAATGACATCCTTGAGACGGATCTCGTTCTTATCCAGAGCACACCCGATCTGTATCACTTCCTTAACGGTCACGGGAGAATTGATAATGACGTTCAGGATCTGGCGCTGTCCTGCCTCGATCCGTTTGGCGATCTCGGTTTCGTCTTCCCGCGACAGCAGAGACACGGAACCCATTTCATGCAGGTACATCTTTACCGGATCAGGAGACCTCAACGACCCATCGTCATGGATATCGATTCCGTCGTCCTCGGCCTCAAAGTCATCCTCGGTGTCCACCAGCTGAATATCTTTCTCTGTAAAGAGATCCATGACATCATCGAGGTCGTCAGGTGTCAGGAGATCATCTGGCAGGGCGTCGTTCACTTCATCATAGGTGAGATAGCCCTTGGATTTTCCCATGGCAATGAGTTTCTGAACCTCTTTCGCGTAGGCCTTCTTATCACTCATCTCTTCTGTAATACCTCCATCAGGGTAGTGCGCAGACTTCTTTTTTCTCGTATCTTCTCCTGCTTTTCCTTCAGCAGTGCCTTGATCCTGTTCATCTCACCTGACTGCTCTGATCTGAGAATATCTGCCTGGATTCTGTGCAGCTGGGCATCGATCGAGAGACTCTTAAACCGACAGAGTATATCAATCAAGGCCTTTTTTGCATCTCCTGGAAATTCTCCCAGTGCCATGACCCGCGATGCGAGAACCCGGATCGTATCCGGACAGTCATCCTGGGTCAGGATTCCCGGACCCTTCTCTATAATATAATCGAAGAGCGTCCTCATGCTAGTGTCATGAAAATCCACCTGCAGATCAAGGCTCCTGACCACGTGCACGGCATCTTCATCAAGGAGCAATAACCTCACCAGGGTTTCCTCTTCCGCTCGTTTGCCCGTATGTCCATCCCCTCTGGAGATGGATGCACCATGAGCATCCTTCCGGATCAGCGGGAAAATCACGTCCGGCTGAATCCCTAACCGTACAGACATCCTTTGCGCAAGAAGGTTTCTGATCGTTTCATCGTGGACACGTGATATCACCGGTGCAAGCTCCCTGATGATTGTATTCTGGTCATCAAGTTTTGATGGGTCTCGCGTGGAAAACGATTCATCGAAGAGGAGATCCCACAGCGACTGTGAACCGGACAGGAGTTCATACCACTGTCGCATGTCCGAACGCGCGATATCATCCGGATCTGTGTCGGGAGGAAGGAGCACAATCCGAGGGACCACGTCACTGGCCATGAACGGTTCCAGGGATCTGATCATGGCATTTTTCCCAGCACTGTCGCCGTCAAAGATCAGGATCATATTCTCGGTAAACCTCCTCAGCAGATGGACATGATCTTCGCTCAACGCCGTGCCAAGGGTAGCCACGGAACGGTGGAACCCTGCATTCTCCAGGGACACCACATCCATGTATCCCTCCACAATGACGACGGCATCCTCTCGAATGTGCCCCCTGGCCCGCATAAGATTGTAGAGAACCTTCCTCTTCTCGAAGATGGGGCTCTCGGGGGTATTGATATACTTCGGCTCTCCAGGACCGAGTATCCTGCCGCCGAATCCGATCACCTCCCCGGATAGATCGTGAATCGGGAACATCACCCTGTTTCTGAACCTGTCGTAAAATCCCCCGGCCTTCCGCTGGAGGACAAGGCCGCAGGTACACGCGGCCTGCAGGGAGACCCCTGTTTTGTTCAGGTGGGAACAGAGCCCACTCCAGGCATCAGGCGCCCACCCGATATGAAATGCCCTGACCGTATCATCCGATACTCCTCTGGATGAAAGGTATGCGCGGGCAGACTGCCCTTCATCAGAAAAGAACATGCGCTCATAGTACTCCATGGCCGCTCGGTTCGCATCGTAGTATATCTTCCTTTCCGATGACGCCTTCCCCTTCTTGACCTCGATGGGAATTCCCGTCCTTTCCGAGAGCTCGCGCAGGGCCTCGGGAAAGCTCAAGGCCTTTTTCTCCATGAGGAAGGTGATCACATCACCTCCCTTGTCACAGCCAAAGCACTTGTAGATCTGCCTGTCCGGGTCCACCTGAAACGACGGGGTCTTCTCGTTGTGAAACGGGCAGAGTCCCCAGAATGTCCTCCCTCGTTTCTTGAGATGGACGTGCTCTGATATGACCGTCACGATATCGACGTTGGCCTTGATGTGTTCAACCTGATCTTTTCCCATTACCGGGTACTCAATTCTACTACCGTCTTGTTTCCGCCACCCGAGTCGGCAGTCCCATCGTGATAGGCTTTTACGACAGGGAGGTCCTTCAGGTAGTCCCGTATAGCCTTCTTCAGCCTGCCCGTTCCCGCTCCGTGAATGATCTCAAGGGTCTCCTGCCCGGAGAGCACTGCCCGGTCGAGGGCCTGTTCCACTACCGGGATTGCCTCGTCCACGCGCATCCCCACCACAACAATGGGCATCACAGGAGAAGGAGTGGACATGATCTTCCGTGTCTTTTTCTTTCCATCCCGTGCAGTCTTCTCCCGAATGACCTCTAGCTGATCGAGGCTGATTCTCAGACGTTTTGTTCCGAAGAGCACCTCTGCGCTGTCATATGCAAGGTCGACAACCTCTCCGATCAGGTCTCCGCCCTTGATGCGAACATGAGCCCCGATGTCTATCTTCAGCGACTGTGCAGGCTGAACTGTCTCGAGGATCCCTCTGAGATCGGAGGCCTCCCGGGTTTCCTCGATCTCACGTATAGCCTCTGGTGCCTGGGGTTTCCTAGTCATGAGTTCAACCTGATCCATGAGCCTCTTATACCTGAGGGCCGTGCTGACCCGATCTCTTTCCATCTCCTGGATGGATGCGTTCATTCTCTCTTTGAGCTCAGCGGCTTCTTTCAGTTCTCTCGCTGCTTCATCCCGCATGAGAGTGGCCTGAGAGATGTCCTGAATGGCCTGGGCCAAGGCAGTATTCCCCTGCCTGCCGACGATTCCCCGTGCCTCTTCGATGAGAGACGTCGGAAACGAGATCGCTTCCAGGATCTCGAATGCCCTGCTGGTTCCGATCACCCCGTAGACGAGGCTGAATAGTGGTTTCATCCCTGTGTCGTCGAATGCAGTTGCGGCAATTTCAACGTTTTCGGTGCTGATTCCATAGAGTTTGATGAGGTCTGAGTGGGATGTGGCAACCACCCGCGCACCTTTTCCCCGGAGCGCATGGATGCAGGACACCGCAAGGGCCCCTCCGTGCTCCGGGTCCGTCCCGGTTCCCGGCTCATCAAGGAGCACCAGGTCTCCCGGTTGGACATGTTCATAAATCTCTTTCAAGGAGAGTGCGTGGGCGGTGAACGATGAGAGGTCGTGCGTGATATCCTGGCTCGTGTCCATCTCCACAAAGACCTGTCCAACCTCGCAGATCGATGAACCCTCACGGGCGGGGATGGCCAGACCGCACTTTGCCATGAGTATGAGCAGTCCCAAGGTCTTGAGCGCAACGGTTTTCCCTCCTGCGTTGGGGCCTGAGATGATGAGACAATCCTTATCATTGGGGATCCGGATATCCAGGGGAACCGTGTTCTTTCCCAGCCGCCGGAAGAGGAGCGGGTGCCGAGCAGCCGTCAGCGAGATGCCGTCGCCTCCAATCTCCGGGATGATGGCATCATTCTTCAGCGCCCACCTTGCGCATGCATGAAGCAGGTCGAAGTCTCCGTATATCCCAAGGTTTTTTCTGATTTTGTATGCGTGATCATGGACGAGAGAGGTGAGGGAACGGAGAACCTTGTGTTCCTCCTCGATCATATAACTCTTCAACTGATTCAGCGTGTTGTTCTCATTGACTACAGCGAGGGGCTCAACGTACACGGTGCGATTCGTCCGTGAATAGTCGTGGGTGATCCCCTTGAGATGAACCCCGTAGTCATGCCTCAGCGGGATCACGAACCGATCGTTCCTCTTGGTGATGATATCCTCCATGAGAACCGCCTTGGTCTTCAATGTTTCTACGATGCCTTCGAGCTTTTCCAGGATTGATGAACGGACGGCACGGTAGCGTGAACGCAGATCCTTGAGAACCGGGTTTGCTCGCTCCGATACCTCTCCTGTAGGCAGGAGGACATGTCCGATCCGTGACGTGACCATCTCCAGGGGAGCAATCTCCTCTGCAGCCTGCCCCAGGAGACCACCCGCTGTTTCCAGTTCATACCTGAGCCGGGCGATATCCTGGATGCACCCGGCCACTTTCACGATATCCTGTCCCTCCAGCAGCGCCCCTTCATGCACCTTCAGCAACGGCGTGATATCGGGGATCGATGGGAATGGGGGCTCCTTTCCCGATGCGACGAGCCTCATCATTTCAGCCAGCATGTTCAGATGCATCCTGGCCGTATCCCAGGAATCATGCGGGACGAGGGAACTGAGGGCATCAAGCCCGGTATCCGAAGCAATGTAAGGCTGTATGCACTCTTTCAGGGCAGAAAACTCTAATGGGTCGTGTTTCATGAAAATCGGATTCAGGCAGCTCGCTGCCTCAGGATGAAGATTTTTCCCTACGGAATCACTGGAGCAGTTTCGAAACGATACCGTTCACCACTTTCCCCTCGGTCCGGCCGGCAATCTTGGCCATTACCTGCTTCATCACGATGCCGAATTCTTTCTTCGTTGCGCCGGTCTCGGAGATTACCTGTTTCACCAGTGCGGCTATCTCCTCCTCGCCCATCTCCTCGGGAAGGTATGCCTTCAGGATTTCGAGATTCTTCTCTTCCTGTCTGACGAGATCGTCCCTCTTCCCTCGAGAGAACTGTTCAAGGGATTCTGATATCTGTTTCACCTGGGTTCGGAGGACCTTGACAACGTCCTGGTCATCAAGGTCCTTGTGCATATCCACCTGCTTGTACTTGATCGCGGACAATGCCAGACGAAGACAGGATACCCTGTCTTTGTCACGCGCCTTGATCGCTGATTCCAGATCTGATTTAATCCTGTCGATCAGCATCAGTAGTATGTTCTCACCTTGTTCATTCTCTTCAAGGCCCTCTTCCGGGCAGCGATCGCCTTTCTCTTCTTCTTGACACTCGGCTTCTCGTAGAATTCCCGTTTCCGGACCTCGGAGAGTACCCCTGCTTTCTCCACCTGCTTCTTGAACCGTTTTAAAGCGCCTTCAAAAGGCTCGGTATCTCTCACTTTCACACCGGGCATGCGTTTCTGTTTACACCCCCTCTCTCTGTTGAACTACCTGTAAGAGCTAGAATCTATATAGGAATGTACATCGGATTGTCAAGGAAGGAAAAATCTGGAAATCACGAACCATGCTGAGAGGAGAAGATTATCCGAACGGATCCTCATGATCGTGTGCATACTGGCCGCCTATGTGTACATGCGTGTGGGTGTGGGGAATCACCTTCTTTGCATGCGCGATACGACCGTTGGAAAGTTCGTAGAAGGTGTCTGTCATTCGGGTGAGAAAATCCATTTCGTGAGAGGTAATGATGTAACTGAGGTTCAGATCGTCCAGGATGCTGACGAGCCGCTCCTTGGTAGCCTGGTCCAATCCCGATGTGGGTTCGTCGAGAATCAGCACGTCCGGCTCCATCGCAAGAATGCTGGCCAGGGCGACCAGTTTTTTCTCCCCGTGAGACAGTTTGTGGCTGATCCTCTCTTCGAACCCGTCAATACCCAGCGAGCTCAGCGTCTTTCTGACAATCTCCCGTGCCTCTTCAGGCGATCTGCCCAGGTTCAGCGGTCCGAAGGCAACATCCTCCAGTACCGTCGGGCAAAACAGCTGGTCGTCCGAATTCTGGAAGAGGAACCCGATTTTCCGTCTCACGTCAACGAAATCTTCATCCCTGAGGAGAGGTTTCCCGAAGCATTGTATCCTGCCTGAACGAGGCCTGATCAATCCCATGATAATATGGAAGAACGTCGTCTTGCCTGAACCATTCGGCCCGATGATCCCTATCCGTTCCCCGCTGTTCAAGGTAAAGTCGATTGCATTCAGGACGAGGGGGCCCCCTGCATACGAGAACGTCACATTCTCTAGCTCTATGATTGCATCATACTTCGACATAGACTATTCCCACCAGAACCACACAGACCACTACAAGAGAAAGTGCATCCCGCCCGGAGATCTTCCCCCCGTCGAGACGGGGAAATCTCCCGTTGAATCCGCGACAGAGCATGGCGGAACGGATACGGTGCGCTCGTTCAAAACTGTTCACCAGCAACATCCCCACCAGGTAGGCATAGCTCCGGTAGGTGTGGATATTGGTTCGAGGTTGAAAACTTCTCACGCGCATGGCATTGACGAGTCGTGTATATTCATGAGATATTTCAAAGATGTAACGGTATGTGAGGAAGAATAGATAGATGATTTTATCAGGCACTCTAAATGCTGCGAGGACGTGGGTCACCGAGGTAATCGGCGTCGTCGCCATGAATGCCATGAGCGCCAGCATAAGTGCATTGGATCTGAGCGTAATGCCAATTGTATACCAGAGACCCTCGGAGCTGATTACGGCAGGGCCGAGATGAAAGACCTCAACCCCGGGGATGGTCCAGGGAAGGAAGAGCCAGAGGAAGACAATGAAGATGTTGAAGACCCCGATCCGCACAAAGAAGACGTGCAGGGGGAGATGCGACAGAATGACTAGGACCATCGAGAATATCAGGGACAGAATGAGGGCTGTATGAGACATGAGGACAGCAGTCACCACGGAATACAGAACAATGGCCAGGAGTTTTATGCGGGCATCCAATGCATGGAGAAGGCCATGCTTTCCGGAGATCTGCTCAAATGTCACCCTTCATTCCTCCCCTTGCGTGACATGAAAAACATGATCACCCCAAAAATCCCTGCGATGTACCCGATGCCGCCGAGTATCTCCGTGAACGATGGCTTTTCCCGAGCCTGGGTTCGTATCTCACTGATGAGAGGGGTGAGTTTCTTGTCGAGTTCCTCCGAGAGGATCTCCCTGATGAGATCTGCATCTGCAGCCCTGTACTGTTCCCCGTGATCGGATCGAGGAAGCTTTCCCGGGGGTTTTGTGCTGTGTATTCCCTGTGTCTGACTCGACGTATCTGCCACAGTGCATTCCGCACGGTGGCCCATGGACGCGGTAAGAACAATCTTCACCTCGGGGACATCTGGCATGACAAACGAAAATACCCCTCGTGCATCGGTCGTTCCCTCGAGGAGCTTTTTCCCTTCTGGATCGAACACTTCCACCAGAGAATTTTCCACCTTTTTCCCGTCAGCAAAGTACCCTTCCACATGGACCATGTCGCCTTCACTGTAGGCGAACGCCATGATCTTGTGGGCATTCCCGGGTGCGGGATGAAGGAGTAGGACCAGGATGCACACGATCCAGGCAGTGTTCCTCAGTGAGTGTTCCGCCTTCATGATTCGACCTCCACGATCTCGGGCTTTACCTTTTTGAGAAAACCGATGGTAAAGGTCGTGATGATCCCCTCGATGATCATCACGGGAATGTGAGCCGTCAGGACAACCTTCACCGGTGCAAGAAACCCCTTTTGGGTGAGTACGAGGGTGGCGGCCACTCCAAGGATGCTGAGCGTCAGTGAGACGAATCCGCAGGCGAATCCCGCAAGGGCTATTCTGTGCACACCCCCGGTCTGAACGAGTCCCTTGAACAGATAAAAACAAACCACAGCAGGAACTGCCATATTCATGGTATTGACCCCCAGGGACGTTATGCCCCCGTATTGAAACAGCACTGCCTGCAGGGCCAGGGCAATCAGGATGGCCGGGAAGGCAGCCCACCCCAGCAGAATTCCCATGAGCCCGTTGAGGACGAGGTGGACGCTGGTTGGACCGATCGGCACGTGGATGAGAGAGGCCACGAAAAAAGCAGAGGAAAGGACCCCGACCTTGGGAATGCTCTGCGGATCCATCTTCTTCATTCCATAGGCAACACCCGCAGCCGCAATGGTGAACCCGGCGATGAGGACCGGGGGGGAACAGATGCCTTCCGAAATGTGCATACGCTATTTCATGTCGTAGAATTTCACCCAGAGTACGGCTCCGAGTTCCACATCCTTGTCCTTGATCTTCTCATTCGACGTGTTCAGTGCCGCAAAGCCCCACCAACCGGCATTTGGAGCTGCATAGGTGAAAACACCTTCAGCATCGGTCTTGACAACCTGGGTGATGAATACATCATCCGGTGCAGAGAATTTCTTTTCAGCATTGAAGTATTCCACCTCAACATCGCAGAAGGGGACAGGGTTCCCATCCACTTTGACAATACCCTGAAACACGTTGCCTGCATACAGCCCGAATGGCCGTGTGAGCGGTACAATCTCTGTCTTGAGTCCGATCTCTGCATCCCACCCTTCTTCAAGGCCGAACGCGCTCATGATGGCCTTGGTGTAGTGGATGATATAGCAGTCCTCGGCCGGCTCCCAGTATGGCTTCGGCTCCATGTAGAAACTGTACACCGCTGGGCGCTGAACCTGGTAGGTCATTTCCCACGCCTTCTGTCCCTGGAATGTGATCTCCTTGAGCTTCCCGGTCAAATCGGTCTTCTCCCCACCGGCCATGACGCCGAACTGTGCTGGCTTCTCCAGCGGCATGCCCTGCATCTCGAAAGGATGGGCAAACATCAGGGAAAGAACAACCTCTCTGGCTTCACCCTGGGACACGATATCGTCCGATGGGATGACCATACCAAAGTGTGCAGAAGCGCTCGACGAGCAGATGAGGAAAAGGACGGACATGATGAGACTTGCCTTCGTATACATTGAATACCCCCCTATTGTAGTATGAATACTGAGCCTACCATAGCTGAACAGGGGGATACAAGCAGATTGTGTTACAAATAAAATATTCGTGCCACTCCTGTTGGATACACGGATCTTCCCGGTCCTGTTCTCACGGTCAGCATGAAAGAGAGGGGAAATGTCAGTTTTTCACCTGGTGCGAGAGAAGGGACTCGAACCCCCACGGTGTTACCCACTGGATCCTAAGTCCAAAACAACGCTTTTTTATTCAAGCATATGCCATTGTAAGAAAGTATAGATACATAGTTATTTCATGCGGTTATCTGGTTCATCACCACATCGAGATACATGGTTTGATATAATTTATTTGACCGTTTTTTTTGCACGATTACACCAAAATTACACCAGAATTGAACCACCGTTCAGTGAACATTTCCAAGATTTGTTCATTCTATCCCACATACATCTGCACCAGGAAACAATCGGGATTTTTTGAGATGATGTATCACACTGCCCACCATAAAAAAATGCAGCGGTGAGATTGTTTTTTTGTAACGCCGATGTCTTTGAGGGTTGGGCCTACTGGTTCCACGATGGAACCGGTAGACTGATATGGCTGCCCACCCT
>JBNGDS010000023.1:0-42916 GCA_049975365.1 Desulfomonilia bacterium | reverse complement strand
TCTCCACGTAAAGAGGGGTCATGGAGCGGGAAACGGGATTCGAACCCGCGACCCTCAGCTTGGAAGGCTGATGCTCTAGCCAACTGAGCTACTCCCGCATCGTCAACAAGGATGGTGCAGTCAAAACGACTCACGTCTCCTGCAATCCCTCATTCTTCTGGTGGAGGGGGGAGGATTCGAACCTCCGAAGGCTGAGCCGGCAGATTTACAGTCTGCTCCCTTTGGCCGCTCGGGAACCCCTCCGAAGCTATGTTGGAGCTGGAGATGGGACTCGAACCCGCAACCTGCTGATTACAAGTCAGCTGCTCTACCGATTGAGCTACTCCAGCCCTGTCCGCGCACCTCTAGCTTGCGCAAAATGAGTCTGTATCGCAATGCTTATACAAAAGTCAAGGATTAATATTCTGTGCGCACAGATAGCGGAAAACCTCGTTATTGACCCCTAAAACTGCCATGTGTTAACTAGGCTGTCAATGACGAATCGACTTCAACACCTTGCAATCATCATGGACGGAAACGGGAGGTGGGCCCAGAGACGTGGCATGTCCAGGCTGAAGGGTCATGAAATGGGTTCCCAGGCCGCCCGGAGGATCGTGGAGGCAGTCAAGGAACGAGGGATTGAGTATCTCACACTGTATGCATTCTCCTCCGAGAACTGGAACAGGCCCAAAGAGGAGATCGAAGGTCTGTTCAGGCTCCTGGAGCGGTTCATCGATACCGAGATCAACAGACTGAAAACAAGCGGTGTGTGCATCCACGTGATCGGTGACGTCACGAGATTCCCCCAGACCCTGCAGAACAGGATCAGGATGACCCTGGAAGAGACATCCCTCAACAGAGATATTCACCTCTCCATCGCGCTGAATTACGGGGGCAGAGATGAGATCATCCGTGCTATCCGCTCGATGGACCGTGGCGGGGTGAAATTCGACGAACTCGATGAGACTCTCCTCTCGAGCTACCTGGACACATCGTCCATGCCGGACCCTGACCTCATGATTCGGACAGGCGGCGAATGGCGTATCAGCAACTTCCTCCTCTGGCAGCTGGCCTATACTGAGATCTACTTCACCGATATCCTCTGGCCCGATTTCGATGAAAAGGCACTCGATAATGCACTGAAGTGGTTCTATACACGACAGCGCCGCTTCGGAATGACCGGCGAGCAGGTCGATGGATCCAGTCTATGAAGCGTATCCTCGGGGCATTGATCCTCATCGTCATCCTGGCTGTTCCGGCTGTTTTCGGTCCCGCATGGGTCTTCACCGTGCTTGCCGCTGTCGTGGTCCCTGTCTGCATGTACGAACTCTACCGTGTCTCAATAGCAAAGGATGCACGGATCCTTGGCTGGATCGGCCTTGTATCATCCGTGCCGTTCATCTATGAGCTCTATCGATCCCACGTATCAGTATCCTATTATATATTGTGCACTACCGCTGTCATCATCATGCTCGTCTCCCTGTTCCTCTATGAAAAGGGGAGGGTGAGGGCTCAGGATATCATGTTCGCCATCATGGGCCTCATCTACCCCCTGGCCATGATCGGTTTCTGGGTGTTGATCAGAGCAGGCATAGATGGCAGGTTCTGGATGATCTTCGGCCTTGTCTGCATCTTCGGTGCAGATGCAGGAGCCTACTACGTGGGGAAGAATCTGGGAAGACGACACTTCGTACCACGGCTCAGCCCCAAAAAGACAGTGGAAGGGCTGCTGGGTGGTGTGGCTGCCGGCATCGTGCTCGGATACCTCTGCCTCCTCATCTACACTCGCTTCATAGCCCTCGATGGGACATACCCTCTCTGGTTCATCCTCGTTCTTGCGGGGTGCATCGGCATTCTCGATCTCGCAGGAGATCTCACCGCATCACTGTTCAAGAGAGAATTCAAGGTCAAGGACCTGGGGAACCTCATCCCCGGCCATGGGGGTATGCTTGACCGCATGGATGGCATCATCCTGGTGGCTCCGTTACTCTACTTGGTCATCAAGGTTGTCAGTTGAATGAAACGGGTTGTTGTTCTCGGATCCACAGGATCCATCGGACGATCTGCGCTCGACGTTCTACGGATGCACCCCGATGTGTTTCGGGTTGTCGGGCTGGCAGCAGGATCGAACAGATCCCTGCTGCTGCACCAGGCACACGAGTTCAGGGTTCCCACCCTCGGTCTCACGGGTGCTCACTCACCTGAGGTATCCGGTCGCAGGATACGATCAGGAGAACAGGCAGCCTGTGAGGTCATCAGGGAGTGCGACCCGGATATCGTGATCAACGGCATCGCCGGAGCTGCCGGGTTTCTCCCGTCTCTGGAAGCGGTACGCCTTGGGGCCCGATTGGCCCTCGCCAACAAGGAATCTCTCGTGATCGGCGGGGTGTTCCTCACTCGCGAGGCGAAACGGTACAGTGCCAAGATCATCCCTGTGGATTCCGAACATTCAGCAATATTCCAGTGCCTTGCCGGAGAGAGGAGAAACCGCATCAGGCGCATCATCCTCACCGCTTCGGGCGGTCCCTTCAGGACCAGGCCCCGCGACACCTTCGATCGGATAACCCCCGAGGAGGCACTGAATCATCCGACCTGGTCCATGGGCAGACGCATCACCGTTGATTCCGCCACTATGATGAACAAGGGCCTGGAGATCATCGAGGCGAGCTGGCTCTTCGATATATCTCTGGACCGGATCGAGGTTGTCATCCACCCCCAGAGTATCATCCACTCCATGGTGGAATTCGCCGACATGAGCATAAAGGCGCAGATGGGTATTCCCGACATGCGCCTCGCTATCGGGTATGCCCTGAGCTGGCCGAAGCGCCTGCCGCTTGCCCTGGAGCCCATGGATTTCGCACCCGAGACCAGGATCGAGTTCTTCTCTCCCGACGAGGAAACATTCCCCGCCCTCGGGATCGCCCGGAGTGCCATGGAAAAGCCATCCACGCTTCCGTGCATCATGAATGCTGCCGACGAGGTGGCGATCGAGGCATTCCTGGCACGTCGCATCAGGTTCGACGAAATCATCACGCTCGTGGTGACAACCATGGAAAGCCTGGCATCTGCCCGTGTCAGTACGCCTGAAGAGCTGATAGAGCTTGACAGGGAATCAAGAAAGATTGCAGAGTCACTGTTACCATGATTACACTGTTTGCATTCGTCATCGCGCTGGGGATTCTGATCTTCTTCCATGAACTCGGGCACTTCATCGTGGCAAAGGTCAATGGTGTGGGTGTTCTGAAATTTTCACTGGGATTCGGCCCTGCTCTTCTCAAAAAACGCATCGGGGAAACGGAATATCGACTGTCGCTCGTTCCGCTGGGAGGGTACGTGAAAATGCTCGGGGAGGATCCGTCGAAAAAGGAGCCGGAGGAGATCTCGCACATCGACCCGAGGAAGGCCTTCTCCCGAAAGGCTCTGAAAGTCCGAGCCATGATCGTGGCTGCGGGACCAATTTCCAACTTCCTGCTTGCTATCGTGATCTATATGGCAATTGCCTGGATCGGCATCCCCTTCTTCAGCCCGGTAGTCGGCGAGGTACAGGAGAATTCCCCGGCAGAGACGGCCGGGCTTCTCTCGGGAGACAGAATCGTTTCCATTTCAGACGCCCCGGTGGAGACCTGGGAAGACATCTCCATCCTGCTGCAGCAGTCATCGCCGGGGCAACAGGTGGAGATGCTCATCTCCAGGGGCGAGAACACCTTTGTCATCCACGTCACCCCGGTGACCATAAAGGACTCGAATCTCTTCGGAGAAGAAATCGAGCGGCCCATGATCGGCATTACCCGTTCGGATGAGATCACCACCAAAGAGTTCGGGCTCATCGGGGGTATCGGGTACGGATTCATGCAGACCTACCGCATCGTCGAACTCACCGGGGTCGCGTTCTGGAAGATCGTCACGGGAAGTCTGGATGTCCGCAAGAGTCTCGGGGGGCCAATTCTCATCGCCCAGGTATCTGGTGAAACCTTCAGGGCGGGCATGCTCCCGTTCTTCTCCATGATCGCGTTCATCAGCATCAACCTCGCCATCATCAACCTTCTGCCCATCCCGGTCCTGGACGGGGGATACATCCTCTTGTTCCTCATCGAGGGAATCACCGGCAGACCGGTGGAGGGAAGACCCCGGGAGATCGCGCAGCAGATCGGGCTGTTCCTCCTGATCCTGCTCATGCTCTTTGCCTTCTACAACGACATCTCCCGAATCATCACAGGAGAATAACCATCGGCACTATCCTGGCCTTGGACACTTCCACACGGTGCTGCTCTGTTGCACTCCTGAGAGATATGAGCCTGGAGTGCGAGATCAGTGTCCTTGTGCGCCAGGGTCATGCTGGAGAGCTTCTGCCGATCATTGACTCCCTGTTCATCCGCAGCGGCATGAAAAAATCTGAGATCACCCTCATCGCTTCAGGGATCGGACCGGGCTCGTTCACAGGGATCAGGATCGGCATCGCGACGGCGAAGGGTCTTTCCATGGCCCTGGGATGCCCCCTTGCAGGGATATCCACCCTGGATGCACTCGCCTTCGGGGCATTGCCGAGCAGGCTTCCCATCCTCCCAATAATCGATGCCCGGAAGGGAGAGGTGTACTGTGCCCTGTACTCTCCTGAAGGTGAACGGCTCACGGATTATCTGAACAGAAACCCGGCGTCCCTCAAGGATGAACTCACCGGCCCCACGCTCTTCGTTGGAGACGGGCTCGACCTCTACCAGGATTTCCTCTCACAGGAGCTGGGGGATCTCTTCATTCCCGGGCCAAGAAACCTGTGGATACCAAGGGCATTCGTCACCGGGCTCCTCGCCCAGACTATTCCCATCGAGACCCTCCCCTCTGACATCAATCCTATCTACGTCAGACCATCAGATGCGGATCTCAGCCTTGTACGCAAGAAACAGGTCAGGGAGAATTCAGGTTCCAGGAACCCGTGACCCCTGCGCAGAGAACCCTGCTGATGTCTCTTTCCCGAGGATGGCACAGCCTGAACTCCCACAGGGATCACCTTCTTTCAGGGATACGTCGATCCCCTGAGGGAAACAGGCAAAAGGACATCACAGGGACGAGAAACAATCCATACATCCTTTTACCGTGATCAGTCCGGATAGGAAAATCCAGGATGGTAGACCAGCCGTACCCTGAAGTAGTATGGCGCGGATCCATACCCTCCCCAATCATCATCCGGTTCACTTCGCTCATTCCCTTCCTGATCGAAGAGGTAGTTGAAATCGCTGATGCTGAAATAGGCAGGGCCCTGCCAGCTGTCTCCGAGCCAGAAAAGGTCATCTCCTGTCGAGGGGGTCGTACTGTCCACGACTTCAGGAGTGATCGTCAGATCACCTGCACTCGCGATAAATCCATCATACCCGCTTGATCTGTCTGCCAAGATCGCGTTGTCGTTCCTGTCAGGGTAGAACTTCCATACGTATTCAACGTCGCCCCCAGGAGAGTAGAGATCTACGATGATATCATAGTACCAGTCGTCGTATACCTCGAGCGGCTCAAAATTGATCATGAACCAGTCCTGATCACCCTGATAGTCGATATACCCTCCGATCCATGGGAATGTGAGAGCAGTACACCCCGCCTCCGGAGTATCTGTCTGGAGGGAGGCATTGGACATGTCAAGGAGCGAGCCGTTCACGGCAAACACCTTCCGCAGCACAGAATTGTACTCAAGGGTGATTGTCGAGGCATCCATTGAGCCCGATTCCTGGTAGTACTGGATACTCGACCCTTCGGGCGGTGAACCTGGTGCCACAGGGGGAAGAGCTGCGGGCACGTCTTTGAGGTCTACCCGAAGGCTGTAGGGAATATTGGCACCATCATCATCCTGGGCATCGGACACCTTGATGGTATAGATCTCCGGTTCATCGTTCGGTGCAATGAGCAGGCCTGTCATCAGGCACGTTGCTTCATATTGAGCCCGCTGGCTGACGAGTTGTTTTATCAGCTGATCGCCGAATATACTCACAGCATACTCCACCTGCGAAATCGGTGCATCGAAAAACACCTCGAGGACCTGGGGGTGATCGTGGGGGGCGATGGAACATGCATACCAGTCCACGTCTGAACGGTATCCGATCTTGCCGATGGTCGCCTGTGCAGGAAAGGCAGTCGGGATCACGACGTCTGCTGTCTCAATGGTATTGTTCCCGTCACCTTGGAGTTCAGCCTGATCCTCTATGTTCAGGACAGTCAGCATCCCTTCATACGGGGCTCCACCAGGTGAACCCTCGGATCGTGGATCCTGAATCATGAGATAGTACTCGTTGCCGTCGAGCCTGACCTGGGTCTGGTATGTGTCCCCACCACCCCGATACGTATGGCAGAGAAGCGAGAGTGCACCGGGATCGAGGATATTTATCTGGTATTCTCCAGGTGTCTGTGAGGAGAACAACACATGGAGCACGGTAAAGCCAGATGACGATTCAGGCACGACGATCCTGTACCAGTCCTGATCATCGACGTAATCGAGAGATCCGGCAAAGGGAACGCTGCGATCGAACATCAGGGAGGGGAGACTCAGTGCATCCGCCATCCTGTCATCCTGAGCGCCTTCGACACCATCCACCACAGTTACGCAGACCTCGTATGCAGAGGCACTGTCGAAATGATCCCTGCCGTAGTCATGAACCTGGAGATAGTATTCCTCTGCTGGAAGGTGATGGATCATGTGGTATGTTCTCATGCCAGAGGATGTCCTTGATTCGATCAGGGTTCCGTTCGCACTATAGAGAGAAGCGCTGAGTTGCACGAGCGTATCGGCAAACGGGGAAAACTCAACTTCGATGTCATAGACCCCGCCGGTGGATGTGAATCGGTAGCAATCAACATCACCGACGAATCCGATTGCATCACTCACACATCCGCCGTCCCCGATCTCAAGGTGGGTAGCTTGGGTGAAATTCTCATTTCCCTCCGGATTGCCGGAAAAATCGACCATGAGATAGTAGGAATCTTCGGAAAATTCATCATCGAGAAGATCCCTGACAGAGATGTAGAAATCCTTTGGCTCTTCCACATACACGTTCAGGGTCAGATCAGCTGGTGCAAGGGCTCCGTCCGGAGAATGATCGGCATAGATCAGCGCCTTGTCTCCTCTCGCATCGAGTTCGTAGACTGATACGAGAAGATCCACATCGCTCCTGAGTGTCTCGCTCGTACAGTTGATCTGGAGAACGTTGTTGGCCTCAACGGCATGAAAGTAATACCAATCCACCTCTCCTTCAAATGAAATAGCTCCTGAAACCCTCTGCCTGAGGGTTAGTTCCTGGGCATCACCCCAGACCCCGGGGGAGGAATCAGTATCCGCTGAACAGGACAGCACCAGTGCACAGACAAGCGAGAATGCCGTATTGATAAGATTTGTCCTCTTCATGTTCGATCTCCTTATTCGAGTAGAATAAAATCACCAGGCGTGAGGGTGATGGTCTTCTCCGGGTCGTTGATATTCACGAGGATCTCCGCCATGCGGAAGACAGGTGGACTCTCAGGGGCGTCTTCCGGCACTTCTGCCAGGTAGAACCGGATGAGGTTGTCTCCTTCAGACCACTGTCTGCCATCTGCGGTTGTATACCCAAGGGTTTCAGCAATATCGATATTGGTTATCGTGAAGGTGAACCGCCTGACGTAAGACGCCATATCCGTACCCTGGTTGATCTGAACCAGACCCGAATCCTGGATGTCGTAGACGTAACTGTTTCTCTGTCTGATAATGGGGTCGTTCGAGGTGACATTCGTGTGCCGCTGAACTTCCAGCCAGTCGAGTACTCCATCAAAGTCACTGTCGGAGACGTACTGATCTTCGAGGGGGTTGGTGCCTGCCAGGAACTCGATCCCATCAGGAATGCCGTCCTGGTCGGAATCCGGCACGAGACGGTTCGTCCCCTTGATATACTCTTCGCAGTCTGTCAGTCCATCATTGTCCGAATCGACACCAACGGTAACCTGATCACAGATACTGTCAGTCGGATCAAGGGGATCCAGGCTGTGGCCGGGTGAACTCACTTTAATCTCGAAGAAATCGCTCATTCCGTCGAGATCAGTGTCACTCATGGTTGGATCAGTCCCATAGAAACGCTCTTCGTCGTCTGTGAGTCCATCCCCGTCGCTATCCGTGTACACGATATCGATTCCGGGCTTGATATTGAAATTGTAGGCAAGGATGAATTTCATATCGTACTCCACGGTCAGTCGCATATCCACGATATTGATGAAATCAATTGCCTCTGCATTCTCGAACAGCCTGAATTGACCATTCCCACGCTCGGCCATTCCCTGAAGGGTCGCCTCTGCCTCCGCCTGACGGGCCTGACCGTAGGCATCATTCCCGAAATTTCCCAGGAGGAGAAAGGTGTGGAAATTGAACGATCCCACACCATAGTCCGTGACCATCTCCGTGATATCGTCCACCTTATTCCAGATGTCTTCATCGTCCTGTGTCTGCCCCTGGGCATTCGGTACGCCATCACTTAAAAAGATCACGATATACTTTGATCGGACCCTGTTCTCCTCATTGGAATTGATGATATCGTTCCTGAGGTCCACATAGACGGCATCGAGTGTTCCGAGGTAATCGGTCGTGGTGTCGTTCTGCACGTCGGTTAGGATGTCATCAAGGACTCCGGGGTCTTTCGTGAAGCCGTGCGTACTCTCAAACACGGTGTTGCTCCAGAGCATGATTGCAAACGACGTGTTCTCGTTGCTGTTGTACCGGTTGATGAAATCACGGGTCGCTTCGATCCTGAGAAAGTAGGGATCTGAGCCTGCTTCAATGCCGAACTCAGCATCCCCCATGCTCAGAGAGCAGTCGATGGCGAAAAGAACCTTGACCGGGAAGTTGATTTCATCAGGGCTCTCCGTGAGGAAGGACCCCTCGAGGGTAACTTTTGTCATGGCCTGTGTTCGTTCCAGCGGCGGTCCATCTGCACACCCGCCCAGGAGAT
This sequence comes from Desulfomonilia bacterium, assembly GCA_049975365.1. Classification (GTDB taxonomy): domain Bacteria; phylum Desulfobacterota; class Desulfomonilia; order UBA1062; family UBA1062; genus DSBG01. The sequence goes on along the minus strand of JBNGDS010000023.1, from coordinate 33,989 downwards.
ACAGCATGAACAGGGGCAAGAAAACCACGCTCCACTTATGACTCATCGCACACATCCCCCCGCCCATCCTGATCGCTGTCTGCCTGATCAGGATTGGCAACCTGTGGGCAGTTGTCACACACGTCACCAACTCCATCTCCATCGCCATCCGTGTTTGTGTCGCTCCTGCATCTTGGACACAGGTCAATCCAGTCCTCGAACCCGTCGTTGTCCCAGTCATCGTCGCACGCATCACCAGCATTGTCCCCGAACATGTAATAGTCGGAATTCTCCTGGTCGATATTGGGATCATTGCTGCAGTTGTCCACAGTGTCTGGGATACCGTCATTGTCATCATCATCGTCGCACAGGTCCCCGATCCCATCACCATCATTATCTGCCTGTAGAGGATTGGATACAGCAGGACAGTTATCCGCATAGTTTGGAATTTCATCACCATCCATATCGGGGTCGCACACGTCTCCTAATCCATCACCGTCTGTGTCCACCTGGTCGTTGTTCGCTATACCCGGACAGTTATCACAGGCATCACCGTAGTCATCACCATCAGAGTTCGACTGATCGTTTTCCAGATACGGGCAGTTGTCCCTGGTATCCAGGACACCATCTGCATCAGCGTCCTCGTCGAGAGACCAGTAGGGACCGAGATCGTAGCTCACCAGGATTGGACCACCACCTGCGCCTCCACCTCCCTGTCCCCCTGCGGGCGGTGCACCGCAGGTGTCATCCGGGCACTCATCAAACCAGTCATTCGGATCGGTAATTGCCGAAGCATCTCCGGAAACCAGCACTCCCACGAGCACACAGAGAATTGCTATATTTTTGTAGTTCATAGTCTGCCTCCCTCAGCGGTGAAAAAGATAGATCGTCTGGTATGTTCTGGAGTACGTGCATATGTATGGTGTGGAGCCTTCATCGAACCACAGGCTGTTGTACAATCCTATGTCGCCTGCACTGGCAACGACCTCGCTGGACCAGGAAACACCGTCCCATACCGCACACTTGAGATCTTTCAGGATACGGCTCCCGCTGTGGTTCTGGAGAGAATAGTATGCGATTCCAGGGTTCGAGACCTCATCAAACGCCAGGGCGGGATACCGACCACACCATGTGCTCTCATCGACCATCATGATCGACCATGAATCCCCCTGTTCGACCGCATACTTCAGGCAGTGGGAATGTACTCCCATGGAATCTGCGTATTCCCCCTCCACATAGTAGGCTACTGCAAGATCACCCTGCGGTCTTCTTGCACAGCTGATGCCTGCGACCTCCACTCCCGATTCGATCCATTCGCTTGTCCAGGAACCGCCGGATTTCCGTGCAACCCTGAGCCCTTTGCTGGAAGGCTCCGAAGAATCAGGGTCAAGGTCAGCGGCATAGAAGATGACCGGGTTTTCCTGTGAATCGAGGATGAGCTGGGCGTATTCACCCACCGCGTTCTGTTCGCTTGCCGTTCCGTTTGCATTGTACAGATTCCCTTCAACCGTTTCCTCCACGCAGGGAATCTCAGGTGAAGTGCCGTCTTTTTTCACATAGAGAAGGTCTGGATAGTTGAAGTTCATGGCATCGATGCCTTCATAGAAAAACTGGTAGCACAGGTGAATGTTTCCTTCGGTGTCAACCGCTGTAGAAACATGCTTTCCTGCAAGCCCGTCTTCGAAGACCGGATTTCGTTCTACGTACCCGATTCCTCCCGTATATTCATCCCAAAGACCATTGGTGAAGATACTGAACATCACATCGGACTGCTGCTCGGAGCCCCCTTGCCTGATCTCTCCCCCCTGATAGGCAACAACCGGGACATCTCCATCCCCGATGGTCAGCGAGAGGGTCCTGCAATTATCCACTTCAACGACGGTGTTCCTGGAAACAACGGTGTAGGTGTCCAGGTCGACGATCAGGTGGTTGAGAGAATACTGTCCGCTCGTTTCAGAACTGTCCGTAAAGAAAACAACGTGGGCTTGATGCACACTGTCTGCGACTGCCTTCACATGTGTACTGAGCATTCCTCCTGCCTGCGTGTGCTCCAGGCTGATCCCTTCCCATCCCTGAGAGAGATCATCGTCGAGACGGTCTGCTGGGATCGAATCATCTGTGGAAGTCGAGTTCGAGGATCCTCCTCCCAAACACCCCCCCATGCAGCACAGCAAGAAAAAAATTGCTGCCTGGATACGGATGGACACCATCTTCTCACTTCTTCGAGATCGATACTGACTCATAGTAGTACTCCTTTGCCCGGGGATGAACGAGTTCTCTATCCTGTGCAATGGCAGAAACCTCTGGCAGTGAGGCGTACAACTGCTGTGAGCGTGGTTCATGCCCGTAGTGTCTGAGAAGGGCAGCCAGGTTCATCGTGGCTGCGATGTGACCCGTACGGCACTCGAGTGCCTCTTCAAACGCCTCTTTTGCCCGGGTATCGTCTCCCAAAGACATCAGACTGAGACCGAGGCAGTTGTAGAGTCGTGCATCACGTGAATCGTGCCTGCCATGTGATCTGTTCAGGGCCTCCCGCGCGATCATGGCACTGAGTCTGTAATCACCTCTGATGCAGTATGCCTCCATAAGGCCAAATACAGTCTCTTCGTCATCGGGATTTTCAAGAAGACGTTCGTGCAGTACGATCAGGGCGGCATCATCCAGCGCTTCGGTTGTCATTTCACAACAGGAAACGGTTCCAGTAAACGGTTCGAAAACACTCGCAGCAGCCTGGGATGATCCCGGTGAAAAACGGAGAAGAGCGATAAGATCGGGATCGCAGATTTGCAACTTTTCCGCCTGTTCCTTCATGGTGTGGAGATACTGCTCAGCCCTGGTTTCATAAACTGTTGCCTTGTCTTCCAGGATCGAGAGATACTGCTGCTTCTCAGCCTCGGAGAGATCAGGAACCGGAGATTCTTTCAGGAACCGTGCGAACTCATGGTTGACACGGCATGATTCAAAACATGACTTCAAGGCCCAGAGGTGTGACCGATAGGTGATAACAGACTGGAAGCCTGCCTCGAGCCTCTCGAAGAGCTTTGTCTTTTCTGCAACCACCGAGGTATCGATGGAATCCTTCAGGACAAGGGAAAAATACACATCCGAGAGGCGTCGCGTCCCATGAAAGGTCATTCTCGCCATGTCATCATTGAGGCGAGGACTCTCGGCTCCTTTCCTCGCTCGATACGCCTTCTCCGCTGCTTGCCTGTAGCTCACTGCCTTTTTTCTGTCGCCTTTCTCAAAGAAGAGATAGGATATGATCGCATCCGCACGGATAGCGGTATCACCCGAGAGGTCTTTCCGGTTCTTCACCAGGACATCAAGGGCGGTATCGGTATCAGAAAGTGCAATGGCGTTCTCAGCCATGGCGAGGATCGATGTTTCCCGAATATTCCTGTCATCAGTCTTCATCACCAAGACCTTGCGATAGGCTGTGTTGGAATACTCATACTGCCCTAGATCCTGCCGTATACGACCTGCTTCGATGAGAAAGTCCTGACTGTGGGAATTCTTCGGATTTCTTGAGACAAACATCTCGAGGTAGTTGGCAACGAGACGGTATTGCCTGCTGAGGAGTGTCGCATCAATGATCATGGACAAGATGTCCCCCATCTTCTCGGATCGGGGATACTCCTTGACGAGGGTATCGACCGTGGAGATCATGGTCCTCAGATCGTGCTTTTCCTTGCTGGATGCGATCAGTGTGCAGAGGGCCTGCTCGCTCATCTCCGAGGAACTGCCCTGGGAGGCAAACTTGATGAGATCGCCCTTCTTGGTATCCCAGTCGTCAAGGGCGGCAAGGGTCAACGAGGAAAGGACCTTTGATTCTGTTGCCTGGACGATCCCTGCAACATCCTGCCTGAGTTTCGTGTCTGTTATCTTCGGATTGTTCAGTACATCCTTCCCGTACCGTATCAGGCCTTCGTAATCCTCCCTGACGTTGAAGGAATCGAGAATCAGGTGTATGGCAGCCTGTGCCGTACTCCCCGTTGGATACCGGGCGACAAATCGCGTGAATTCCTCGATAGCTTGATCATAGTGACCAGTATCGTAGGAAATCCATGCAACATTGAACAGAACATCCGGAACGCGGGATGAGTCGGGGAACTCGGATGCATACTGTTCCCCTGTTGTCTTGAGGCCGGCCCGGGCACAGGCTATCTCGTAGTGATTCAGCGCATCCTTCTCCTTGAGCGCATGGTAGTATGAAATGACAGCTCCGTAGAGCTTTTCCTCTCTCATTCTCAGAGGAATAGCCTGTCTCTTCGAAAGCTCTTCGTACTGTCTGCCTGCATGGAGATACTGGTTCGAGGAAAAGAGAGCCTCTGCATAGTTCGATTTCATATCCATAAGAACCGGACTGTCCGTGAAAAACTCGAGATAGAGTCTGTAAGAATCTGCAACCTTTGAAAAATCTTCGATCGATTTTTTCTTCCTGGCTTCATCATGGAGATGCGTGACAATGTTCCGTGCGTAGAGTTCGTAATTCTTCTGATCCTTTTTCTTCTGCTCATCCTCAATGTGCGTTGAATATTTCTGAGCCCTCAGGGCCTTGACGATCAGTTCCATATCGATGTCCGCATATTCAAATGAATCCAATGCCTTGGAGCACTCGAAGATGTTTTTCGTGTATTCGAGTAACTTTTCCGGATTGTGCACCAATGAACACAGCTCACGATACACCAGGGATGCATGGTGCCACCGTTTCTTAATAAAAAACCGGTATGCCAGCTTCTCCAGGACCGCCGAATACACCTGGCGCGACCAGGAATATTGCTGGAAGTACGCCAGCGCTTCCTTCGGCTCCCTGTCCTTGTAGCATTCGGGATAACAGTAGGCCATGTCCATCAGTGCCTCGAGTCTGATATCCACACGTTTGTATGTATCGATTTCAAGTTCTTTTGCGCTCTCTGCGCTCGTTACAGCCTCCTCGAAAAGCTTGATGGCCTGTGGAAACTCCGCCCTGTTGATGTGACACCAGGCGAGCTTGTAACGGGCGATCGTGACCGCGGGGCTCTGCGGGTGATTGAGGACAGCCGTATAGTGCCTCTGCGCCAGGTCAAGGTCCTGATGGCCGATGAAGTAATCACCGAGCAGCAGATAGGATTCGGGCACGTAAAGGCTTTTCGGGTATTCCTTGATGACCGTGCGGTAGTGCCTCACCATGTCATCCACCATCCCCAGCTCCCGGCACTCGTGTGCCATGAAGAAGATGACCTTGTCGCGATCGGGGTAGTCAGGGAAAGTATCGAGAATCCTCTGATACACTTCCAGAGCCTGGTTCTTCAGGGTATTGGTTTCAAGCTGATCGAACGGTGATGAAGACTCCCCCTGCTGATTCTTCCTGAGATAGTAGACGATCCGGGACTCTTCCACGTAGAGTTCGGCCAGACGCAGAAAAAGTTCAGGAAGATATGGCTTGTTACTGGAGAGGTCGATGAGTCTCTTCGTGTTCCTGATCGCATGTTCGATCTTCTCTCTGTCCTGGGTGAGCTTCTCAATGTATTTCCGGTTCTCCTGGATCTGATCACTTTTCACGTAGCCCCAATCCTCTGCCAGGACATTTGCCGAGAGGCATACGACCAGGACACATGCCCACATACAAACCACCATTGATGTATGAATTCTTCCGTGAGTTGTCTTCATTTGAAAAACACGTCCCATTCTTCCAGTTCTGAGCATTTGTTGGGGAGGATCACCCGGTAGTCGGAAAGCTCATCATTCCAGAATTCACCCTGGAACGGATAGACAACAGTCGTATCGTGGCTGGGTGATGGCCTGTCTTCTTCTTTCTCATAGTGGTACTGGCCTACCCTCTGGTACATATCGAGGCCGATCTCGTAGGCCATGAGATTGGCTTTCTCTTCGTAGGCAAGGAGATCATCGGCAAAGGATTCATATTCCTGTCTCATCCGGGACCTGAAGACCTCCGAACTCTCCTCGATCTGCAGATCGTAGATGTGTACCAGGTAGGTGTGAAACCCGCTTTGTCCCTGGCCGGGTTGCCCGAAGAACTGTGTACACGTCTCTTTCTCTTCCTCCAGAACATGGAGAAAGTCCCAGATCTTGTGGACAAAGGGCCTGTTGAGGATCAGCAACAGGAGGGTTTCATTATGGGAAAACTCAGCTCTGTGATTGATGTCGTCAAGACACGATCCATACCGATGCCTGAATTCATTGACCACATCAAGGGCACTGGAGTAATGACATACATCCTTGTAGATGAATGATTTCAGGATGTAGTACTCCGGGGTGAAATCGTTTCTGAAGCTCGGTGCTTCGAATGCGTAGAGCAGTCCCATTGCCCGTTCCGGATTCCCGAGCCTGTACTGCACCCAGGCCCTCTCCATGAGGTTTTGAGATTGCTCGAGGATGGAGAGCCCGATTTCACGATACAGGAGATCCGCTTCCTCGAACCTTCCTTTTTCGTACAGCAGCCGGGCCAGGGTCGTGCGTGTATCATCCTGAATCTTCACATCCCCACAGGAATCCGACAGAATGTCGTTCAACAGTGAGATGGCTTCGTCGATCCTCTCCTGAGAAACCATGAGAAGAGCCTGCTGATAGCGATATTTGGAAAAATAATAGCTCTGGCGTGATATCTTGTCGAAGTGTGCGTTGCCCCAGGCCAGAAACCCATGCTCCCAGTCGAACATTCCCTGGTGGTAGTGAATGAAGTCCGCGAGATCGTTTTCGACAAAATCATACGATTCCCCACACAGGGCTCGCCCGATGAGTTGTTCGTCGTCAAAGGGATGTGTCCGGGAAATCTCCTCGAATATCTCGAGGCAGTAGGTGACTATCCGTGGATTTGGCTTGCGCGTTACGAGATGGGTCAGGATGTCTACCGCTGCATGAGAAAGCCCGAGCTTCACGAGAGAAACGCCCAGAAAGAATTCCGCCCACTCATAATCTTCCACATCAGGGGAGTAGGCGTTCATGTACGCAAACAGGAGAGGGCAAGCCTCTGTGTACTCTCCTGTTATGAACAGATCATAACCTGCATAGAAACTGCTTTTATCGATGGCCTCGGACTTCCCGTGATTCTCTCCAGGTGACCCGATCAGTGGGGGTAACCCGAGCGCCGTGCCGGGTAGTACAAGCAAAACAACAAAAATAGCCACGAGTACGTATCTGTTATTCATCATGGCTTCTACTCTCTTCTATGTATTTCCTGAGCTTCCGGACCGTGTCGTCCTCCTCGTTCTTCCTGGGGGCCAGATTAAATCTGAGGGAAAAACCGAGCCCGAGATACACGTCATTGACTGTCTTGTCCTCCCGGAAATTGACAAGATCGCGCACCTCAAGATTGAGGCACAGGTTCTTTGAAAGAAAATACTTCACAGCATAGCCAATACACAGGGATGCGACGTTCTGGGTATCTGGATCGCCGTAGCTGTACTGGTTTTCATAGGTCACAAGGCCTGCTCCGAGGGAGAAGGAACTCTCGTGGTTCAGGATCCCCCCGTTCCATACAGCATCTTTTCCATAGAAGGGTTTTAGCACCACACAGGTATGGAACATGTACAGAGGCTCTTCGAATTCCTGGGGAGTCACGCCGAAATTTTCCTCGAGATCCTTCTTGAGGTCCTTTTCCATATTCACGAAAACCTGTCCGCGAATAACCTCCCAGGCGAGAAGGTGATTGAAATGGTATGTGTACGCCAGCCCGACAGGGTAGGCATGGTAGAAATCATCATCAGGGATATAGCCCAGAGACAGGCTGATCTCATGATTCCGGTGAAAAATCCTTTCCTGGATAGCATCCACACGTTGAGCATCAGGTGCACCTTTCCCAAAACAGGGGCCGGCGCACAAACAAAAAAGAACGATCGAGAGATACACGGCTGATTTCGCGTTCATCACACTTTCTCCTTAGTAGCCGACGATATCGAATATGAATGGATAGGACACGATAACCTCAGCTCCCTTTGGCTGGGGAAATTTCCAGGACTTTATCGCGGATTTGATACAGGCATGGATATCGGTAGAATTGACCGTCGATGATTGAATCCTCACCTCTCCCACCTGTCCAGACAGAAGAATCTTCCATTCGAACACAACCTTTCCCATGAGGGAGGGATTCGCGATGAGAGCCGTTTCGTAACATGATGTAATCTCATCGAGGTGCGCATCGATCACTTTCTTGACCGCTTCCCTGCTCATTCCTCCCTGGATCCTCACGGTCTTGTCCAGATCAGCGCTCACCATGGCCATAACCTGGTGCTGGCCTGTTTCCCCCTTATCGAGGGCAGCGATCATACCTTCCCCCTCGACCCCGGCACTGCGTAAGACCTGAACTGATCCTCTGGTATTCACCATTCCCGCGGCAGGAATTTCGATCTTTGCATCGCCCAATTTCCCTACGATCGCATCCACCTTGAACTGGGACCCGGTTTCAACACTCGTGGTGACAGCATCCAGATTAGTGACAGCAGCAATGGCATCGTGGGGCTTCAGTCCGATATTCTCCCCGAGCATGCCCAAGATACCTGTCTGGTTGACGTTTCTGTTCCTGATATTGCCCTCACCATGACCGCCCCCCGCCTTCGGAGATGAAGAGGCAACCTTCTTGGGCGCACTTTTCTCAGCAGGGGGCTTCTTCACCAGGGGCTTCTTGACCGTCTTCTGTTCAGGCACATCCTTCTTTTCCACCACGGGTGGGGCTTCCCTAGGGAGAACAGGAGGGTGCAGTATCCTGTGAATGTCCTCCATCTGCCGGGAATCGACCTGGGCAAAGTGAGTCTCCTGAGGGTCCATCGTTGGCTCGAACGAGGGGAACATGCCGATGATTGTGAGGACCAGGACATGAAACACGATGGATTTCACCATGTGACGTGTATATTCCCGATCTCTCTTCTTGGGTTTCAGTATCGTGGGCTTCTCTGTGGATATCACCTGCCTGATGTGGTACTCATGTACCCCGATTGAAATGATCACTGCTTCGTGTTGATTCAGAGTGTGACGGTAAATGCCCTTTCTCCGGCAGAACAGCGTCTCTTCGGTTCTGCCCAGTTCGGTCTCGATGCCGATTCCCAGAGAGTTCAGGATCTTCCCAGGTGAGAATCGATCACAGTAGACGTAGCACCTTGTTCCACTCCTGTTCTCAGCCAAGCAGAAGCGCCCGTACTCGGTCTCCACATGGAATTTCTGACGGTGATGGAGATATGAGACATCGAGAACACGGTCTTCTCTGGACTTGATGATTTCGATCAGGTGAACATGGTCTTTACCCTCTCGTATATCCCTGTTTCGGGCACATCTGGAACATGTCAGAATATCCTTGAGGAGAAAATCAGCAGGGCTGTCGTCGTCATCATCCTCGTCATCATCCTGGAGGTAAGCCGGACGAAAACCGACTCCCATCGAACGGGAGGATGGAGATGCATCCTCGACGAGACCACCTGATAGTCCCGAGAGAGTTTCTGACGCCGTTTCTTTCTGTGGAACCGTGCTGGAAACAGGCCAAGATCCATCCTCCCGTGTGAGTGGAGCTTGCGACCATTCCTCGAGCGGAAATCGTTCTCTCGGCCTCTGATCGCTTGAGGATTCATCAGATGTTTCTGACTGCATCTTCTCCTTATCGATCTGTACATTCGTACAATGTCCCTGTCCCACGGCCACAGGTGTGATTCCGGAGTGGTCTTGTCTCTCTCCGGACCTTCCCTTCGCACCCATTTCCGTCACAGTCTCGATACCGCAGAGTATGCCGGTTTCTTCATAACGCCTCTTCAGGAGGAGAATGGCCTGATAGTCGGTGCACCTTTTCAGAATGACCCGTTTCCCCGACAGGATCTTCTCAATGACCGAAGCATCTTTCCTGATGAGGGTGGCCAGCCTCTCCTTGACTTCATCACCTGTCTTCCCCTCATCCACGCGCCCGTCACAGTACAGGATGAACAACTCCTCCCCGGGAGCTCCTTTGTCGTGAAGACCCCTTCTTGTTTCATGTTCTCTGGTCTGATCAATGGGGATATCCGTGATCGAATCTCTGACATGACACCCATAGGATTCAGACTGGTCAGCGTTCCTTGTGGAGATTTCCGATCCACGGGTTTCATTCTCATTCCGGACACTCATGTCACACGGCGGATAGTTCTCCCGGGTATCTTTTCTGGTGATCTTGATCTTGAGCGTGTACGGTCCGACTTCGATTGAATCAAAAGGTCTGAGAAGGAAAGACGTGGGATCCTGCTGATATTCCACCGAAACGGACTGGGTGATATGAACCTCGTCCTGGTTTCGTCTCACCACAGCGTGAAGATCCTGAACAGAGGGGTCATCGAGGACGACATCTGCATCGTTGCTCCTGCCAATGGTGATCATATCCTGCGCAAAGCAGTCCCATCCAAGGTAGTTCTCTCCTTTGAAAATGAATACCTGGACGAGTTTCTTTCCCTCGGCCCCAGGATCGTCACCGCGTGAGCGCCAGCTTTTCGCACTGGATCCTCTCGCCTGAAAACCGGTTTTCATATCCATCTCCCCTTTTCTCACCTCTGACAATACGTCCGGGAGGAATACATGCCGTCTTATTTCCCTGGAGAAACTTCTGGTGCAGTCTCCCCCGGATCACAGGAGGTCTTTACCGGGAAGCCCTCAAGGATCTCCTGTCGATAGTTTTCCCGCACGGGCAACATGCTCTTGATCTCGCTCTTTTTCCTCTGGAGGAGGTACACGGCGCCGGACGTGATCGTCTGTCCCAGGATGTAGGAGTTCCCGAAATCTATCCTCCTCAGGAGTGTCTCCTCTTTTTGCGCTGGCTCATTGGTGCCATCTGAAGCAATTGTCATCCCCGGTAAAAGAAAAACCAGGAAGAAAACCAGTCCTGCGAAAACATAGAGCTTTGCCACGACACATCTCATACAGCACACCCCATCCTTTCTCATTGTTTGAGTACCCCGAACTGGAAATTCGGGAAACCGGCCATACTTGCTGTTTTGATGATGGCGTTTATGGTGCTGAAGGCCAGGCGCTTGTCGCACAGAAACAGGATGTGCGTGTGATCCACATCTTCTGGGCGTACTCGATCTTCTCTGCCTCTGTAGTCTGTGAGCTTCCGGTAGAGAAGTGATTCCTGGGGATTGCGTGCATCGAGGCCAACGACAATCCCATCCTCAACCGATGCAATCACTTCATCTGAAAGCCAGAGCGTGTCTTCAGACAAAACGATCCTGATGGAATCCTGGTAATCCACTTGTGCCGTTGATTTCGGAAGCTGGATAGTTCCATCTATCTTCATGGTTACGATGTCGTCTGAAAAAGAAAACAGGAGGAAAATGAGGATGATGGTGAACATATCCATCATAGACGTAATCTGGAGTCTGGGAGGAGAGAATTTCCGTGTTCTTCGAGAGGATATCCCGAGCGCCATGCTCTATCCCACCTTTCCCGAAAGGACGACTTTCTCAAAGAGAGGGATTTCGCCTTCACTCCTGGCTACATCCATGGTCTTGATGATGGTATCGTAGACAATGCCCCCTTCGGGGATGACGATGAGAGTGTCACTGGATGGATACCGGTCTTTTATGTGTCTGAGGGAGACGGAAAGCTCATCTAATGGGTACTCTCCACCCTCCCCCGCCTGAATCTGAACCTGGCAGTCATGGAGTGAAACCTGCTCGCCTTCATCTGTTATAGCCGATATACGGACACCCTTTTCCTCGAGTTCCACGATGACTGTGAGCTTGATCATGTGTTCTTGGACTTCCTGGTTTTGCGTTGCTCCAAGAACCGGTACCGACGTATTGATGGCCCTGAGGTGAAAAAAGCTTGCTGACATGAGGAGGAACGGGATCAGCACAAGGAACATGTTCATGATCGGTACCATGTCGAGATCGATCTCATCAGAAGAGTTCCTCTTCAGTCTCCCTAATCCTGGCATAGAGGCTGCCTCTCCTGCTTGATCGATGAGAGAACATTGAAAAGGCTCAGGGCCTTCTGTTCGAACTGATCGATGATGTATTCCCCCCTGTTGTTGAGGATGTAATATCCGGCAAGACACGGAATGGCGACTATCAGCCCAAAGGCCGTTGTCAGCATTGCCACGGAGATACCGTTTGCAAGGATCTCCTGCTTCATGGATTCACTCGCGTTGCTCACCCCTTGGAACGCAGTGATCAGACCGAAGATCGTTCCGAGGAGACCGAGCAGGGTTGATATGTTCGCAAACATGGTCAAGAGGTTGACCCGTGCCTTTACCTGTGGGATTTCTGCCAGAATTTTTTCCTCCAGGGCACGCTCGATCTCTTTGTCCCTCTTGTCAGATTTCAAAAGACCTGCTTTGAGAATCCTTCCGAGAGGATGTCTTTCGATACGTGAACACTCTTCAATCGCACCTGAATAATCTGATTTCTCAAGGAAACCCAGAATCTTCTGAAAGGCCGAATCCGCATCCAGTCTCATCCGAACGTACAGGAAGCCTGCCCGCTCACAGAACAGCGCAAAGGCAATGACTGAGACGGTCAGTATGACGTACATGAACATTCCACCGTTTTGGAACAGAGAAAACATGTGCTGTCTCCTTTCTCGGGAAGAAATTCGATCTCGCTCCGGATAGCAGAGAGCATGCCACCAGGCAGTGCCCGCACGGATTCTGGACTCTCGAATTCTTTTTTCAAGCGACACGAGGAACGGCAGGTATGAGTGTATTATTGGATAATTAGGAGATTGGCTGTGATTTCACACGGGGATTTCCTGACCACACATCCGCTGGATTTTCTCACTGTGATTAGAGACATGGTACTTCTTCCATGACGATGCCGTTTCCGTTCCGTCTGTTACACTTTTGTAGATTCCGTCCTGGCTCGACTCCATCTACCTTTCCAGCTTCATCCCATACAAGTCCCGTGAACAGACGACATTTTTCAGGAAAGCGTGCTCGTGAAACTCAGGATCGTGCACCAGGGGATGAGAAACACCCCCGGTCATCCCCTCATCGAAGCGTTCCGGAGATGGTCACTTTTCTTCGTTCTGGACCGTCAAACGCACTCTGCTTATGCGGTTGCCCCGCATGCGCTCGATCCTGAACAGAAGATCCTGCCACACCACGGTATCTCCCTCGTCCGGGATGCGGTCGAGCAGGTGATAGATGAGACCCGAGAGAGAGTCGAACTCCTGGGGAAAACTTCTGTTGATCTCCCGCTCCAGATCGCGCAGGCCGATGCTGCCCATGACGATAAAACTCTTCTCGCTCACCGGCACTACTGGGCTGCGGATACTGTCATGCTCATCGATGATGTCCCCGGTGATCTCCTCGATGATGTCCTCCAGCGTGATTCCGCCCTTGACCGTGCCGTATTCATCCACCACAAACGCCATGTGCACATGCATCTGCTGAAAATCGATGAGTTGTTTGAGGATGGACTTCGTCTCAGGCACGAAGTGCGCTTCTCTGAGACAATCAGAGACCCTGAACGAATCCTTGGAATCGATATACCGCCAGATGTCCCTGATGTGGAGATATCCCATGATGTTGTCCTTAGAATCCTTGTACACCGGGTAGCGGGTGAAATTCTTGGTCGTGATGACCTTCACGATATCACTGAAACCAGACTCCAACGGAATGAACTCCATCTGGTTCAACGGCAGCATGACCTTCTTGACCGGAACGGAATCCATGTCCAGGATCGCAGCCAGCATCCTGGCCTTGGGTTCGGCAATGAACCCTTCCTTGTAGACCATGGAGATCACAGAGCCGACATCCTCCTCCGTCATCGCCTCGGCCTTCACCGCTGTGAAACCGAGTACGGAGAGGATACCCCGTGATGTCTTCACGAGTACCTGAGCCAGGGGGTCCAGGATCTGGATCACGAATTTCAGGGGATATGATGCGATCATGGACAACGTATCCGCGCGGTAGGCGGCATAGGTCTTGGGTGTAATTTCTGCGAATATGAGCAGGATGATGGTCATGACAACTGTTGCAAGCACGATGCCCTCCTGCCCGAAAAATGATATGAAGAGTGCCGTGGCAATGGCTGAGGCAAGTACGTTGACGAAGTTGTTTCCCAACAGAATGGAGCTTATGAGCCTGTCTGGATCCTTCAGGATCTCCTCCACGCGTTTTGCATCATGATCCCCCTTCTCTGAAAGGTGCCTGATGCGGAACCTGTTCGCCCTCATGAATGCGGTCTCACTGCTGGAGAAAAATGCCGACAGCAGAATGCTGACCAGGAGAATAACCACGTATGTTATTTCTTTCACCCCAACTGCCATGTGTCTGCCACCCCTTTGTGTATATGATTAAAAAAGCAGCATCTGTTCAGATGTCTGCCTGATCCTCTCACGATGCACCCTGCAGTGATCCAGCGGTAGTGCATTGAGGAATTCCGACCTGTTGGTGCCCGTATAGAGCAGGTAGAGGCGGTCGGATGCCCGTGTCATGGCAACATAAAAAAGATTCCTCTCCTCTGATATGGGCGATCCGGTGAGCGGGAAGAGCCCGTGCACCAGACCGGTGATGAAAACGCACCTGAATTCTAGACCTTTTGCGGCATGAGCCGTGATCACGTGTACCCGTTCTCCTCCGAGACCCCCCTGATCATTGCTGAGTCTGCAGAACTCTATGAATCCATCCAGATCTGAACCGAAAAGTGCCGCATACTGATAGAACGGGTGAGTATCCTCGAGTCCGGCGAGTTTGAAGAGTCCTGATTCTTCAATCTTCCTGATGCGTGAATGGATCGGGCCGTCAAGGGATTTTACCAGATTCGATGCCTCTGTGATCTTCTTCATGACCTGGATCCCCGGATCCACACCTCGGGTGATCCGTTCCATTGCCTGGTCACCCACTCCTTTTACCAGTTCCTCCCAATGCGTTCCTTCCAGGACACTCAATCTCTCTCCAATACCGGCCTTCTCCGCAAGGCTCTGAGCGTATGCAGTGTCATACGGGATGGATGCGCGCCTGAGCGCGTCTATGACAGGCTGTGCCTGCTGTTGTGTCCGCACGATCACCGCAATATCGCTCAAACCGTACTCTGCCTGTGCAGACCCAACTGTTGAATGGGTAAGCCCTCCTGCCAGGGATTCGATTTCCCTGGCGATGAAATCCACAGGTGCAGGTGTCTCGATCAGCCGGAGGGGTTCTCCTTTACGGGATGCACGAACACGTACAGATCCGACAAAAGCATTTGAGGCACTGCAGATCGGGGAGCTCAACCGGTACGTGTCCTTGAGCACGAGTGTCCTTGCAGCTGGATAGTCCCGGGTGAAGTCATCGAATGCCTGTGCACTGCTGCCGCGGAAACCGTAGATGGCCTGGTTTGCATCCCCGATCACCATGAGACTTTTCACATTTCGTGCCACCTCTTTCAGAAAGGCGTACTGGATCGGGTTGATGTCCTGGAACTCATCCACCAGAATGTGGTCCCACCTGGCCTGGCTCTGGTCGGATCTGAGGATTCTGATCGCTTCTTCGATGAGGCCCTCGTACGGAAGGCAGTCCCTTTCCCTGAGTTCTGCCAGGAATGCTGCCTGCTCGTCCTTCAGAGGCTTCTGCGTACTCATTCGGAGAAGAAGGTCGTCAATCCATGAAGCCGCATCTTCAATGTTCAGTGAGGCGGCCTCCTTCCGGAGCATGGCGTCATCCACCACCGTAAATGACAGGCCATGGATGTGCAAGATCCGGGATGCGAGGCTGTGAAACGTGAACACATCGGCTTCTGTGCTCTCGAACCTCTGTGATATCTCCCGTGCTGCACGCGTGGTAAAGGTGACGGCAAGGATCGAACAGCCGATATCAGTGTTTCTCAGTGCCTTGATACGTTCCACAAGCACCCTTGTCTTGCCTGTTCCCGGACCTGCCTGAACGGTTAGGACGCTGCCGTGGAACTCCACCGCACTTCTCTGCTCCTCATTGAGCACGCACTCCTGATTCATCGGAAAAGGCATCACCGGCTGATGAACCGAACCTTTCAAGGATGTGCCGGAACGCCTGCGGAAAATGTCAGCCCCGAAGAGCAGATCACGTTCACCATCACGGAAGACCCTGACTCGTCCGAATTTCCCGTCAAAGCCGGCCTCGCGGTGAACCTCGCCGGCCCTCATTCGTGAAATGGCGCACGCGATCACATCTCCTGCACCTGTCGTGATGTCGTCGGTATCAATATCCATGAGGATCTGGAGCTCTCCCCCGAGTGTTCCCACCAGCCTATCGTAGGTCGCCTCAACCTTTTTTGAAGAGCTTCCGGTCTCGAGGATCTCCGAGAGTATCTCTTTCAGGGGGATCAGGGAATGGAACGATTTCGCGCGCCCAGGCCGTTCACCATCACCACGATCAGAAAGGGCCTCGACACGGTGGAGTACACCCACGGTCACCTTTCTCCCGCATACCGGGCAGATTCCACCGAGTTCTCTTGTTTCAGAAGGGGAGAGCGAGACCCCGCACTCTCGGTGTCCATCAAGATGATATTTCCCCTCCTCGGGGAAGAATTCCACGGTGCCGAGAAGGCCCTGACCGTCTTTCAGTGCATTCATCATGGCAAAGTAGTCCAGGTCGCAGTCGAAGATGGTGGCTTCACGCGCCACTTTTTCTGCTGAATGGGCGTCTGAGTTGGAGACGAGGTGGTACCTGTCCAGGCTCGACACCATCCAGTTCATAGGCGGATCCGAGGAAAGACCGGTTTCCACGGCGAAGATGTGAGGCTCAAGGTCGAGGTAGCACTCGGGTATGGAATCGAACCCCGATTTCGAACCCAGCGCAGAGAACCACGGTGTCCAGATGTGCGCGGGTATGAGAAAAGCGCCTTCGCCTGCCTCCAGAACGATCTCCAGAAGATCCCTCGAGGTGATCCCGAGGATTGGTCTTCCATCGGAGGTGATGTTTCCTCTCTTTGCAAGGGCGGTCGCGATCTTCCGTGCGGTGTTCATATCCGGGGCCACGACGAGGTGGTGGACCTTCCGAACCGTGTCTCCCTGCTTGTAGATGGTACTGATTTCACCTGTGAGCATGAAGCGTACGGGGAGAGTATCACTGCTGAGCTTGAAGAGTCCAGGTTCCGCATCTACGAGATTCTCGTCCAGTTCCTTGATCCATGAGGGATGAGTGAAATCACCGGTCCCAAGGACCGTGATTCCCTTTTTTACAGCTCCTCTGCCGAGCTCTCGGATGGTCAGGCTCTTGCTCGTGGCACGTGAAAAACGGGAATGGACATGGAGATCACAGAAGAATCTCATCGTACCCGACAATCCCCGCCATGGCGGTGTGATATGATATCTTGTTCTCTCAGAGAGGTTCTGCTATTCTTACAACTATATGAACTCATTAGCAAAGCTCATTGCAGCATTCCTGTTCTCTTTCCTCATACTAGCATGCTCACCAGAGAATAACAAGACAGTTGTCCCCGATCCCGCGTCACTCGACAACACTCCCGTGACAGGTGACGCCCTTGTGGATTCCTCTTTGGGAGATGCATCGAATCTCATCCCCATGCTCGCCTCTGACAGCTCGTCACACGAGGTTGCCGGTCTCATCTTCAACGGTCTGGTGAAGTACGACAAGGACTACAGAATTGTTGGCGACTTGGCCGATTCGTGGGATATCGAGGACGAAGGGAAGATCATCAGGTTCCACCTGAGAAAGGATGTTGTCTGGCACGACGGTGTTCCATTTAGTGCACGAGACGTGATGTTCACCTATAGGACCATCATCGATCCCAAGACCCCGACTGCATACGCAGAGAAGTACATGCTGGTCAAGGAGGCGCGCATGATCGATGAGCACACCGTCGAGTTCACCTATGAAAAGCCTCTGGCCCCTGCACTCATCAGCTGGGGTGCTCTCCAGATGCTTCCCGAACACCTTCTCAAGGACCAGGACATCACAGCAACTCCTTTTTCCCGTGCCCCCATCGGCACCGGCCCGTTCAAATTCGTTCACTGGGAGACCGGTGTAAAGATAACACTGGAGGCCAACGAACACCACTTCGCCGGCAGGCCCTATCTTGACGGTATCGTCTATCGCATCATTCCTGATCAGAACACCCAGTTCATGGAGCTCAGGGCTGGCAACATCGATATCATGGGCCTGTCACCTCTGCAGTATCTCCGTCAGACCGATACACAGGACTTCGCGGCCATGTACACGAAATACCAGTACCTGTCAGACGGCTATACCTACCTCGGGTTCAACCTGAACAGGAAACCCTTCGATGATGCGCGGGTGCGACAGGCCATCGCCTATGCCATAGACAAGGAGGAGATCATCAAAGGGGTGCTCCTCGGCATGGGGGAGATCGCCACGGGCCCGTACAAGCCGGGGACGATCTGGTACAATCCGGATGTTGCGGAATATCCCTACGACACGGACAAGGCCCTGTCTCTCCTGGAAGAGGCCGGCTACTCCGACAGAGACGGGAACGGCTTCCTCGAAAAGAACGGCAGGCCACTGGTCCTGAACATCATCACGAACCAGGGAAACCCCCTGAGGGAAAAGTCCGCGCAGATCATCCAACAGCGGCTCAAGACGATCGGCATCCAGGTAAAGATCCGCATCATCGAGTGGACTGTGTTCCTGAAGGAGTATGTGAACCGAGGGAACTTCGACGCCGTGATCCTTGGGTGGAACATCCTGCAGGATCCGGACTTGTTCAACGTGTGGCATTCGAGCAATGCGGAACCTGGCGGTCTCAATTTCGTGGGGTTCAAGAACGCGGCTGTGGACGAGCTCCTGGTCAGGGGCAGGCACACCTTTGACGAGAATGAGAGGAAGCAGTGCTACTTCGAAATCCAGGAGATCCTGGCAGAAGAACAGCCCTATGTGTTCCTCTACGTACCCTACTCCCTCCCCGTGGTGAGCTCCCGGTTCAGAGGTATCGAGCCTGCCCCTGCGGGCATCACATACAATCTGGAGAAGTGGTATGTTCCCAGGGTGCTGCAGAAGTATGAAATTCTCCCATAAAAGAGGGCACATATGGTGAAGTACCTCCTCAAGCGACTATCCATCCTGCTGCCCACATTCATCGGCATCACGATCGTGTGCTTTGCGGTCATTCACCTGGCTCCGGGAGAGCCCACTGACCTGCAGACAGAGATGAATCCCAACATCACTCCCGAGGCAATCGAACAGCTGAAAGCCCACTATGGTTTGGACAAGCCACTGATCACCCAGTACTTCATCTGGATGAAGAACCTCTCAAAATTTGACTTCGGGAAGTCCATATCAACAGATGCGAGACCTGTATGGGACAAGATCAAGGAGCGACTCCCCATCACCATCTACATCAATATCTCCTCCATGATCATCATCTTCCTCGTGGCAATCCCGCTGGGGGTGATTTCAGCAGTGCGGAGGGGAGGCATCGCCGACCGATCCATCACAGTCTTCGTCTTCATCGGCTTCTCCATCCCCGGGTTCTGGCTTGCGCTCATCTGCATGGATTTCTTCGGGGTACGGCTCGGATGGCTCCCCATATCGGGTATCCACTCCCCGGGATATCTCCAGATGAACTTCATCGAGAGACTCATGGACATCAGCAGGCACTTGTTCCTGCCCGTGGTAATCTCTGCTTTCGGGTCCCTTGCGGGAATGAGCAGGTACATGCGCTCCAGCATGCTGGAGATCATCCGGCAGGATTACATCCTTACTGCACGGGCAAAGGGGTTGTCGGAGAGAAGTGTGATCTACAAGCACGCAATGCGCAACGCGCTGCTCCCGGTGATCACGATTCTGGGCCTGTCGATCCCCGGGCTCATCGGGGGCAGCGTAATCTTCGAGAGCATCTTTTCCATACCGGGTCTTGGGAAACTGTTCTACGAGGCGATCATGATGAGGGACTACAACATGATCATGGGCAGCCTCACCATCGGTGCCGTGCTGACACTGTTGGGCAACCTGATCGCCGATATCTGCTACAGCATAGCAGATCCGAGGATACGGGTGAGCTGATATGGGATTCTGGTCACGCCTGTTCAGGGACAAACTTGCCATAGCAGGACTGGTCATCGTAGTGGGATTCTTTGGTCTGTCTATCTTCACTCCCCTGATCGCTCCGTATGACCCGAACCTCATTGACGTGGACAATATCCTCGCCAAACCGTCTGCTGCGCACCTCTTCGGCACGGACGACCTGGGGAGGGACGTCTTCACGCGCATGCTCTACGGCGCAGGAATATCGTTGAAGGTGGGCTTTGTGGCTGTGGGCATCGCCGTGCTCATCGGCACAATCCTGGGAGCCATTTCAGGCTATTATGGAGGCTGGGTGGACATCATCATCATGCGTCTGGTGGATATCATGCTGTGCTTCCCATCGTTCTTCCTGATCCTTGCCGTGATCGCCTTTCTGGAACCGTCCATCTTCAATATCATGGCCGTGATCGGGCTTACCTCCTGGATGGGAATCACACGGCTCGTGCGCGCGGAATTTCTCACCCTCAAAGAACGCGATTTCGTCCTCGCGGAGAAAACCATCGGCGCAAGCAGCCTCCGCATCATCTTCATTCACATCCTGCCCAATGCGATGGCTCCTGTCCTGGTTGCCGCAACACTGGGAATTGCAGCGGCAGTGCTCACTGAATCCGCCCTGTCGTTTCTGGGAATCGGGGTACAGCCCCCAACGCCGAGCTGGGGCAACATGCTCACCCAAGGGCAGTCAGTGCTCGGTGTTGCCTGGTGGCTCTCATTCTTTCCCGGCATCGCGATCCTGCTCACTGTACTCGGCTACAACCTTCTGGGAGAAGGCATTCGCGACGCCATTGACCCAAGGCTCCGGCAGTGATCGGAACAGACTCTTTCCGGGGACGTACCTGTTCCCTTCCCCCGGGATCACCGGGCGAGAACAGAACACTTGTCACCGGCGGATTGACAACGGGAAAAAGCAGTTCTACTATGAAGCACATACAGCATCGAACCCGCATCTGACATGTCTATGTGCACTCGGCATCACGAAAAACACCGGAGGACTTCATATCAAAGGAGGGGCGCTGATCATGACCCTCACGCATGAGGAACGGCAGCGTTACACGAGACAGCTCGAGATTATCGGTGAGGAAGGGCAACGGAGGTTGGGAGAGGCCCGCGTCCTGATCACCGGCCTTGGAGGACTCGGTTCTATTATTGCGGGATATCTTGCCCTGAGCGGAATCGGGTACCTCCGGATCGTGGACCACGACGAGGTGGAGACCACCGACCTCAACAGGCAGATGCTCTACATTTCCGAAGATATCGGGAGAGACAAGGCCGAGTCCGTGGCAGAAAGGCTGGTTGGCCTGAACCCTTCCTGCACGGTTGATGCTCACATGGAACGGATCGATGAGAAGACCATACACCACCTCGTCAGCGACATACATATTATTGTAGATACCCTGGACAATTTCACGAGTCGACACGTCCTCAACCGCGCTGCCGTCACCAGGGGTCTCCCTCTCATCCACGGTGCGGTTCGCGGACTGTACGGACACGCGCTGACAGTGATTCCTGGACGAAGCGCCTGCCTCAAGTGCATATTCGCTGAAGAGCCCCCCCATGGATCTTTTCCCATTTTGGGTGCAACCTGCGGGGTGATCGCCTCGGTGCAGGCAAGCGAGGTGATCAAATATGCCACCGGTATCGGGGCACTGCTTCTCGATCGGATGTTCGCATGGAACGGCCGTCTCTCTGATGCCGAAATCATTGATGTGGAACGCAACCCCGAGTGCAGTGTGTGCGGGTACCTCCCGCCGGAGGTTGCATAGCCCTGAATCCATGCTGAAAACAGAAAAGAATGCAGATATGAAGGTGCTCCCAGAGTCAATGGACCACGGCCCTCTGTGTGAGGAACGCTCCACTGACATCCAGTACCCGACACCCCACGTGCCAGCAGGTCACCTGTACGATTCAGTGCCCCTGATCGCGAGGATCTCTCCAAGGTATGATCGGTGATAGTCTTTCAGGGGATAGTGTTTTTCGATGGTATCGTCCAGAAATCGTTTCGGTTCGAAGTCAAAAAAGTAGATCTTCCTGAGTTCCACGATGAGTTCGGCCTCGGCAAAGGCCGGGGCAGAGATTAGGGTGGAGGCCATTGGTGTGAGCCCTGCCTCGGCTATCTTGTTACAGTCCCTGCCTGACCTGGAACCAATGTACTCCAGTGCCCTTCTGAATCTCCGGGGAAAGGCGCACAGAGTGAAGGTGTCGGAGCGCTCCATGAATTCATACGTGTAACGTGTAGGACGGACGACCACCTGGGCACAGGGTTTGTTCCACATAACACCGAAACTCCCCCATCCCACAGTCATGGCATTGAACTCACCTTTCCCGAGATCACCGCAGGCCAGTACCAGCCATCTTTTCGACCACAGGGCATGGGCATGGATGAGGAATGATTCAACGGGAATGCGTGACAGGTGCATCAGTTCACCTCCGGTCTTGTTTTCTTCCCTGTGATGTACCTGATTTCCCATGATGGAACAATCGGAAGAATTTCCGGTCCGAACCGTGGTGCATTCTTTCTCTGTGCACATGACTCCCCCTGCTGTTCATGGGCTGACTTCATACATGTGTATCACAGCATAGCGGTATTGACTCAGACTCATCCGAAGGTATTAATGTATGGTATGAAGTTGAAAAATCGCATTGTTCTGTACAACATGCGGCTCTTCGACGGAATGACGAGCGAACTGCAGAGAAACAAATCTGTTCTGATAGAAGGGGATACCATCCTGGCTGTCGAAAACGGCGACACAGCCAAAGACAGGGATGGATGGATTGGAGTCGACCTCAACGGACTCGTCCTCATGCCGGGTCTCATCGATACCCACGTACACATCACAGTACCATTCATGCACAGGGTAACTGCCCGGGCGTTCCTGAATATCACCCGCCAGATCGAGAGGAATGCCCGGGTATGCATTGAGGCAGGGATCACCACAGTGCGGGATGCGGGGGGATTTCCAGGAAGGCTGTCACGGCTGCGGGCCGCCATACACAAGGGCGATCTTCCCGGCCCCCGGATCATCATGTGCAACTCGGCCATTACCACCCCGGGAGGGTGTCCTGACTGGGTTCCGCACTTCAACCCCCTGGTGAAATCATTCATCGGTGGTCAGTATGCAGAACGGGTGGAGAACCCACACCAGGCACAGAACCAGGTGGAGGAGATGATCCGCCTGGGTGCAGACTGGATCAAGCTCTATTGCCAGCACTACTCATGGCTGCTCGGCAGGGGGGATCTGCCCGTGTTTGATCCCGAAACCTTCCATGCCCTCGTGGATACCGCCCACAGAAACCACACCAAGGTGTGCTGCCACATCAGCTGGCTCAAGGATCTGACCTATGCCATGTCCATGAGGGTCGACACCTACGAACACAGTCCCATCGAGGAGATCACCGAGGAGACTGCCGCCGACTTTTCAGCCCGCGGCATGGCGCTGAACCCAACGCTCGCCTGCCTCGACCTCGGGAACGAGGGCTTGTGGAGCTTGATCGGCACGATCATCGAAAAAAATGGGGGACACTTTCTCGAGCCCGAACCTCTGAGGCAGGTGAAAGAGTTCATCGCTACCTACCGCACGCATCCGTATCCTCCTGCAGAAAAAGAATACCTGAGGAGGCCCTACTTCGATCTCGGGCTCGTCGGGAGGCGGTATCCCCATGCCCAGAAAAATGTGGGGAGGATACTCCACGCGGGCGGACGGATTGGGGTCGGGACAGACTCCGGAGGTCTTCCCACGGCACTCTTCGGGGTGTTCTACCACGAGGAACTCAAGAGACTCCGTCTCTGCGGCCTGACTCCTGACCAGGTCCTCATGGCAGCGACATCAGGCAATGCATCAATCCTGGGGATGGATGGTTCCATAGGGAGCATACGGCCGGGGAAGATCGCGGATCTTATCGCTGTTGACGGGAATCCGCTTCGCGATCTCAATGCACTGAAACATGTCCGCATGGTCATAAAGTCGGGCAGGTACGTGTCTGGAAGGCCTGGAGAGGCTTCCCATCGGGTTGTGACGAAATGGAGCAGAACGGCATAGCCGGGGCAGTCTCAATTGGTGCATGGCCAAAACCGACGGGTCCGGATTCCAGAATGCCGGTGCATACCTGAAATTCGGATCAACACAGGAGGTATCTGAACAATGAGATCGAAACTTCTGGCGATCGCAGCAGTATGCATGGGAATGATTACAGGGTGTGCAATCACACCACCTCTCGAACCAGTGGAGGTCGCTGCCCATCCTGACCTTGCCGAACACTCATCAGAATTCACCAAACAGGTACTCACAGTAACCGATGGAGTCCACCTGGCAATCGGGTTCGGGCTTGCAAATTCGATCCTTTTGGAAGGCGATGACGGGGTCATCATTGTGGATACCCTGGAGTCCGCCGAGGCGGCAATCCCGGTGAAAAAGGAGTTTACCAGGATCACGTCCAAACCCGTCAAGGCCATCATCTACACACACTTCCATTCGGATCACACCTTTGGAGCCAGGATCATGGCAGGCGACGACAATCCTGACGTCTACTCCCACGCGAGCACAGTTGCCCACCTGGACCGTATCGTGAACATCACGAGAGACATCACCTACAAGCGTGCCATGCGAATGTTCGGCACGCTCCTGCCCGAAGGTGGCCTCGTCAATGACGGCATCGGCCCGTTTCTCGCCTATGACAAGGACAGCACCGTTGCCCTCTTGCGCCCGACCAGGACCTTCAAAAGCGAATACATGGATCTGGAGATCGCGGGTGTCTCCCTCAGGCTCATCCATGCACCGGGGGAAACCCCTGACCAGATTGTTGTCTGGCTTCCGGACAAAAAGGTTTTACTGTGCGCCGACGATTACTACAAGTCATTCCCCAATCTCTACACCATCCGCGGCACTGCCTATCGTGATGTGCTGGTGTGGGTAAAAAGCCTGGACATGATGCGCACTCTTCGGCCGGAAATCCTGGTCCCTGGACACACACTGCCCCTGTACGGCGCTGATACCATCTACGAGACCCTCACCAATTACCGGGATGCGATTCAGTTCGTTCACGATCAGACCATCCGGCACATGAATGCCGGCCTCACACCCGATGAGATCGTTGAACTGGTCAAGCTGCCGCCGCACTTGGCTTCACAGCCCTACCTCCAGGAATACTACGGGACCGTTGAATTCTCCGTCAGGGACATCTTTGATGGTTATCTCGGCTGGTTCAGCGGCAATGCAACTGACCTGAAGCCGCTCTCTCCCGCAGAAGAGGCTCTGCGTTTCGCCTCCCTGGCAGGAGGCCGAGACAACCTGCTCGAGCACGCACGACATGCTGTCCAGACCGGCGACCACCAGTGGGCCCTTGTGCTCACGGATCACCTCATTCATCTGAATGATGAGAGGACACCCGAGGCCCGGAGCCTGAGGGCGGCGGCCCTGAATGCGCGAGCAGAACAGCAGATCTCTGCGCCGGCACGGAACTATTACCTAACCCAGGCCCTTGAGGTGGAGAACAGGATCGCCATCGGCACCGTGCCGAAAAGCTCCAATATCGACCTGGTTCACAGTATTCCCCTGGAAGCACTATTCAGCGCTATGGCAGTCAGTCTTGATCCTGAAAAGAGTTCCGAAGTCGACACAATCGTCGGATTTCGCTTCCCCGATACCGGGGAAGCATACACTGTGCACGTCCGGCGCGGAGTTGCTGAGATACAGCCAACGTTCCCCGCCAATCCCGACAACACGCTCACAGTGGACTCATTCGTGTGGAAGGAGATTACAGCAGGAATCCGCAATCCGGCCCTGGCTCTGGTGAGCGGGGATGTCGCCATCGATGGCGGCACCCTGGATCTCATCCGGTTCCTCAGGCTCTTTGGGACGGACTGATCACCGAACACAGTACAGAAAAGGTGCGGATCGGATCCCCACTTTTTTAGTGATGAATCCTTTTCCTCGCAAGGAACAGCGAGCTGTACACGACCAGGTTAATGGCGATCACTGCTGCGCCGAAGACGATCTGCAGTTCCCTGGTGAGGTTCTGGGGGTAGATGAGCGGCTCGATGTAGTGGATTACGAAGTCTCCTGAATAGGCGACCTGTCCCGAGCGCTGTCTCAGAAGGACCTCCAGCGGTGTGAGGGGGCAGAGCCCGCCCGTGAGTTCCACAAGGATTCCCCAGCACATGCATGGGATATGCGCCCAGATGATCTTCGGCCACACCGCCGCGATGACGCCACCGGCAAGGACAAAGACGATAAATGCCAGATGGATCAACACCACGACATCGGAAAGTACTGTGTAGATCAGCGTACCATCCATACCCTAAAGATAGGCCCGGGCCATGACGTGTGCAATCCGGCAGTCGAGAGCGAACAACGTGAGGAACTGTACCATATGTTTTTCGAGAGGCTCCCTTGTTTTCTCTCCTTGCATATCGGCTGCTTCTTTCTATAGTATCTTTGAGAGGCTGAACATACGTTGGTGTGGGACATATGGAACGAATTGTTGTACACAAAGTGATTCTCCTGCTCGTGGTGCTGTTCATCACCGCGATCTTTTTTGCCATGATCCGCTACTTTCTCATGGCAATCCTTCTTGCGGGTATCTTCTCAGGCATGTTTCAGCCCATCTACAAACGGGTGGAGCGCTTGCTGGGAGGCCGGAAAAATCTGGCCTCGCTGTGCACTCTGATCTTCATCCTCCTGATCCTCTTCATCCCCCTGGTGGGTATTCTGGGAATCGTCGCCAGACAGGCGATCAAGATCAGCACCTCCATCAAGCCATGGGTCGAAGAATGGGCGAACAGGCCATCCGCATTTGACGATCTCTTCCGGTCTCTCCCTTTCCATGACTGGGTTCAGACCCACCGGAGCGTCATCCTCGAAAAGGGGGGAGAGCTGGTGAGCAACATGAGTTCCATCCTGTTTGAAAACCTGTCCTCCGCCACGCTTTCCACCATGAATTTCATCTTTCTGTTTTTCGTCTTCTTCTACACCATGTTCTTCTTTCTCAAGGAAGGTGATCTGATCCTGAGGAAGATACTCTACTACCTCCCTCTCGCCAAGGGCGATGAGGAGCGCATGCTGGACAAATTCACCTCTGTGACGAGAGCCACCATCAAGGGAACCCTGGTGATCGGGATCATCCAGGGCGGGCTTGCAGGCCTTGCCTTCTGGGTCGTGGGAATCGACAGCGCACTGTTCTGGGGGACCATCATGTCCATCCTGTCTGTGATCCCTGCTCTGGGGTCGCCCATCATCTGGGTCCCCGCCGTCATCATTCTCGCCGTGTCCGGGCACTATCTCAAGGCCCTTGCCCTGCTTGCATTCTGCTCGATCCTGGTTGGTACCATCGACAATATCCTGAGACCCTGGCTCGTGGGGAGAGATACCAGGATGCACGAACTCTTCATCTTTTTCGGCACACTGGGGGGAATCGGCCTGTTCGGCATAGCTGGATTCATCATAGGTCCGATCATCGCCGCGCTGTTCGTGACGGTATGGGAAATCTACGGGGAGACGTTCAAGGGCTATCTGCCCGATGAGCCGGATTCTGCTTCTCCCCCATGACGGTACCCGCTCCCTGTGTGAAGAGCATGTCCCAGCCTGACCTCCTCAGGAGAAATCACCGATCCTCACCTGGATGCTGAGGTAGAAGTTGTGGATTCCGAGCCCAGAGAGCGGAATCTCGAAAACCGTGCCGTTTCTCACCTGGGCAGGGACGTTCAGTACAACCGTCTCCTCCTCCTCTACCATTCCTCTGCCCATGCAAGTGGAGCACATGTACGGCCATACTCTCCCGCTTCCCTTACAGACATGGCAGGGGTAGAGCACGGGTATGGTGATCGGTACCCTGCCTCCACGGAAGGCCTCATCGGGCGAGAGAATCAGTTCAAGGGTAAGGCTTTCGGCCCGTTCGGCCTTTGGGATACCGGTGGTGGAAAAATTCCTGTAGATCCTCTCGAAAAGTGCATCTATAGGCTGGCTGATGGAGAAAAAATCCCTCATAACCGATACAGGTTCAGGGACGAGAGGTTCAGCGTACCTCTGGGCATTCGTCACAATCGTCTGTGATCTCCCTGCTTCCCTTCCCTCTCCGTGGGCAAGGCCTTCGTCGTATGATCTTCTCTTTTGGGGATCTGAGAGCATCTCGTAGGCCTCAATGATATCCTGGAATTCCCACCGGGATTGAGAACCCCCAAAATCCGGGTGATACTTTTTCACCAAACGCCTGAAGGCCTCCTTGATGCCTGAAGGACTTACATCTCTGGATACACCAAGGATCATATAGAAATCTCTTTTGATCATTGCTGTTCCACCCTCACATGAATGTAAGATATTCTTGATTGAAATTATAGGGTTCTGCATTCAAGAATTCAAGGAGGGGTGGTCCGGGAGGAAACGTGTTCTGGGAAATTTTTGCGAAGAGGAAGAAAAAAGAGGCATCATTCCCTCCAGCCCTCACCCGTTCGGCAGCCCTGCCGACTCGTGTTGACCCGAAGCACGTTTTGAACTAATCTGAACCGGCATCGGGGGAACACACCCTGGTTGATTGTATGAGTGTAGAATGGAGGGGTATTCAAATGAGTTACGGTCAGTTTCCATGGTCTGTGAAGCCTTTTTTCCCCAGGGAAACAAGGAGGACTCAATGAGCAAGAAGCCTGAGGATTCATTCGGCAGAAGGATCTCCGAGATGAGGAGGGAGAAAGGCTTGAGCCTGGAAGACCTCTCCCGGGAGACAGGGTATCCCATCGATGTCCTGAAAGATGTGGAAGAGGGAGTGGTCGCCCCCCCTGTAGCCCTTGTTCTCCAGCTCGGGAAAACATTCAAGGTGGATATTGAAACCCCGCAGCCCCGGGAGAAACAGGCATCGAAAAGACGGGCAAAAAGTCATAAAAAGCGTGTTGCATCCTATGCATACACCCCGCTGACCCAGCCGGGTCAGGAGAAGCATCTCCGTGCATACCTGGTCACTATCGATGCGAATACCGAGCACAAAGGGGTTGAATATCACCACGAGGGAGAAGAATTCGTCTATGTCCTCAGTGGCGCTCTCAGAATCCAGGTTGGACACAACACGAGCACACTGAAAAAGGGACAGAGCATACACTTCAATTCAGCGCTCCATCACACGCTCAGCAACCCGACCATGGAACAGGCTGATCTTCTGGTGGTTATCTACGTGCCGTAAAGGGGGGGGGACGCATGGCATTTCAACTGACTGCCGAGCAGGAGATGGTACGGCTCATGGCACAGGATTTTGCCAGAAGAGAACTGGAGCCGTTTGCAGCCGGCCGTGACAAGGGGGAGATCTTTCCCCTCGATGTCGTGAAAAAGATGGGTGAACTCGGCCTTCTGGGGATGATGGTGCCGCCTGAACATGGGGGGTCAGGTGCCGGGGCGATCAGCTATTGCCTTGCCCTGCAGGAGATTGCATATGCCTGTGCATCCACCGCAGTGACCATGTCGGTTGCCAATCTCTCGTGCGAGCCGATACTCAAATTCGGCGACCAGGAACAGAAACAGCGCTACCTGACGAATCTCTCCTCGGGCGAGAAACTCGGGTGCTTTGCCATCACCGAATCGGGCGCAGGGTCTGATCCTGGGAGCATCCAGCTCAAGGCAGAGGAACGGAACGGGGCATATGTCCTGAACGGGTCAAAGATATTCATCACCCATGGCGGATATGCAGATGTGATCAATCTGATCGCCCGTACAGGGCCTGAAAAAGGGAACAAGGGGCTTTCCGCCTTCATCGTGGAAAAGGGGCTCGAAGGATTCTCAGTCGGTGCCAGGGAAGACAAGATGGGCCTGCGTTCTTCCAACACCGTCGAGCTCATCTTCGAAGACTGCATGGTGCCCAAGGAGAACCTCATCGGGAAGCCGGGCCAGGGATTCAAGATCGCCATGGCAGCCCTGGACAGCGGGCGTATCGGGATCGCTTCCCAGGCCCTGGGAATTGCACGGGCATGCCAAGACGAAGCCATTCGCTACGCCCGCGAGAGAAGACAGTTCGGCAGATCCATCGGATCCTTTCAGGCAATCCAATGGATGATCGCAGACATGGCAACAGGCATCGAGGCTGCATATCTCCTCACCCTGCTGGCAGCCGACAGAAAGGACAAGGGCCTCTCTTTCACGAAAGAGGCATCCATGGCAAAACTCTTCGCTTCGGAACTCTCAAATACTGTTGCCTACCATGCGCTTCAGATCCATGGAGGGTACGGCTACACAAAGGAATTCAAAGTCGAGCGGCTCTACCGTGATGCCCGAGTTACCACGATCTACGAAGGGACCTCTGAAGTGCAGCGCCTGGTCATTGCACGGGAGGTCATGAAAGAATAAAGGGCAGAGAAGACATACGAGGGCTACATTGAAGGTGGAAACGATCTGGACTGTGGGACATTCCACACGGACGCTCGATGAGTTCATCACGCTCCTTTCAATCCATGACATCCATGTCCTTGCAGATGTCCGTGCCTATCCCGGCTCACGCAGATACCCACACTTCAACAGGCAGGTGCTTTCCCCTGCCCTGGAAAGAGCGGGCATCTCCTACCTGTGGTTTCAAAATCTCGGGGGATGGAGAAGGCCACGGCCTGATTCGAGGAACACGGCTCTGAAGAGTGCCGGGTTTCGCGGCTATGCAGACTACATGGAAACACAGGATTTCAAAGAGGCCATCACCTCTCTTCTCAATACTGCCCGAGAAAAAAGAACTGCCCTAATGTGCGCAGAGGCCCTGTGGTGGCGGTGTCACCGATCCCTTATCTCCGACTATATGAAATCAACCGGTGTACAGGTACTGCACATTCTGGACGAGCGAACGATTCAGGAGCATCCCTACACCTCTGCTGGGAGGATTTCAGATGGCAGGCTCACCTACGAACCGATTGACAGGTGACCGCCGAGCACAGCATCATAGCGAACATTCTCCTGCAGGGTTCAAAATATCCTGGTATTCATGATAGAATAGAGACGCCCGACGCTCTTCACCCGAAATGAGCACCACCGGGCAGGAGGGAAATCATGAACACTCTTCGCCACATCGTCATCCTGTGTGCGCTCGTGGCTGCAAGTGCCGGGTTTTCCCATGGGGAGGTCATCAAGAAGGCCGTCCTCTACGATACCATGGCATATCTCACTATCGAGAGGACCATCAGCGGGACTGCTTCAATCGATGCCCCCGCGGACATGATGCCGGATTCGCTGATGGCAGTACCTACGGGGACAGCTGTTATCCGTTCCATCACGGTTGAGCCGCAGAGAACGCTATCAGGTTCGGCAAAAGAGCTCGCCGAACGTCTCGCCGCCACGAAGGCTTCCCTCGATCTGAAGAGAAAAGAGCTGTCCATGGTGGACAAACAGGTCGCAGTCATCTATGAAGCAGCCCTTGCCGGGGATTCGGAGCATGCATTTGAACGGGAGCAGGTCTCAGAGGCGCTGAATTTCATCGACAGAAGGGTCCCGGGTCTGAACAGGCAGCTGGTGGAAATTTCCGGGCATATAGAACGCCTTGAGATCGAGGTTAAGGACCTCCAGTCGCAACTGGACAGGATATCGAAGAGGCAGGGATATCGCATCGACATCTCGGCAGAGGGGATGATAGAGGTGTCCTATGCTGTGAGAAATGCATCCTGGAAACCGCTCTACCTGGTACGCGCGACCCCGGATACAGGCGAACTGATCCTGGATGCATCTGCTCAGATCTCGCAGTCGACAGGCATGGACTGGGATGTGGAAACTCTCGCTGTATCGACAGGGAGACCTGGCTTCGGCATCCAGTCCCCTGAGATCGGCCCCTGGTTTATCGAACCGTATGTACACAGACCGCGGGCAGCATTCAAATCGACTCAAGGCAAGATGGTGCTCGACGAGGCTGCCGCACCTGTGAGGGCAGAACAGGAGATCGAGGAGACATCCACATCATTCCTGGTTGGGGTGGCACGACAGGTTCTCCTCCCGGGAGACGGGACATCTCTCACGGTGGATCTCGGCAGGAACACCCAAGAGGCCGATTTCTACCGGATCTCGGTTCCGAAGTATAGAGAGAATGCCTTTCTGAGGGCAGAGGGAATCCTGAAAGGGACAGCACCCCTTGTGCCTGGAACGTACTCTGCCTATGTCGACGGAGTGTATACCGGGAAAGGAAGCCTGAGGGGAATTCAAGCAGGCGAGACGATGGAGATCGATCTCGGCGTGGACGAAGGAATTCTCGTAGAACGGGAGCTGAAAGAGAAATTTCACGACAGAACCCTCATCGGAAAGAGCAGGACACGGTTCACCTACGAGATGACGATCAAGAACACCAGGAAAACATCAGTCCACGTGAAGGTGAAAGACCACATTCCCATCTCCAGGGATGAGAGCATCAAGGTGGAGGTTCTGGAAGTAAATCCCCCGGTCAAACCCGATGATGAAGGAATTCTCGCGTGGGATATCACCCTCGATCCTGGCCAGGAAAAGAGGGTACAGCTCTCCTTTTCCATCACCGGTGCACCGGATTAGCTGTGGTACGGGGCCAGAAAGAGAGGGAGTCCTCGTTTCAGGAGATCGTGGTGACATTCTATCCCAGCAAATTCCATGAGCCGGAAATCGCAAACCAGGGAGTGTGAAAGGGGATGTTGACGCCGGTGTTCAGCATGATATATTTTCTCACTTCCTCAAGATCTGCTTCACCATCATGAAAAGGGGGTATAAAAAAGTGTCTGACATGAGGCTGTACATCTTTGATGTGGGCACCATACGTCTGGAGAAAGGGCACATGACCGCAGGCAGGGAAATGGGCAAATGGATTACCATTTCGATACCCGCCTATCTCATCGTACACCCCAAGGCAACCATACTCTTTGACACGGGCATGAGCATGGATCTCATCGACAAGCCAAAGGAACGCTGGGGGGACATCGCCGATGTATTCATCCCCATCATGAAGAAGGGGCAGGACATTGTGAGCCAGTTGGCAACGCTCGGCTATACACCCGATGACATCGACATTGTGATAAACTCGCATCTGCACCTTGATCACGCCGGAAACAACGAGTACTTCCCGAAGGCAACGTTCCTTGTACAGAGAGAAGAGATCAGGACAGCCTACTACCCCGAGATCTTCCAGAGGTCAGGGTATTTCAGGGCAGACTTCGACCATCCCCTCAACTACGTGGAGATCGAGGGTGACTACGATGTGTTCGACGACGGCAGGGTCGTGTGCATATTCACACCGGGGCACACCCAGGGCCACCAGTCGCTGCTGCTGAATCTCCCGAACACCGGCAGAGTGATGCTCCCTGCAGATGTGTGTCACCTGAAGGAAAACCTGGATCTTCCAGTGCTGCCCGGTCTGTGCTGGGATCCCACTCTGGCCATGAAGCAGATCATGAGGTTCAGGGATCTCAGGGAAAAGGGTGTGAAGATCATGTTTGGCCACGACATCGAAGAATTCGCCACGTACTCGCTCGCTCCGGAATACTACGACTGAGAGAGATCGCAACTACGGATCCCTGCTCGGGATACAGGGAAGATGTTGGCATGATCAAGTATTTTCCTTGTCTCTTTGTTCTCCTTGCGCTCATTTCTTGTGCCCAGACCCCACGGTATCTGGCAGGGGAGAACACACAGACTATTGTGTCCACATACGGCATGTGCCGGATTACGCTCCCCTCTGAGTGGATTGTCCTAGAGACACCGGATGCCGGCATGACCCATGCACTGAACCCGATACAGCAGCACTACTTGAGCATGAGCACCCAGAGCATATTCCACGCGTATCTCCATGGAATGACATCCCTGAAGGAGTATTCCCGGTTACGGACATGGTACGTGATCGATCACCTCGAAGATGTCCGTTTGTCGCGAGCTTTCCAGACGACAATCAGTGGGATGGACGCGATTCAACTTGAGGTAGAAGGGATTTCAGAAGATGTGCCCTGCGCATTCCTCATCACGGCAGTCGAGGGTGTGCAGCATTTTCACATGATCATTGTATGGGCTCCGCTGGATGTCTATCGGAAATCCATCGATCTGTTCCAGGAGATCACCCTGACATTCGAAGAGCTCTGAGGGGTGAGTCTGTAACCCCTGCCCGATAAAATCCCCATGGTTTTGACCAGACTGACCTTGCCGGTCATAGA
>JBNGDS010000022.1:0-43167 GCA_049975365.1 Desulfomonilia bacterium | reverse complement strand
AAACAGAGCTCTCCAGAAGGGAGGTGTCACCGTTCACGATAGAGCATGTACTGCCGAGCATGGAGGATGTATTCGTGTCCCTGATCGAGAACGTGGATCGCAGAGAGAATTCAGGGAGCTCAGACCCACGGTGACGCCATGATCAGCATGTCGCGACTTCTCGCAGTTTCACGCAAAGAGTGGATACACGTCATGAGGGACTGGAGGAGTCTCGTCCTCGTCATTGCAATCCCCATGGTGCTGATCCTGCTCTTCGGGTATGCCCTGGATATGGACCTGAAAAAGGTTCCCACCATTGTGTGGGATCAGTCCCGCACGCCCGAGAGCAGAGAGTTTCTCAGTAATTTTGACGGCTCGCCGTATTTTTCCATTACAGAGTCGGTTGAGACATACCGCGATATCCAGCATGCAATCGACAGCTCGCGGGCTATGATGGCGCTTGTCATCCCTGTGGATTTTTCTGCACGAATCGGGAGCAACACGGATGTGAGCGTTCAGCTCATCGTAGACGGGAGCGACGCAAACACAGCCAGGCTGGCACTGAGCTATGCGACTGCCCTTGCACAGATATATTCCCAGCGCGTGAATATGGAACGCGTGGCCCTCATGGGACAGCATGACCTTGCAGTGCCGGTGGAGCTGGTGCAGAGGGCATGGTACAACCAGGACCTGAGGAGCCAGAATTACATCATCCCCGGTATCCTGGCAGTGGTCATGATGGTCATTGCCGCCATGATGACGAGCATCACCGTGGCGCGTGAGTGGGAGACCGGCACCATGGAGCAGCTCATCAGTACCCCGGTGAGGGGTCCAGAGATCGTGTTCGGAAAGGTTATCCCATACTTCGTGATCGGTATCGTGGATGTCGCCATAGCCGTTGCCATGGGCCAGTGGGTCTTCGATGTGCCCTTGAGAGGATCCCCAGGTCTTATCTTTGCCATGGCAGCGATCTTTCTTGCTGGAGCACTGTTCTTCGGTCTCACTATCAGCATCGTGACAAAGGCACAGGTCCTGGCAAACCAGATCGCACTGCTCTCGGGATTCCTGCCGACCATGCTGCTCAGCGGCTTCGTCTTCGCCATTGAAAATATGCCCCTGCCGATCCAGATACTGACCTATATCGTTCCTGCACGGTATTTCATCACCTTGCTGCGTGGAATCTATCTCAAGGGAATCGGTCTCGAGGTCATGTGGCTCAATGCCGTTCTGCTCTCTGTGTATGCCCTGATCATGGTGGTCGCAGCCAACAGGAACATGAAATTCAAGCTGGAGTAGGTCATGTGGAAGCGGATCAAACGCATGTTCATCAAGGAATTTCTCCAGATGTTCAGAGATCCTCGGATGAGGATCGTGGTGTTCGGCGTCCCTCTTATCCAGCTTGTCATCATTGCCTTTGCCCTGACCATGGACGTCACCCGAATCGGGACCGCAGTCCTGGACGAGGATAACACACCACTATCACGGGAAGTCCTTGCAGCATTCACCTCGAGCGATCATTTCGAGGTGGTCTTCTCCCCCAGTACCCCTGCCGAGTTCGAGTCCATGCTGGACAGGGGCGAGGTGCGCGTCGTCATAGTCATACCGAGGGGGTTCGAAGAGGATATCATAAGCGGCAGGACAGCCCGGGTCCAACTCCTTGCTGATGGAACGGACAGCAACACGGCATCAGTCGTATTCGGCTATGCCTTCCAGATCACCCAGTCCTATGCCCAGGACAAACTCCTCGACAGAATCATGTCTGACTACGGTCCGGGAAGGACCCCGGGAAGGATCGAGTTAACGCCGAGGGCCTGGTTCAACGAGAACCTCGAGAGCAAGTACTACTACGTGCCGGGGCTCATCGCCGTGATGCTCATCGTTGTGAGCATGGTGGTGGCCAGTGTTGCCATCGTGAGGGAAAAGGAGATTGGAACCATTGAACAGGTCATGGTTACACCCATCAGGCGCCTGGAATTCATCCTGGGGAAGACAGTGCCGTACCTGATTGTGGGGTACATCATCATGACGTTCATGTTCATCATCGCCATGATCATATTCAGCATCCGCGTTCATGGAAGCTGGCTCCAGCTCTATATTCTCACGGGGGTGTTCCTTGCAGGAAACCTGGGGCTTGCCCTGCTCATTAGTGTGAGTGCCAAGACCCAGCAGCAGGCACTGCTCACGGCGTTCTTTATCATGATGCCGGTCGTGCTGCTGAGCGGTTTCATTTTCCCGGTGAGGAACATGCCGATTGTCGTTCAGTATGCCACCTTCGTCAATCCCATGAGGTGGTACATCGAGATTCTCAGGGGCGTGGTCATGAAGGGTGTGGGCGTCAACTCGCTCTGGCATGCGGTCATTGGCCAGTGCGTTCTTGCCGCGGGTTTCATCCTGCTGGCGAGTGCGCGGTTCAAGAAGACCATTTCGTAACTGTTTCAGAGCAGAGTTTTTTGAATCCGAGATGAATTCTTGGCCTATATCATGAACCGATACCCCTTGCCCCGGATGCTGATGATGTGTTCGGGTTTTGCAGGGTCCTTCTCCAGGTATCGCCTGATGCGGGAAATGAAGGTGTCGACGGTGCGGGTCTCGATCTCAGGGTCGAGTCCCCATACCTGTTTGAGCAGTTCTCCTCGCGTCACGATCCGATCCTGGTGGGCGCTCAGGTATTGTATGAGATTCGCCTCGTGGGGGGTGATGCGGAAGCTTTCCCCGTTTCCGGTAATGATCTCGAGCGTGTTGAAATCAACCCGGATGTCCCCGAGCTTGAGAACGTCTTCCGATTTATACCATTCGTAGCGGTCGAGCATGCGTTTCACCCTGAGGAGGAATTCCTCGAGATGGAATGGTTTGGTGAGATAATCGTCTGCACCTGCCCTGAGTCCCTCGACCTTGTTCTCCATGGAAGATTTGGCCGTGAGGATGAGGACCGGCAGCTTCGGGTAGTCCCGCCTGATCATGGAGAGGGCCTCCAGCCCATCCATTCCGGGGAGCATGAGATCGAGCACCACCAGGTCTGCACTGAACCCCTCGAGGTAGGAGATCCCTTCTTCGGCAGAGGTGGAGTGGATCACCTCGTACCCCTCGGCCTCGAGATTTATCCTGAGTCCGAGGGCCAGTGCATGATCATCTTCAATGACAAGGATGCGCCATTTGATACTCATGTGCGTGCCAGGGGAAGGGTGATGAGGAACGATGTTCCCACACCACTGTCATGTTCATTCACCTTGATTTTTCCTCCGTGCGCCTTGATGATCCCTTTTACCACGTACAATCCCATCCCGGTACCGGACCCCCACATGGTCATGGCATCGGGGAGCCTCTGAAACATCTTGAACACGTCTTTGATGTTCTCCCTGGGAATCCCGATGCCGGAATCCGAGAACTCGATGAATGCCCGCTTCTTTTCCTTCCAGACCCTGATGAGGATGCGAGGCACGTCCGTCGAGTAGTGGATGGCATTTTCCACGAGATTGGCCAGTACCATCCCGAAGGCCTCGGTGTCCACGGATATTGGAACCCCTTCATCCATATCCAACGTGATCTCAACGTCTTTCAGGATCGTTTCATGGTCGTCCATGAAATCTCTGATGAGGGTCGCCGCTGAAGTTCTGGAAAATGAGTACGGTCTGCGGGTGGTGCTCAGGCGAGCGCTCTCCAGGAAGTTGTAGACAAGCGACTTGAGACGCTGGTTCTCCCCCATCATGCCGTTCAAGAGCTCTTCTCGTGTCTGTTCCGACAGGTCCCGTTTCCTGATGGTTTCAAGGTAGAGCTGCATGGTTGCAAGGGGGGTCTTGAATGCATGGGTGATGGACGAGAGGATATGGAGCTGCGTCCTCATGAGGGTGAGTTGTTTCTGGTACAGGATGAAGAGGATGTAGATTCCAAGCAGGATCAAAATGAGGAGAATGGCCACCTCGGTGATGATGACAATGTCCCAGACACCTATTGGCTGCATCTTGACCATACGGTACTGGATGTACCAGATCACCCAGATCACCACGATGCTGACCCAGGCGAGCTGCATCGCTATCAGAATGACGATCGTGGGCCATCTCCTGGGATTTTCCATTGATACAGGTAATACCACCTGGAATGGTTTTCTTCCAGGGGTATTTAAATCGTCTGACACCCTTGTTCTTTTGTTATTCTATGAGCTCACCGGTGAGGGAGTTCGGGTGCGCTGCAGTGATTGTTACCTGCACTGTTGAACCGACGAGGGATGGATCCCCCGGAAAGTTCACGATCGCGTTCTGGGTTGTCCTGCCGAAGACCTGACCTGGATGACGGGTCCCCTGACCGTCGACGAGCACATCGAAACATTTTCCGACCCTGGCCTGATTGTTCTCCAGGGTGATTTTCTTTTGGATGGTCTGGAGTCGCCGGAGACGCTCCACCTTTTCCTCAAAGGGTACGTCGTCTACTCGTGAGGCGGCTGCAGTACCCGGCCGCGCCGAATACTTGAAGGAGAAGAGGACATCGAATCTCACCTGCTCGATGATCTCGAGGGTTTCACGGAAGTCATCCTCGCTCTCTCCGGGAAAGCCTACGATGACATCCCCACTGAAGGCGATATCGGGTCGTACTCCCCTCAAGGCATCGATCAGAGACAGGTATGTCTCTCTCGTGTACTTCCTGTTCATTGCGTCGAGGATGCGGTTGGATCCTGCCTGGAAAGGCAGATGCACGTGATTGCACAGGCGCTGGAGATTTCCGAAGCCCTGTATGAGATCCATGCTCACATCCTTGGGGTGAGACGTGGTGAACCTGATGCGCTCGATTCCGTCAACTGCATCGATTCTCTTCAGGAGCTCTGCAAAGTCCATCCCTCCCTGATACGAGTTCACGTTCTGCCCCAGCAGGAAAATCTCTTTCACCCCGCGCGATGCATGAAGCTCAACCTCCTCGATGATTCGAGACGCATGTCTGCTGATCTCTCTCCCGCGGACAAAGGGCACGATGCAGTAGGAACAGTAGTTGTCGCATCCCTGCATGATGTTGATGTATGCTCTGTGGCCAGGGGAGACAAAGCTGGCATCGGGAACAATATCCATGGACGGAATGCACTCCTTGAACCCGGTATCGATAATCGGTGATGTTCCGTGACGCACCTGTTCGATGAGCTCCCTGATCCGGTGAAGCTGGTGGGTTCCGATGACGAGGTCCACGTGGGGCATGCGCTCGATGAGCGACGTGCCCTCCTGCTGTGCGACACATCCAGCAACAGCGATGATGAGTGAGGGATTGCGTTTCTTGTAGGACCTCAGCCTCCCGAGGTTGCTGAAGACTTTCTCGAACGCCTTCTGCCGAACAGAGCACGTGTTGAGGATAATGACATCGGCACGTCTCGTTTCCTCAGTGGGTTCAAGCCCGATCTGTGCGAGTTCGGAGTACATCTTCTGGGAATCGAGGTCGTTCATCTGACAGCCGTAAGTGAATATCTTCACGTGCCGTATCATGGCACTCATCCTTATATCTCGATTCCTGTTCAGTCAATACCATCTCTCTCCATGTGTATGGACGGAAAGGAGGGGAAAATTTCTATTGCGCTTGGCCAAAACTGCCGATAAGGTACCTGAAGCCTAAGCGCGCAAAAGGAGATTCTCTCATGGACAGAAAGGGATTCAGCCTTCTGGAAGTGATGGTCGTCGTGGTCATTGTCGGTATCATTGCCGCTATCGCAATTCCGTCATACAATGGGTATGTGACCAGGACGAGAAGAGCAGACGCTGTGAGTGCCCTTGAAACAGTGGCTCTATATCAGGAAAAAAACATGGCAGAGCACGGGGCATACGGAACGCTGGCCCAGCTCAATGCGAATGTCGGTCTGGTTAACCCGAACGCGGATCCTGACAGGAATTATAACATCACCGTGATTCTCGGTGCTGGCAACACCTCCTATGTCGCCATTGCGACAGGGATGAACGCTCAGGCAGGAGATATCGAATTTGCCCTGGATTCGAACGGAAACCGCGGCACCAACAACGCCGGAAGTGTCAGCCCGAACGCCCAGCTCTGGAGGACGCTCAGAAGAGACTAGGGTATATCGATGCCCTGCTGAAGAGAAATTCATGTCATGAAATGGAGGAGGGGAGTTCGACGCATGAAGAACCACACCAGTATTCTCTCAGGATCGCACGTTGTCCTCTTCATGGTGCTCTTCTCTTTTCTGACAGGCTTCCTTGTCTCAGGATGTGCTCTTGTAAAACCCAGCCGCCAGTTCGATGAATCCACTCCCATAGACAACGGCCTCGATGGGGCCAGTGCACACGAACTGACTATAGTGCCGTTTGTCTCAAAGGATGTGAAGTGGGGGCACTATGCAGCCACGCGGATGCAGGAGTACCTGCTCGAAGAGAAGGCCTTCAGCAGGATTGTCCTGGCTGAGGAGGGTTCTTCAGCTACCCGGTATTCCCTGCACGGAGAGCTTGAACACCTTTTCTACGGAGGGTCGAACTCGCCCACAGAGGTTTGCCTCAGCGTGAGCATTCTCGACACCACATCCGGTGAGACACGCTTTTTCAGAAAAACCAGTGCATCGTCGAAGAAGAGTGCGTTTCACATGACCTGGCTCACCCGGGTCTACGTGCCCTCCCCATATCCGGAAGAAGTCGTGAACAGCGTGCTCAGGAAAATTGCGAAAGATATCGCGAAGCGGTCGACCTTACCAGAGAAACAGTGAACCACTCTCAGAGAGCAGGTAGACGAGACCCTCGTTGCTCACCACGGATTTCACGATAGGGATTCCCTCAAGACCAGGAGGAGACTGCCAGATCGATCCATCCCAGAAATATTTCCCGCACCAGAGATTCCCCTTCAGGTCCATGTCCAGGCTGCAGACTACCTCCTCGGGCTGAGTCTCCAGCACGCTGCCATCAATGAGCACAGAGTCACCATTCACGGAATACACCGTGATGGACTCGCCTTCTTCCTGCACGTACACGGTGCAGGTATCCCCGGTATAGAGCAGTTCAGCGGGAGCCCCCAGGGCGTAGATGCCCCTGTCGGTCGCGGCATAGGTATACTGGGGTCCTTCAAAAAGGTCATGGACGTTCAGGATCTTGTATTTTTCCCAGGTCTCTGTAGAGTCTGCATAGTAGTGGAGGCCCGAGTCAGATCCGACCCACAGGATCGAGCTGTCTATCACATCGATTGCCAGGGAACTGATGGTGTCGAAGCTGAAGCAGCTTACGCACGTCAGTCGTCTCTCTGCATCGGACGTCTGCACGATGATCTCCTTGCCCTGGGATTCGACGCCGTAGAGTGCATAGTCGAGGAAGATATCATCAAAGCTCTCCAGCATCACATAGAGATCATACGTCCAGGAGGTATCTTCGTTCACCTGTGACGAGAGGAACCTGACGTTTGAACCCCTGATGGATGCCCAGATCCCGCCGATCCTCGAGTCCTTTTGCTTCGTGAGTGTAATCACCTCAGCATCGGGTTCCAGGAGATCATCGACAAGTTCCCGTTCGCTCACGGGAACTGTGAACGTAACAGTATCCTCGTTGTCATCATCATCCCGTATCGTACAGGTCACCGTATAGCTGCCTGCTTCAGCAGGCGTGATCCAGTACGCGAAATACTGGGTTTCATCCCATTCCTCCAGG
Source organism: Desulfomonilia bacterium (assembly GCA_049975365.1). Taxonomy (GTDB): domain Bacteria; phylum Desulfobacterota; class Desulfomonilia; order UBA1062; family UBA1062; genus DSBG01. The sequence continues at coordinate 35,578 of JBNGDS010000022.1, read as the reverse complement.
TCACCTCCACTTGCACTCCACGAATACGAGATGGGGTAGTTGTCAGTCAGTCCGTACACCTGTACGAGGATGCGCTGGGATGTGACGGGGCCTTCATCCGAGATTGCGGTATCGGTTATCGTGGGTTGTGATGACGAACACCCGGCAACGGCGAGCATCATGATGCAGGACAGCAGTATCTTCCTCACAGAAACCTCGTGTATGAATTTCACTCACTCTCCTATCAGATACTCCACGCCTGTGCAAGCGTGCAAACTCACGGGAATCTGGGACCAGGAAACCCCATGATCGGAGGATGAACAAACCTGTCATGAACACCGGCTCGACACTGCACCCCTCCTCGATTGCGTTTTTGCCCATATATTGGTATGAATGATCCATGACCCGTTCACCTTCGGATGCCACGAGGATCTCCCGCAGGATCTCAACCCATAAGATTCCTGATTCATTCCATGAAATGACACTCGTGCATTTCCAGGGTTGAGATCACCATGCAGCAGGTTGGATTTTCACGCATCATTCATGGCGGGCAGCAAGGAGAAAAGGTATGATTCTTGGAATTGATATCGGAGGGACACATACCGATGCCGTGTGTGTCGATCATTCCGGCATCAGGGCATCTGCGAAGGCAATCACCGGCGACGACCTGATCACCTCGATTGCTGGGGTGATTCGCCAGCTTGATGTCTCCTACCCTGATGTCAGCCGGGTAGTGTTGTCCACCACACTCTCCACGAATGCCATCATCGAGAAGAAGTATGCCCCGACAGGGATGATCGTGTCCGCAGGTCCCGGCATCGACCCGAGACACTATTTCATCAACGGAGATTTTCACCTCGTCAAGGGGGCGATCGATCATCGGGGGAGGGAGTACATCCCTCTCGACAGAAAAGAAGTCATCGACGTGGCTTCAACCCTGAAAGGAAAAGGAATCAGGGGTGTCGGTGTCGTGTCCAAGTTCTCGGTGAGAAACTCCTCCCATGAAGCAGTGATCAGCTCTCTCATAGAGAAGGACTTCCAGTACATCTCTCTTGGGCACGCGATGAGCGGTAACCTCGCCTTCCCGCGCCGGATCTATACCACCTACTTCAATGCCGCAGTTATGCCGGTGCAGGAACGGTTTATGGGCTCGGTACGAACAGCCCTTGCCGAACTCGGCATCCACGCCCCCCTGCTTTTCCTGAAAGCCGACGGGGGAACCTATTCTTCAGCTGCGGCCGACAGACTGCCCGTAGAAACAATCCTTTCAGGCCCGGCAGCGAGCATTATGGGGGCTGTTGCCCTGTGCAGCAAGAGAGATGCCACCACGCTGGTGCTCGATGTCGGGGGAACCACCACGGATATCGGGGTGCTCGTGGGGGGGGTCCCGATCCTGGAGCCGCATGGCGTGGATATCGGGGGGCTCAAGACACTTGTGAGGGGGCTCAAGGTTGTCTCGGTAGGAGCGGGCGGCGATTCAGCGGTCTGTCTTGATGATGGTTCCATCAGGGTAGGCCCGAATAGAGAAGGCCCTCCGCTTTGCATGGGGGGTCCTGTCCCGACCCCGATGGATGCCTTCTCGGTGCTGGGGGAGTTCGGAACCGGAAGCCCTGAGAATGCTCGGCGTTCGATCCAGGCTCTCTCGGATGCCCTTGGCAGAGGCAGTGAAGACGTTGCTCGAGACATCATCTCCTCGATGGTGGGAAACATCAGGACTGCATCAGATGCGTTCCTTGATGAGATCAATTCTCACCCGGTCTACACGATCTACGAGATGCTTCACCCGGATGTGGTGAAGCCGAGCCAGGTGATTCTCATCGGGGGACCCGCAAGTCTTTTGAAGCCGTACATCGAGGAAGCCTTCGGATTGCCGTGCATGGTGCCTGAGCATGCAATGGTGGCCAATGCCCTGGGTGCTGCCCTCGCGAAGACAACGGCTCAGCTCACCCTGCTTGCGGACACCCAGCTCAGGCGTCTCATCTGTCCCGAACTCGACATCGAGGAGGAAATACCTTCACGGCTGACGTTGGAAGATCTCAAGGAGATCGGACAGCGGGCACTGAAAGAGAATGCTGAATTCCTGGGACTGAGCGATTCCTTCGAGGTCAGCATCCTGGAGGAACAGAGCTTCAATATGGTGCGCGGATTCAGCACAACAGGGAAAAACCTGCGCCTCAAGCTGCAGACACGGCCAGGCATCCTTGACGAATGGAGAATACAATGATTACGGCGAAGAGAAAGACAGGGCTCATCTTCTTTCCTGCCTATGACTGGGAGATTACGCCCTCCCACCCGGAAAGGCAGGAGCGGCTCCTGTACACCCAGGACCAGGTACTCGAGGAGGGGATCCTCGATATTGAAGGGATTCACGAATTCAAGGCAGGCCTTGCCACGGAGAGGGACGTCAGGAGGGTGCACTTTTGCGTTCCGGATGTGGCATCGCGCATTACTCCTTCCCACAATGTGTCTGCAGGCGGGTGCATCGAGGCCGCACGGCTCGTGCTCGAAGGTGCCGTGAACAATGCATTTGCCCTCGTGAGACCACCGGGACACCATGCCATGCGGGTCGTTCACGGGGCGAGGGGGTTCTGCAACATCAATATCGAGGCGGTCATGGTGGAGTGGATCCGCAGACACTACCCCTCCATCAGAAAGATCGCCATTGTCGACACCGACTGCCATCACGGAGACGGCACACAGGATATCTACTGGCATGACCCCAATGTGCTCTACATTTCACTTCACCAGGACGGGAGGACCCTGTACCCTGGCTCTGGCTTTCCCGATGAGTTCGGGGGACCGTCCGCCCTGGGGATGACCCTGAATGTTCCCCTGCCGCCGCATACCAGTGATGAGGGGATTCTCCACGTGATGGAGAACCTGATCATGCCGGTGCTCGATGAATTCAGTCCAGACCTGGTGATAAATTCCGCAGGACAGGATAATCACTACTCGGACCCCATCACGAACATGGCCTTCACCGCAGGCGGATATGCCAGGCTCAACGAGATCCTTTCTCCCGACATCTGCGTGCTGGAAGGAGGGTATTCCATAGAGGCTGCGCTCCCCTACGTGAATACCGGCATCATCCTGGCACTGGCAGGGGTGGACTATTCCTATGTGAGGGAACCGGATCTGGATCCACAGAGTATCAAGGAGGATCCAAGAATTATCGAGTACATCAAGCGCCTCTGCGAGCAGCTCCTGATTCTGTGGAGATCACGGGAGAGCAAGAAATCTCAGGCCAAAGGCTATGTTGAGAGGAGCAGGAACATCTATTACGACACGGATGCCATCTCAGAGACACAGCATGAGGTGTTCAGGGTATGCGATTCGTGCCCGGGTGTCTTCAAGATCGACTCCGTCGCCTCCACCAGGTACCAAATCCTGGGGATTCACGTGCCGTGGAATGCGTGCACCTCCTGCAGAGATCAGGGATACGAGTGGTATCGCGTCGTTGATGGCGAATATTCAGCAACCTACCTTCAGGACATGGACACCGATGAATATCTCGCACGCTTAGTATGAGACTGCGGAAAAAGAAAAGGGTCGTTCTCGCGCTGGGGGCAGGTGGTTCCCGCGGGCTTGCCCATATCGGTGTGATCCGTGCACTGAACGATGCCGGCATCCCCATCGACTGCATTGTGGGGATATCCTTCGGTGCAATCGTGGGTTCACTCTACTGCCTTACCCGGGATATCGATGAGGTGGAGAAAAAACTTCGGGAGTACATGGAGTCTCCTCTCTTCCAGGATACCTGGCGCGATATGGAGTTCGTCGAGCCAGAGAAATCGAGGACTTTCCTCGAGAAGATCCAGGCGACCATCAAGCAGGGCTATTTCTACACCAAGGCGCTCAGCAGGAGATCTGTGATCACGCCGGAGAATTTTGTGCTGCACATCAAGGAACTCGTGGGAGAGCATACCTTCGACGACCTGACACTCCCGTTCAAGTGTTCCAGTGTTGACCTGATCACCGGCAATCCCATCATCTTCAACGATGGGGACCTGTACACGGCGCTTCAGGCGAGTTGTGCAGCCCCGGGGTTCTTCCCCCCTGTGAATCTCCACGGCATGCTCCTGGTGGATGGAGGGGTTGCGGAGATGATCCCCTACCATGCCGCACAAACATTCAGGCCGGATTATCTCATCGGGGTTGACGTCACCCAGAGCATCGATCCCATCGATGAGGACAAAGAAATCCATCACAGTCTGGACGTGGTGTTCAGGAGCTATGACATCACCCGGGAATACATGAACATCTACATCGCCGACAAGATCGACAGCGTCATCAGGCCCAACATCGGATCGTACAGCTGGGCAGATTTCGAGTATTTTGACCTGTTCGTGGAGGAGGGCTACCGATCGACCATGGAGAGGGCCCCTGGCCTCAGACGAAAGATCTACTGGGTGTACACATAGCGGTATTGACCAGAACTCCTCTGTGATCTTCTCTTTTGGACGAACGCCCGCGTCACGGCGTTCCCCCCAGATGGAATACCCTGAAGGAAACATTCTTCCCGATTTGCTCATCGGCATGAGTATGTCCGCGCACGAAAGAACAGGGGCGCATGACATCTCCATGACGCCCCTTCGAACTGATCTGAAGACCTGACTATTGTGCGGAAAGACCCCCGTCCACCGGGATGATGGCGCCGGTCATGAAATCCGAAGCCTTGGAGGCGAGAAAGACTGCAAGGCCCTTGATATCGTCCTCTTGACCGTATTTCATCAACGGTATCTGGGCCAGAGACAGGTCGAGGATGGGCTTCATCTCGGGTTTGAAGATGTATTCCATCATGTCTGTCCTGAAGAACCCCGGTGCGATGCAATTGACGAATATTTTGTACCTCGCGAGCTTTACAGCAAGGTTCTTGGTGAGGATTTCGACTGCTGCCTTGGATGGATTGTAGGCAACTGCGGGGTGAGCCTCTTCGATGGAACCCCGGGAACCGAATATGGAGGAGATGTTGATGATCTTTCCACCCCCGGAATCCTTCATGATGGCGGCTGCTTTCTGGCAGAGGATCCAAACCCCCCGGGCGTTCACGGCAAAGATCTTATCCCACTTGTCCAGGGGGTATTCGAGGGTTTGCGCCCCCCAGGTGATCCCTGCGTTGTTCACGAGGATATCAATCGCTTCAAATTCCTTCATGGTTGCATCCACGAGGTTCGTGATGTCTGCTTCCTCTGCCATGTCGCACTTGACAGCCAGGGTGTTCACGCCGAGTCCGGAGAGTTCGTCGGCAACAGCCTTACACCGATCGACTTTTCTCGACCCAATGACCACGTGAGCACCAGCTTCTGCGAGCCCGGTCGCGATGAATTTCCCGATTCCTCTCCCTCCCCCGGTCACAATGGCAACTTTTCCCGAGAGATCCATCAAATCCTTCACGTTCATGAACATGCCCTCCTTGTTGTGGTGTATTCGAAAGCAGACGGCTTACGTCTTTTCTTGGCTGAGAATACGGTTCAACCTCTCCAGGGACTCCTTCTGGATAGTCTCGTGAAGAGATGTGCCGTGCGAGTCCATGGTGACCAGTGCGGGGAGGTCTGCCACAGCGAGAACCCACATGGCCTCGGGCTGGCCGAACTCGAGCAGATGTACTGCATCGACCCGTGTGATGCACCTGGCAAGATACTGGGCGGCACCACCTGGTACGTGGAGGTACACGCACCCATGAACCGACAGCGCATCAAGGGTCTTTTTGCCCATACCGCCTTTGCCCATGACGGCACCCGGGTGGAATCGAGCGATGACATCAGCCTCGTATGGCTCTTCCCGGATCGAGGTGGTGGGTCCCGCGGCTGTTATCTGCCATGTCTCATCGGCATGTATCACCACGGGCCCGCAGTGATAGATCACGATCCCCTGGAGGTCAACGGGTGGCGGACCTCCCGAGGCCAGGTATGTGTGGACCTGGTCGCGTGCAGTGACGATTCTGCCTGAAAGATTCACCATGTCTCCACACCTGAGCGACCGTGACGTCTGGACATCCAGCGGGGAGTGAATAGTTATCACAGCCATTGTGAAATCTCCCCGTTGTTCGCGAGTTGGACTGTATAGCGTCTCGTTGCCCAGCAGGAGTAACTTACGGTCACAAAGTAGCAGGCAGGGTGTCTTCCCGCCGAAGCGATTTTTACCCCCAGCACCGTCGTTCTTCCCCCGAGACCCATCGGGCCTATGTGGAGAGAATTTGCCTGATCCAGGAGTTCCTCCTCGAGCCGTGCGAGCGGCGCGGAAGGATTTCTGTCATCGAGCCTTCGAAACAGCTGCTCCTTTGCGACGCGGTATCCCAAACCCCTGTCACCGCCGATGCATACCCCAAGGATCCCAGGAGCACAGCCCTGGCCCTGGGCAGAGTACACAGCGTCGAGAACGCACCTTCTCACCCCGTCGAGGTCTCTGTGGGCAGAGAGCCGCTGGAGCGGAAGGCTGTACTGGGTGCTCATATTCTCAGACCCGCCCCCCTTGAGCATGACGCTGACCTGGTCAGGGCCATCCCAGGGGATGAAATGGATCTGGGGAACATGCGGCCCGGTATTGTCTCCCGTGTTCTTTTCCGTAATGGGATCCACACAGTTTTGCCTCAGGATTCCCTCCGATGTCAGGGCGCGGACCGCTTGTGTGATCGCAGACTCGATCCCGAAGATTTTTTTTCCAGGACGCATTCGTACAATAGCGAGGAGAGCGCCTGTATCCTGGCAGATGGGGAGGGTTTCGTTCTTTGACATTCGAGCGCTCTCGAGGATGATGTCCAGAGTCGCGCTGGCGATGGACCCCTGTTCCTCTGTGTCTCTGGCAAGAACAAGGGCCTTGGAGACATCCGGGGGGAGAACGGTGCTCGTTCGTCTGATGAGTTCATACATGCTTGAGGAGAGTGAAGATTTTCCCATCGTGTGTGATATATCACAGGGATCACCTGGTTTCAAAGGTTTCCCGAGGGTCACCTCTCTCCTGAGTCCGCATAGGGGACCCCAGGCACATGAGATGTGCTGCATCCCAGAATGTTCGTCAGATCAATGAGATGCCGGGACAGGAATGTCATGCTGCGTGTTGATGTTGGCGAAGATCTCTTCAGGTCTGCCGAATGATCGGATAGTTGGTTCATCGACTATGAGGGTATCTGAACCCGCGAGCAGGGAAAAGATCTTTTTCTCATGACGGTTGAGGAGGTCTTCGATACGGGGGAGAACCCTCTTGTGGTAGATTGCGTGCAGGGGCTCTCTTCCCTGAGACCATACGGGAAGAACAATGTCATGGTCGTCAGCACAGGATATCATGTGCGAGATGAAATCCGTGTTCAGGTTCGGCATGTCGGCGGCGAACACAAAACACTGTAGGGTGGTCGCGGAGCTCAGTGCCGTGAATATTCCACCCAGCGGCCCGAAACCCGGCCTGATGTCTTCGATGACCCTGAATCCTCGAAGATGTTCTCGTGGATGACCGACGAGCACGATCTCTTCGAAGAGCGGCTGAATCACGTCAGTGACATGCTCTATGAGGAGCTTGTCACGAAATGGAGCCACAACCTTGTCGGTTCCGAATCTCCGTGCTTTTCCGCCAATGAGTACTGCCGCCATCATGAGATTTTTCTTGTTAAGAATTGGATGTATTTGTGTCAAGATAAATCTCTAGAGGATTTCACATGATATGGGAAAGGAAGATTCCTGAGGAAAATTCACCAAGAATGATATGAAATCCCGACTCAAGGAATCATTCAACAACTACCAGGATCGAGATGTGAAATGATATTTTCGGGAAGCTCTATATGCGGGTGAGCACAGACTTGTCTCCAATGACTGAATTGTGAACCAACATTCAGTTTTCTTCTTGATACCACCTCAAAGGCATGCTAATGAACATTGCTCGGAGACTCATGAGCTTATACTCGCTCAAAATATCAAGAGGAGGGTTGTTGTGGCAGGAATCGATATATCCCAGATGAGCGAAGAGCTGAATGAATTCACATCTGATCAGCTCGGGCAGGTTGACCAAATCGTCTCACGCTACAAAGGAAAACCTGGGGCACTGATTCCAGTTCTGGAGCAGGTCCAGGAGGTATGCGGGTATCTTCCCATGGCGCTCCAGAAGAGGATAGCAGATGGGCTGAACCTTCCAGTAGCCAATGTCTACGGAGTTGTCACCTTCTATTCATTCTTCACCATGATACCCAGGGGCAAGCATGTGATCAGGGTCTGCCTCGGCACAGCCTGCTACGTCAGGGGAGGGCAGAGGATTCTGGATAAACTCGTCGAACTCCTCAATATTCAGCCTGGAGAGTGCACGGATGACCGCAACTTCTCCCTGGAGACTGTTCGGTGTCTGGGCGCGTGCGGGCTGGCACCGGTCGTGGTGATCGATGATGATACCCATGGCCAGGTAAAACCGGCCAAGCTGGAACCAATGCTGGCAAAGTATAACTAGGAGGCATACGATGGCCAAGCTCACAATAGATGACTTGAAAAAGATCAAGGAGAGAGTCGAGAAGGAAGACCAGTTCAGGGCCGGCAAGAAACGGGTGAAACTCACCGTGCACATGGGCACATGTGGAATTGCCTCAGGTGCCAAGGAGATCCTGGACACGTTCATGGACGAGATCAGCGAGAACAACGTCGACGATGTGTTGATCACAACGTCGGGATGTATCGGAATATGCAGCAGGGAACCCCTTGCAACCGTAGAAGAGCAGGGCAAGGAGGCCATTGTGTACGAGTCCCTCACCCCGAACAAGGCACGGCAGATCTTCAAGCAGCATGTCATGAAGGGTGATGTGCAGACAGAGTTTGTCCTGGCACGGGGCAAGGAACAGGATGAGGAAGGGGCACACTCATGAAGGTTTTCCGCGCACATATTCTGGTTTGTGGAGGCACCGGGTGCAAGGCTACAGGGGGTGAAGAAGTCCTTGCAGCAGTCACCAGGGAACTGGCCACCAAAAAGCTCAGTGATGAAGTCGTCGTTGTTGAGACCGGCTGCAACGGATTCTGTGCTGCGGGTCCCATCATGGTCATCTATCCTGAGGGAACCTTCTATCAGTACGTCAAAGCAGATGATGTCCCTGAAATCATCGAGGAACACATTGTCAAGGGGAGACCTGTACAGAGGCTCATGTACAAGGAGCCTGTCACCGAGAAGCCAATTCCCCACATGCTGGATATCCCGTTCTTCGGCAAGCAGATGCTCATCGCGCTGAAGAATAGGGGGCTGATCGATGCAGAGAAGATCGATGAGTACATTGCCCGGGATGGCTACATGGGTGCTGCAAAGGCCTTGAATGAAATGACCCCCGAGGAGGTCATTGAAGAGGTTCAGAAATCGGGTCTTCGTGGTCGAGGCGGCGGCGGGTTCCCCACAGGGATGAAGTGGTCCTTTGCCCGCAAGTCACCGGGAGAGGTGAAGTATATCCTGTGCAATGCGGACGAGGGCGACCCCGGTGCATTCATGGACAGGTCAATCCTTGAAGCAGACCCCCATGCAGTACTTGAGGGCATGATCATCGGCGGATATGCGATCGGGGCTCACCATGGTTATATCTACTGTCGAGCCGAGTATCCTCTTGCCATCAAACGTTTGACACTGGCGATCCAGCAGGCCAAGGACTATGGTCTCCTGGGTGAAGATATTCTCGGCTCCGGCTACAGCCTCAATATTGACATCTATCAGGGGGCCGGTGCCTTCGTGTGTGGCGAGGAAACGGCGCTGATGGCGTCCATCGAGGGGAAGAGAGGCATGCCGCGTCCGCGACCCCCGTTCCCTGCGAGCAAGGGGTTGTGGATGAAACCCTCTGTTCTGAACAATGTGGAGACCTTTGCCAATATCCCGCAGATCATCAACAAGGGTGGACAGTGGTATGCATCCATCGGCACTGAACGGTCAAAAGGCACCAAGGTGTTTGCCCTTACCGGCGCGGTCAACAACGTTGGCCTCGTGGAAGTACCCATGGGAACGCCTATTGGCGACATCATTTTTGACATCGGCGGGGGCATTTCCAACGGCAAAAAGTACAAGGCAGCCCAGCTTGGCGGTCCATCCGGAGGGTGTATCCCTGCCGAGGCCCTAAACACTCCCACAGACTATGAAGAGATCGTGAAGCTCGGTGCCATCATGGGCTCGGGCGGTCTCATCGTCATGGACGAAGATACCTGCATGGTGGACACTGCGCGCTTCTTCATGGAGTTCTGCCAGGAGGAGTCTTGCGGCAAGTGCACACCCTGTAGAGAAGGGACGAAACGCATGCTGGAGATCCTCAAGAGGATCTGCAATGGAGAGGGGAGGGACGGCGATATCGAGCTCCTGGGAGAACTCGCCGGCATCATCAAGGACTCGGCTCTGTGCGGACTCGGACAGACAGCCCCGAACCCGGTTCTCTCAACCATCCGCTACTTCCGGCACGAGTACGAGGCTCATATCTATGACAAGAAGTGCCCTGCCGCGGTATGTTCCGCACTGTTCAAGTCCCCCTGTCAGCATGCCTGCCCCATCGAGATGGATGTGCCTGCGTACATCGCCCTGATCAGGGCCGGACGGCTTGAAGACGCCTACAAGGTCATGAAGAAGACAAACCCGTTCCCGGGTGTGTGCGGGAGGGTCTGCCCGCAGTTCTGCGCAACGAAGTGCCGGAGGGGTCAGCTCGATGAGCCCATGGCAATCGCGTGGCTCAAGCGGTACATCGCGGATAACGGGAAGCGGCCTGAGGTCGAAGAAGTACCCGTCACCAGGAAGGAGACGATCGCTGTCATCGGTGCGGGCCCGGCTGGGCTCACCGCTGCCCAGGATCTTGCAAAGCGAGGGTACAAGGTGACCGTGTTCGAGGAACTGCCGCATGCAGGGGGTATGATGCGCTATGCTATCCCTGAATATCGGCTGCCAAGGGACATCATAGAAGGCGAGGTGGATGACATCAGGGCCCTTGGCGTTGAGATCAAGACCAAAACAAGGGTCGGAAAAGACATCACCTTTGCTCAGCTTCGCGCGGACTACGACATCGTCCTGATCGCAGTCGGCGCTCACAAGAGCTGGAAGCTCGACATCGAGGGCGAGGATCTCACAGGTGTCTGGGGAGCGACGGAATTCCTCAGGGAGGTCAACCTCGGCAAAAAGGTGAAAATCGGGAGCAAGGTCGCCATCGTAGGTGGCGGCAACTCGGCCATAGATGCCGCGCGGACAGCTGTCAGGCTTGGTGCGAAGGACGTCACCATTCTCTACCGCAGGGAGCGGAAAGACATGCCGGCGTGGGAGAATGAAATCGTTGCAGCCGAGCACGAAGGCGTGAAAATCGAGTACCTCGTCGCTCCGACGAAGCTCATCGGGAAGAACGGAAAGTTGACCGGCGTTGAGTGCCAGCGGATGAGACTGGGTGAATTCGATCGCTCAGGAAGGCGCAAGCCGGTCCCCATCGAAGGGAGTGAATACGTACTCAGCATCGACACCATCATCCCGGCCATCTCGCAGAATGCGGACACGTCCTTTATTGAAACCGGATCAGATGTGGAGCTCGACAAGTGGGGAGGCATCAAGCGTGAAGCCAAATCCAAGATCAGAACAACAGCTCAGGGTGTATTCATAGCGGGTGATGCTGCCACAGGACCCGCAACGGTTGTCGAAGCCATTGCCATGGGCCACGACGTTGCGTCCGAAATCGATGCCGCTATTCGGGTGAAAAACGGTGAACCGCCCTACAAGGAACCACCGGAAGAGAAGATCGACATCCCCTTCGAGGTCGACGAGGAGGTGAAGGAGATCCCCAAGGCCGAAATGCCTGAACTGAAGGTGGCGGACAGGATCATCAGCTTCGAGGAAGTGGAGCTCGGGTATTCAAAGAAGATCGCGTACGCAGAGGCATGCAGGTGTCTCAGGTGCGATGCCGAGATCTAGCAATGCTGCGTCACAAATGAGATTACGAGGACAAGAAAATGGATATGGGGGATCAAGCACATGTCGATGACCATTGATGGAAAAGAATGTGAGATCAAGTCGGGTCAGACTGTCTATGAGGTAGCAAAAGAAAACGGAATCTACATTCCGGTGCTCTGTCACCAGGAACAGCTCAAGCCGGTTGGTGCCTGTCGGGTCTGTCTCGTGGAAGTGCAGGGCGCACGTGCCCTCGTCGCTTCCTGCGCCATGCCGGCTGAAAAGGGCATGGTCGTTTTCACCAATACAGACCGGGTCAAGACGGCGAGGAGACTCTCGGTGGAGCTCCTCATGACCCAGGGGCATCACAACTGCATCACCTGCGAGAGCAGTGGAGATTGTGTTCTGCAGGATCTCGCATACTCGCTGGGCATCGATCATCCCCGGTTCCCTGAGTCCCAGGAAATCAAAGCCATCGAAGATGGCAACGAGATGATCGTTCGCGACATGAACAAGTGCGTGTTGTGCGGTCTGTGCGTGAGAGCCTGCAACGAGATTCAGGTGAACCAGGTTCTCGATTATTCCGGGAGAGGGCCAACGGCATCGGTCGGCCCGGCCTTCGGGCAGCTCTATGAGAACTCGGAATGCGTGTTCTGCGGGGAGTGTGTCAGGGTGTGCCCGGTGGGTGCTCTGTACGAGAAGCAGGGCAGGTTCAAGGGAAGGACAGCCGATCTCACGAAGGTCAGAACCACCTGCGTGTACTGCGGGGTCGGCTGCCAGATGGACCTGAACATCAAGGACGGAAAGATTGTCAAGGTCACAACACCCCGATGGGATGCACCGCCTCCGAACCGGGGGAGCCTCTGCATCAAGGGCAGGTTCGGGTTTGATTTCGTCGACCACCCTGACAGGCTCACCAGCCCCATGATCAGGGTTGACGGGGAGCTCAGGGAAGCGAGCTGGGATGAGGCAGTCAGCTACGTGGCGGACAAGCTCGAAAAGATCAGGAAATCCAGTGGGAGCGATGCCATAGCCGGTCTCGCATCTGCACGCTGTACGAACGAAGAGAACTACCTCTTCCAGAAATTCTTCCGCGCGGTGATCGGGACGAACAACGTCGATCACTGTGCGCGTCTCTGACACAGCTCCACTGTGGCCGGTCTGGCCGCAGCATTCGGTTCAGGCGCAATGACCAACTCCATTGCAGACATCGAGGAGTCGGACTGCTTCCTGATCACGGGGACGAACACCACGGAGAACCACCCGGTCATCGCTACGTTCGTGAAGAGAGCGGTGATACAGAGGGGGGCGAAGCTGATCCTTGTAGACCCGAGGAACATCGATCTGGCCCGCTTCGCCTCGGTCTGGATGAGACAGAAACCGGGAACCGACATTGCTTGGATAAACTCGATGATGAACGTGATCATCGCAGAGGGGCTTGCCGACGAGGAATTCATCACGGAGCGCACAGAGAATTTCGAGGCCCTCAAGGCCGTTGTGGAGAAGTATACTCCCGAATACGCCGAGGAGATAACCGGCATCCCCGCCGACGATATCAGGAAGGCTGCCAGACTCTACGCAGGTGCGCATGCCGCCGCCATCCTGTATGCGATGGGCATCACTCAGCACATTACAGGCACGGACAATGTGAAATCCTGTGCAAACCTTGCCATGATCACCGGGAACATCGGCCGACCGGGAACCGGGGTCAACCCCCTTCGCGGGCAGAACAACGTCCAGGGAGCCTGCGATATGGGGTGTCTGCCGGGAACGCTGCCTGCGTACAAGAAGGTCACAGAGGCGTCTGAGAGGAAGATCTGCGAGGATGTCTGGGGTGTTCACCTTCCTGAGAAACCAGGGCTCACGATTCCGAAGATCATCGAGGGAGCCCACAAGGGAACAGTGAAAGCCCTCTACGTCATGGGGGAGAACCCCATGATGTCGGATCCCGACATCACCCACGTGGAAGATGCCCTGAAGAAACTCGATCTCCTCATCGTTCAGGATATATTCCTCAACGAAACTGCCGAGTGTGCGCACGTGGTTCTTCCCTCTGCATCGTGGGCCGAGAAGGACGGCACGTTCACCAACACGGAACGTCGGGTGCAGCGGATCCGGAAGGCCGTCGATGCACCGGGGCAGGCACTTCCTGACTGGGAGATCATCACCCGGATCGCACAGGAGCTCGGCGCTCCCTGGAGCTATGCCGATGCACGCCAGATCATGGATGAGATCAATACAACAACCCCGTCCTATGGCGGGATTACCTACGATCGGATCGAGGATGTCGGGCTGCAGTGGCCCTGCCTCAACGCCGATCATCCGGGCACGCCCATCCTGCACAGCGCGGCCTTCACGCGCGGCAAGGGTCTCTTCAGCACCTGTGAACACATTCCCCCTGCTGAGGAACCTGATGCCAGATACCCCTTCATTCTCACGACGGGCAGGATTCTCTACCAGTACCACACCGCTACCATGAGCAGACGATCCAAGGGCCTCACCTCGAGAACCCCCGAGGTCTTCGTGGAAGTCAGTCGCCCGGATGCGGAAAAGCTCGGTATTTCTCACGGGGACAAGCTGAAGATTTCTTCCCGGAGGGGGGCGATCGAGGTCCTTGCCGATGTGAGCGACCGCTGTGATGAAGGAGTCGTGTTCATTCCCTTCCACTTCAATGAAGCGGCGGTGAACAGGCTCACGAATCCCGCATTCGATCCGGTTGCAAACATACCCGAGTACAAGGTATGTGCGGTCCAGATACAGAAGGTAGCCTGAACGTGATGTTCAGAGGTGATTAGGGAGAAAAAAAGAAAATTTCTTTACAGAGGGAGGTTAGTTCTATGGGATTTAACACGCCACTACAGGTTGCAGAATCAGTAGCAAATGCGGGGAAAACAAAAGCCAGCCTGCCGTTTTTACAGATGCTCATCCTCGGTATCTTCGCGGGATGCTACATCGCATTCGGTGCTGAACTCGCAACAATGGTCATGACCGGGACTGCTGACAAGCTTGGATTGGGTATGTCCAAGTTCATGGGGGGAGCGGTGTTCTCCACAGGCCTCATGCTGGTAGTCATCGGTGGTGCAGAACTCTTCACCGGAAACAACCTCATGACCATCGGTCTCTCGCGCAGGCAGTTCGGATTTACCGGATTGATCTACAACTGGGTGATCGTCTACATCGCGAACCTGCTCGGTTCGCTGCTCCTTGTGTACATCATGTACGAGTCCAATCTCTGGCACACCGGGGGCGACGCGGTGGGGACGACTGCACTGAATATCGCAGCCGGCAAGGTGAACCTCACCTTCTCGGAGGCATTCTACCGCGGCATCGGCTGCAACTGGCTCGTGTGTCTCGCGGTGTGGCTCGCCATTGCATCCCAGGACGTGGTTGGAAAGATATTCGGGATATTTTTCCCCATCATGGCATTCGTGGCGTCCGGCTTTGAGCACTGTGTTGCCAACATGTATTTTATCCCCATGGGGATCGTGCTCAAGGGAGATGCCGCAATGGCTGGTGCTGTTGCAGCCTTGGGGTCAAAGGCCGACCTTCTGACCTGGAGCGGATTTTTCATCAATAACCTCATACCGGTCACCCTTGGGAATATTGTGGGTGGAGCGGTGTTCGTTGGCCTTGCGTACTTCATGGTTTACGTAAAGCAGATGAGTGTGCAGAAATAAGCTCCAGCGAACAGAGAGAATGTATTTCCAAGCGAGATCATGCCTTCGGCGTGGTCTCGCTTTTTCCGAGTATGCTGGGTTCTTTTGAACCCCTCCCCAAGGTTCTCCTCAGGAGGCTGTGGTGCGGATTGTATTGACACTCTACACAGCCTTGTGCTAACCACTGCCTATCTCTCGCATCGGGGTGAAAAACGGTGAGGCTTGCTGAGATTAAGGAGATACTGGACGCTGAAGTTGTAGTCGGTGAAGACAAGCTTGATCTCGAGATCTCAACGGCCTTTGGCGCCGATCTGATGAGTGATGTTCTCGCCTTTGCCCGTTCAGGGTGCCTTCTCATAACCGGGCTGTCAAATCCCCAGTCTGTGCGGACTGCCTATGCACTTGATATTGCTGCCATTGTTGTGTGCAGAGGCAAAAATCTTTCTGAAAAATTCATCGAGATCGCCCGTGATCTGGGAATTCCCATCCTCCTCACCAAGTTCATCATGTTCGAAACGTGCGGGAGACTGTACCGGGAGGGAATGAAGGGCTGCATACGGGAAGTCTTCGTCGAGGACAAGCAACGTGCCCAGTGACGAGTATCTCGAAGGTGTGTTCCGGGTCACGGGCAGGGATTTCGTGGATGCGGGCCTCGTATCGAGTTCGATTAAGAGCGGCCTGAAAAAAAAGGGAGTCCCTGAGGAAATCATCAGGCGCATCGCGGTCATCATCTTTGAAACCGAGATCAATATCATCTCCTATGCCCGGGAAGGGACCATCAGCTACTACCTCTTGCCGGATTCCATCGTGATCGAGGCGAAAGATACCGGTCCGGGGATTGAAGATATCGAACTTGCCCTTCAGGAAGGATACTCAACCGCAGACGATGCCATCAGGGAACTGGGGTTCGGCGCAGGGATGGGGCTGCCGAATGTGAGGAAATTTTCCGATGTGTTCGAGATATCGTCTGAACCGGGGAAGGGGACGTGCATCACGTGTGTTGTCAGGTTCAATGGAATCCAGGAGAAAGAGGTCGAATAGGATATGACTCTTGAAACCATTGTCGAGACCCTTGGTCTCAAGTGCAAGTGTTGTTGGGAGAACCTCAAGAGAGAGGTTCACGGAGGGTATGCCGGCGATCTGCTCAGTGATGTCATGGCCAACAGTACCAGCGGAGATATCTGGGTAACCCGGCAGGTGCACCAGAATATCGTAGCCGTTGCAGCACTGAAGGAGCACGCGGGCGTCATAATTGTCCAGGGTGCGAACCCGGACAAAGACACCCTGGCCAAGGCCCAGAAAGAAGGAATTCCCATTATCGTCAGCGACATGAGCGAGTTTGAGGTGGTGGGAAAAGTGTACAGACTGCTGCACGAAACGGAATAGGTTTTCCGACCTCGTGCATGCTGCAGGCAGTGTTCATGCCGAGGGTATATAACTGCAATCTCCACGTGCACACCTGTCTCTCTCCATGCGGGGATCTCGACATGCACCCCGCGGCAATCGTGAGGGAGTGCGTCTCGGTTGGGCTTGATATCATTGCCATATGTGATCACAATGCGTCCGAGAATGTGCAGTATGTCATGAACGCTGCCCGGGAAACCCCCCTTGTGGTTCTCCCCGGCATGGAGATGACTACGAAGGAGGAGGTTCATGTCCTGGCCCTTTTTGCATGCATGGACCATCTCATGGCTCTGCAGGATGTGGTGTATCAACACCTGAAGGGTCTCAACGATGAACAGCTTTTTGGCATTCAGGCAATCGTGAATGAGATCGGAGAGGTGGAGGGATTCAACGAACGGCTCCTCATCGGTGCAACGGACATCCCCCTGCATGATGCCGTTGACCTGATTCACGCTCAGGGGGGGCTCGCCGTGGCAGCCCACATCGATCGACAGAGCTTCAGCGTGATCTCTCAGCTCGGGTTCATTCCGGAGGATGTACCCTTCGATGCACTGGAAATATCAGCCCTCCTCGGTATTCAGGAGGGCCGCAGGCGGTATCCCGAACTTGGCTCATATCCGTTCATCACCTCGTCGGACGCCCACTTTCTGCATGACATCGGCCGGACCTGCACCAGGATGGTTCTGGAAGAAGGCACCTTTGGAGAAATCAGGATGGCCCTGAACGGTCAGGACGGGAGGCATGTCCTGGAGTAGGCCATGATCGAACTCGCCCTCCACATACTCGACATAGCAGAGAATTCTTCACGGGCCGAGGCGTCCCTCATCGAAATCTCCATCGTCGAGGACACGGGACAGGATATGTTCTCGATGGAGATCAGGGACAATGGTGTGGGCATGGATGCCGAGATGCTCGAAAAGGCCATGGATCCATTCTTCACCACGAAGAAGGTCAGGCGGATCGGGCTCGGACTCCCGATGCTCGCTCAGGCAGCAAACACCACCGGAGGCAGGTTTTTCATCCAGTCGCAGCCCGGTGCAGGCACCGTGGTCCGCGCCGAGTTCAGGCACTCGCACATCGACCGGCAGCCCCTGGGGGATGTTGCAGGGTCGATCACGGCGCTGATCCTGGGAAATCCCGACATCGACATCGTCTATACCCATACGAGAAATGGGCGGGCCTATGTGCTGGATACGCGCGAGATCAGGGAAACCCTCGAGGACGTCCCCCTGAATCATAGGGAGGTCTTGACCCTGATCCGGGACAACATCAGGGAAGGGATCGAAGAACTCGAACGTTCTGAAGAGGCCGGTGATACCCCTGCTGCATGAATCTCATCGGCCTGATCCGGATGCGGTGAAGTGCGAATGCCGAGACAGATTCACACTCAGTGCCGGGGTGCCTCCACCGGCGATGCCTGTTGAATTTTCTTGATATTTGTGACAAGTACACGAGAGGGTGTCCTGAAATGTAATGCATGAAACCTGCAGGAAGGAAAGAGGTCATGAAAAAACCAGCCAGAACCGGCGAGCCGGTCAGATTTGTCACGGCAACCTCACTTTTTGACGGACACGATGCGTCTATCAATATCATCAGACGAATCCTCCAGGACAGGGGGGCGGAAGTGGTCCACCTGGGGCACAACAAGAGTGTGAGCGAGATCGTGAACGCTGCCATCGCCGAAGGCGTGCATGCAGTTGCCATCAGCTCGTACCAGGGCGGACACATGGAGTTCTTCCGATACCTGATCGATCTCTTGGATGCAAAGGGATGCGGGTATGTCAAGGTGTTCGGCGGAGGGGGCGGGGTCATCATCCCGCAGGAGATACGCGAACTCGAGGCCTATGGTGTGGCCAAGATCTATTCACCGGAAGACGGGAAGGCCCTCGGTCTGAAGGGAATGATAGACAACATGATCTCCATCGCCTCGCAGGTGACGTTCCCTGATGTTCTAGAGGACATTCCTCGGCTCCGAACAAAGGATCCGGTGCTGCTGGGCAGGCTCATAACGTATGCCGAGCGGTGCAGGCTGACCGGCCAGGCAGGGTTCGAGAGGATCAGGAAAGAGCTGAAGAGCCCGAGAAAGAAAACCCCGATACTCGGCATCACCGGGACCGGAGGCTCAGGGAAGAGCTCACTGATCGATGAACTCATCAGGCGCTTTCTGAGCTCTTACCCCACTGTCCACATGGCGGTCATCTCAATAGATCCGTCACGGTCGAAGAGCGGGGGTGCCCTGCTGGGAGACCGCATCAGGATGAACCATATCGATGACGGACAGGTCTTCATGCGATCCATGGCGACGCGGGGTTCAAAAGATGAGCTCTCGGATGCCATAGAAGACGTTCTCGACATCGTGAAGGCAGCAGGGTTTGACCTGATCATCGTGGAAACGAGCGGAATCGGCCAGGGTGATGCCGCAGTGCACAGGATCAGCGATTACTCCATCTATATCATGACATCGGAATTCGGTGCGCCGTCCCAGCTGGAAAAGATCGACATGCTCGACTTTGCCGACATGGTGATCATCAACAAGTTCGAGCAGGAAGGTTCCCTCGATGCACTGAAGCTTGTCCGCAAGCAGTACCAGCGCAACCACGATCTCTTTGAGACGTCCCTCGAAGACATGCCGGTATTCGGCACGGTTGCCAGCAGGTTCAACGATCCAGGGACGAACACGGCCTTTGCCGTTCTCGTAGAACAGTTGAAGACCAGGAAACTCGTTCGCTGGGATGCCCCCCGGCTTCCACGCCGTGCATCTGGAGAGAGCGGGATCAGCGCAGGCATCGTGCCTCCGGGCAGGGACCAGTACCTGAGACAGATCACACAGGCTGTCAGTGCATACCATGAACACTCGGAGCAGATCGCTGATGTGATCGGGAAGATACGATCCCTGGAAGAAGCCATCTCTCTTGCTGATGGGGAACAGGTCCTGGCATCGCTGCGCAAAAAACTCGCATCTCTCAAAGCTGCGGTGCCCGATGACGATATGGATCTCGTCACCGGGTGGGAACAGCAGAGGCGCCGCTACCAGGGGAAGACGTACACGTATGCCGCCAGGGACAAGAAGATTCAGGTCTCCCTGGTCAAGGAGTCTCTCGCCGGATTGAACATCCCCAAGATCGCCCTTCCCCCACTGAAGGATCCCTCGGAGGTGTTCCGCTGGCTCAGGAAGGAACATCTGCCCGGTCATTTTCCCTACACATCGGGAGTGTTCCCTTTCAAGCGGGACTGGGAAGATCCGAAGCGACAGTTCGCCGGCGAGGGCCCGCCTGAACGGACCAATAAACGCTTTCACTACCTGTGCAGGAACGATTCCGCAAAGAGGCTCAGCACGGCCTTTGACAGCGTGACCCTCTACGGCCAGGACCCGGATGAGGAGCCGGATATCTTCGGCAAGATAGGGGAGAGCGGGGTGAGCATCTGCACCTTGGATGACATGAAGAAACTCTATGCCGGGTTCGACCTCTGCTCGCCCCTGACCAGCGTGTCCATGACTATCAACGGTCCTGCACCCATCATGACCGCCATGTTCTTCAACACTGCCATCGACCAGCAGGTGGACATGTTCAAGAAAGAAAAGGGGCGGTGGCCCACCGAGAAGGAGAAAGCGCGGATACGCACCCATGTGCTCCAGACTGCCAGGGGTACGGTCCAGGCAGATATTCTCAAGGAAGACCAGGGGCAGAACACCTGCATCTTCTCCACAGAATTTGCACTGAAGATGATGGGCGACATCCAGGAATATTTCATCGCCAACGATGTGCAGAATTTCTACTCCGTGAGCATCAGCGGGTACCACATCGCCGAGGCAGGCGCCAACCCCGTCAGCCAGCTTGCCTTTACCCTGGCCAATGGGTTCACCTATGTCGAGTACTATCTCTCCCGGGGGATGAAGATCGACGACTTTGCCAAGAATTTCTCGTTCTTCTTCAGCAGCGGCATGGACCCCGAGTACAGCGTGCTCGGGCGGGTTGCGCGGAGGATCTGGGCGATCGCAATGCGCGACATCTATGGTGCCCAGGAGAATTCCCAGAGGCTGAAGTACCACATTCAGACCTCGGGGCGATCCCTGCACAGCATGGAGATCCAGTTCAACGACATCAGGACAACGCTGCAGGCCCTCACCGCCCTGGAGGACAACTGCAACTCTCTCCACACGAATGCCTACGACGAGGCCATCACGACGCCAACAGAGGAATCTGTGCGCAGGGCCATGGCCATTCAACTCATCATCAACCGAGAGTTCGGCCCGTCCATGAATGAAAATCCTCTTCAAGGGTCATTCTTCCTGGAGTGGCTGACCGATGCGGTGGAGGAGGCGGTTCTCACGGAATTCGAACGGATCAGCGATCGCAGGGGGGTGCTGGGCGCCATGGAGAAGCAGTACCAGAGGTCCAAGATCCAGGAAGAATCCCTGTACTACGAGCACCTGAAGCATTCCGGGAAGCTTCCCATAATCGGGGTCAACACCTTTGAGAACCCCGATGCCGAACAGGTTCAGTCGAGCGGGGGCTGCATTCCCTTGACGCGGGCCACCCTCGAGGAAAAGACCTCACAGCTGAAGAACCTGAAGGCGTTTCAGATCAGGCACAGGAAGGAGGCGCCGGAGGCGCTCAATCGGTTGAAAGAGGTTGCTCTTTCAGGCGGGAATATCTTCGCACAGCTCATGAATACGGTACGCGTTGCCAGCCTGGGACAGATCACGAATGCACTGTTCGAGGTCGGCGGAAAGTACCGGCGGAATATGTAGCCCCTGTCAGGAGAGCGTGATAAGTAACCGTTTTGGGGGCTTACGTTTCAAGAAGAACTTGAACAGGCCAGGACAGAGGGAACAGTTCCAGGTCAGGACTGGGGAAACAGGAGCAGAAGGGGCTTCAGTCCAGAGAATTCTCGCATTCTTTCTCATGCCCTGCAGCCTGTTTACTGGCAGGGCGCCTTCAGGGCCGGCAACATCGCGGCTGAAGCCGCTCATGCACGGGGAGATGTCATGAACCAGATCGGCTGCGGCTACATTCACGTCTATACCGGCGACGGGAAAGGGAAGACGAGCGCTGCCCTCGGCCTTGCACTGCGTGCAGCCGGGCATGACCTCAAGACCTGCATCGTGCAGTTCATGAAAGGGCAGCACTATGGAGAGCTCGATTCCGTGAAGCTGCTTTCGGGACTCGTGAGCATCGAGCAGTACGGCAACCCCACGTTCTGCAGGTTCACCGATCCCCCTGATGAAGATGATGTGAACAGGGCACGTTCAGCCCTGGACCGGGTCAGGGAACTGATGTCATCAGGGTCGTGTGATGTCCTCGTTGCAGACGAGATCATCACCGCGGTGATGTTCAAGCTCATATCCGAGGAGGATGTTCTCGAGCTCATGAGGGAGAAACCCCACGGGATCGAACTTGTCCTGACAGGAAGGGGTGCAACGAAACCCATGATAGAGGCTGCAGATCTCGCCACCGAGATGAAAGAGATCAAGCACTACTACACGAATGGGGTTCCGGCCAGGGCAGGAATTGAATGCTGACGTGACCGTGGGTGGAGAGAGAAAAAGCCCGCACCCTTCACTTGGAGCGATGCGGGCTTCGATGTTCGTGTCGTCTTCCTAGAGCATCTCGATGGCGGTCGCCATTGACACGCCGCCGCCGCCGCACAGGGTAGCGAGCCCGAGGGTCTTCCCGCGTTTCTTCATCGCGTACATCAGCGATACCATGATGCGTGCGCCTGTGCAGCCCACAGGGTGGCCGAGCCCGATCCCCGATCCGTTCACATTCACGATGTCGCGGTTGAGCTTCAGTTCTTTCTCGCACCCGAGGTACTGTGCTGCAAAGGCCTCGTTCAGTTCGATGATCTCGAAGCTGTCCATGGACAGGTCAGGATTCTTCTTCAAGAGGTCCCTGACTGCCGGTACAGGACCAAGGCCCATAATGGAGGGGTGGCATGCCCCGCGACCCATGGCCCTGATTCGGGCAATGGGTTTGAGGCCGAGCTCCGAGGCCTTGTCTGCGGTCATGATGATCATTGCGGCGGCACCGTCATTGAGCCCCGACGAGTTTCCGGCCGTGACCTTTCCGATCTTGGGGACGAAGGCCGGCGGAAGTTTCTTGAGGTCGTCCAGGGTCAGGCCGGGCCTGAAGTGCTCGTCCTTGTCGAACACAATGGGCGGCTTCCCTTTTTTCTGAGGGATCTCGATCGGAACGATCTCCTCTGCGAAATCGCCGTCTCGTGTTGCACGTTCGGCGCTGTTGTGGCTCTTCAGGGCCACCTCGTCCATTTCCTCGCGGCTCACGTTGTACAGCTGCGCGATGAATTCCGCGGTGTGCCCCATGATGTAGGGTTTTCCCTGGAACATGTCGAAGAGCGGCCCCTCCTTCAGCGGGCTGTCCTTCCCCAGCGGCATGACATGGGATCCGCAGTGCAGCCCCCTGATCACGGCATCCACGAAGACCTTGTCCTGGAGACGCGCTCCCCAGCGGGCATCCTGGGACACAAAGGGCGTACCCGACATGTGCTCCACACCGCCCGCCAGGACGATGTCCACCATGCCGGCCTGGATCATGGCCATGCCGCTCAGGGCCGCTTCCATTCCGGAGATGCACACCCGGTTGATGGTCACCGCGGTGGTGGTCTCCGGGATACCGGCGAGCAGTGCCGAGACACGGGCGACATTGAGGGTGTCCACCGGCTCCATGCAGCATCCGAACCTGACGTCGTCGATGAGCTTCGGGTCTATCCCGGCCCGGTCGATGGCCCCTTTCATGGCAATCTTCCCGATGTTCCATCCACCGACATCCCTGAGCGTCCCGCCGAAGGTGCCGATGGCTGTTCTGCATGCAGAAACGATCACTACATCTTTCATGAAATCCCCCTTCTAAGATTTTCTCCTGTCATGCTCATGATGATCAGGTTCATTCACATTGTTTAACAATGAATACTCATTCATTCTACCATATAGCCGAAACCCTGTGCTGTGTAAAGTGGAAAAGGTCAGTTATCTGAGAGAGTTAACTTCTCCTGCGATCCGTGTAATCGCGGGTTGTCTCCGGGGGCCTGGTGGAGTATAGGGAATGGGTCATGATACTCAAACCCGCGAATCGGTGCATGCGGTGCGGGAAGTGCTGTCTTGCCGACATGATCGCCTATGTGACGACGGAAGATTTCGCCAGATGGAGAAGGGAAGGGAGGCAGGATATCCTCCATGTCATCGAAACCAAGAATGCTGTCTGGATGGGAGATCACCTGGTCTCTGCCGACAGCGGACAGTATCTCCATGCGTGCCCGTTCCTGAGGATCACAGGCCAGACGTGCACGTGTTCCATCTACGAGACTCGTCCCCAGGTCTGCCGCGACTACGAGCCGGGCTCGTCGGAGATCTGTCCCCAGTGGAAACCCCGGTAGAGACAGGCATACGGCCCATGGTGAACGGATCGGGGAGAACCCCCGCTTCGCACGAGCCAGGTTTCCCCTCTCGGCATGTGCCCTGTATCCGGAGAAGGCGGGACCTCACAGTGCCTTGACCAGCGGGATGTCCGCCCAGGAAGTGGTGAACCGCGCGGACCTTCTCGTCTGGCGCATCCACCACGGTCTGCTGAACCCGGATGATGCGTAGAGGATGGCACCCCTTCCCCAGCGTCTGTTTATGCTGTCCAGGGTCTTCATGAGGGACAGTTCCCTGGGACCTTCCCGGCTTTCGTGGAAGAGGTTTGCCTGGACCTGGCCTCTGGGCACGATCCCGCCCAGGAGAACCCCCACCTTTCGATATGCGGGGCCTGGCTTGTAGATGCGCTCGAGCAGTGTCTTCGCGTACCGGACTAGTTCCGGGGTGTAGGCGGTGGCCACTGGGATGTGCAGCGAGGAGACCGAGCACTTCGGGAACCCGTTGTTGAAGGGAAACTCGATGAGCAGGGTCTGGATGAAGGACGCGGCCGAGCCCTGCCAGCGCAGTTTTTCGGCTGCCCTGGACGTGTAGGCAGCAGCAGCCTCCTGGAGTTCTTCCAGGGAGTAGACCTTCCGCCCGAAGGACCGGGAGCACATGATGGCCTTTTTCGGGGCAGGGGAATTCTCGAGGGAGATGCAGGGGGTGCCCCTGAGCTCCATCACCGTGCGCAGGCCCTCGATGGTGAGGTGCTTCTTCACCCAGGAATCCGGGGCCCGGGCAAGATCCAGGGCGCTCACGATCCCGTGGCGCCTGAGAAAGCGTGCATACCGCCTGCCCACGCCCCAGACATCTTCCACGTCGATCCCGGAGAGGGTCTTCTCCCTGCAGGGAGAGATATCGAACACACCGTCACGCGCGGGGCCTTTTTTCGCTGCCCGGGCAGCGGCCTTGGCAAGGGTCTTGGATGGGCCGATGCCGATGGAGACAGGGATGCCCACCCACTTCTTCACCGTGCGGGAGATGATCCTCGCGTATTCCTCGGGCTCAGGAGAGAGGCCCTCGAGGCTCAGGAATGCCTCGTCGATGGAGTACACCTCCATCTCCGGAGTGAACAGGGAGAGCGTACTCATGACCCGGCTGGACATGTCCCCATAGAGGCTGTAATTGGATGAGAAGACGTGGATGCAGTGCCGTTTCACCAGGTCCTCGCACTGGAACAGGGGGTGGCCCATCCTGATGCCGATGGTCTTTGCCTCGTTGGACCGTGCAATGATGCACCCGTCATTGTTGGAGAGCACGACCACGGGTTTGCCCTCGAGTGACGGGTTGAACACCCGCTCGCAGGAGACATAGAAGTTGTTGCAGTCGACCAGGGCGAAGATCTTTTTCATGGGATCAGACCTTGTGAATCACGTAGGTGACCACTCCCCACACCTCCACCTGGGAGCGGTCCGTGATCTCGACGGGATCGAAATCCGGGTTTTCAGCCAGCAGGAAGCACTTCTCCTGCGTGCGCTGAAACCGTTTGACGGTGAATTCCCCGTCGAGTGCGGCGACCACGATGCTCCCGGTCAGAGGCTCCAGGGCTCTGTCCACGATCAGGACATCACCGGGATGGATGCCTGCCTGGATCATGGACGTACCTTCCACCCGGACGAAGAACGTCGCTGAGGGGTGGGTGATGAGGAACTCGTTGAGATCCAGTGTCCTGTCGATGAAGTCATCGGCAGGGGAGGGAAATCCTGCAGAGATGCCCGCCGTAAACAGTGGGATCTCGAGTTTTGTGCGGGGTTCAAACGCCCAGATCTGTGTGATGCGGGCGTCTCGACGGTTCCTCATGTCCACTTCTCTAGCACCTTCGGCCGACTGTGTAAAGACCACCCGGATCGCGTCCTGGTGCTCATTTTTCGCCTCGGGCTGTCCGATGAGATATTCGACGCGTGTGGTGTGGAATACTTGACTTGAAAAGCGGTGATCCTATAAAGATACTAGTAGAGAGGAAAATGAGAAAAGAGGTGATATGTATAACTTGAAATTTCAGGAAGTTATAAGTTTCCTGCTGGATCCTGAGAGCGGAAGCGAGAGGGTGGGTGTATACTACCCGTCATTGGATGTGTATGAGAATGCCGACGAACTGTGCATAGAAATGGAGATCCCCGGGGTAAATCCCGAGGAAGTGAA
Source organism: Desulfomonilia bacterium (assembly GCA_049975365.1). Taxonomy (GTDB): domain Bacteria; phylum Desulfobacterota; class Desulfomonilia; order UBA1062; family UBA1062; genus DSBG01. The sequence continues at coordinate 9,133 of JBNGDS010000022.1, read as the reverse complement.
CGTGGAGATCGTGGGACGGACGCTCATCATCTCCGGCAGAAAGAAGGATCCGCTCCTGAGGAAGGGTGTCCGGTATGTCAGGATGGAGAGGGGGTTTGGGAAGTTCAGCAGGGAGCTGGAAATCCCTGAGCGGTTTAATATCGAACATGTCGAAGCAAAATTTGCCGACGGAGTGCTGAAAATCAAGATTGCTCGGACTGATGACAAGGTCGAGATGATCAGGCGCATAACCATAGAATAGGAGCACGCGTAGATGGAGAACGAGAAACAGACCATTGATATACCTGAAAACATCCCCTTACTTCCCATACGGGATGTCGTGATATACCCCTACATGATTCTTCCTCTGTTCGTGGGGAGAGGTCTGTCCATAAAGGCGGTGGACGAAGCCCTGAACAAAGACAGGTACATCTTCCTTGCCGCCCAGAAGGACTCTTCCGTAGAAGAGCCTGAAGAGGAGCAGATCTACACAGTGGGGACCGTGGCCATGGTCATCAGGATGCTGAAGCTTCCAGACGGCAGGGTCAAGATCCTTGTACAGGGTGTTGCCAAGGCCCGGATCAAACAGTTCATCAAGGATGAACGTGGGTTCTTCACGGTCGACATCGAGAAGCTCGAGGAGCCGGAGGTCAAGGAGATCACCGTAGAGGTGGAGGCAATGATGCGCTCCGTCAAGGAGCAGTCAGAGAGGATCCTCCAGCTCAGGGGAATCGTGTCCCCGGATGCACTGTCCATCCTCGAAGCCATAGACGATCCCGGTCGGCTTGCAGACCTCGTCGCTTCCAACCTGAGGTTGAAGGTCGATGAATCGCAGCATGTTCTCGAGATCATCGATCCTGTCGAACGGCTCAAACACGTCAATGGCCTGCTCTCCAAGGAGATGGAGCTCTCTGAAGTCCAGGCGAAGATCCAGTCCCAGGCCAAGGAGGAGATGAGCAAGACCCAGCGCGAATACTTCCTCCGCGAGCAGCTGCGCGCCATCCAGCAGGAACTGGGTGAGGTTGACGAGAAGAGCAAAGAGATCGATGAGTACCAGGAAAAGATCGAGAGCGCGGGGATGCCCGATGACGTCAAGAAGGAGACCGTCAAGCAGCTTGACCGGTTGAAGATGATGCACCAGGATTCTGCAGAGGCAAACATCATCCGCACCTATCTCGACTGGATGACGGATCTCCCCTGGGGAAAGTCCGCCCAGGACAGCCTTGACATCAAGGCTGCAGCGAAGATCCTCGACGAAGACCATTATGGGCTGGACAAGGTGAAGCAGAGGATCCTCGAGTACTTGGCGGTGAGGAAACTCAATCCCAACAAGAAAGGCGCAATCCTGTGCTTTGTGGGGCCCCCGGGTGTCGGCAAGACCTCCCTTGGGAAATCCATTGCCCGTGCCCTGGGCAGGGAATTCTACCGGCTCTCCATCGGCGGGGTGAGGGACGAAGCAGAGATCAGAGGCCACCGTAGAACCTACATCGGTGCCATGCCGGGGAGGATCATCCAGGGCATCAAACAGGCCGGCTCCAACAACCCCGTGTTCATGATCGACGAGGTGGACAAGATCGGGACGGACTTCCGGGGCGACCCATCCTCGGCACTGCTCGAGGTGCTCGACCCTGAGCAGAACTTTTCCTTCCAGGACCACTATCTGAACGTACCGTTCGATCTGTCCAGGGTGATGTTCATCACCACGGCGAACCTCATGGACCCCATCCCCGGCCCGTTGAAGGACAGGATGGAGATCATCGAACTGCCTGGCTACACCGACCAGGAAAAGCTGCAGATCGCAAAACGCTACCTCGTCCCCCGTCAGATCACGGAAAACGGGATGAAGGTGGAAGACATAAAGTTTTCCGACGAAGCCGTTCTGGATGTGATCAACCACTACACGAAGGAAGCCGGTGTCAGGAATCTCGAGAGGGAAATCGGCTCCATCAGCAGAAAGATCGCCCGCAAGTATGCTGAGCGGAACGGCAGACGCAAGAAGGCGTACCGGATATCGGCGAAGACCGTGTCGAACTACCTGGGTGTTCCGAAGTTCCTGCCGGAACAGGAGCGCAAGGAGCACGAGGTCGGTGTCGCCACCGGTCTGGCCTGGACCCAGTTCGGGGGGGAGATCCTCTACATCGAATCCTCTGTCCTGCCGTGCGGCGAGGGTAAAGGAGGGAATCTCGTGCTCACCGGGCATCTGGGCGACGTGATGAAGGAGTCTGCACAGGCAGGTCTCACCTATATCCGATCACGTGCCGATTCACTGGAGTTGCCGGTGAATTTCAGCAAGAACAATGACATTCACGTCCACGTGCCTGCAGGGGCAATACCCAAGGACGGTCCATCGGCGGGCATCACCATGGCGACCGCTATGATTTCGGCACTGATCAATAGGGCTGTACGCAAGGACATCGCCATGACGGGTGAAATCACCCTGCGCGGCAAGGTTTTGCCTATCGGCGGCCTGAAGGAGAAGACCCTGGCAGCCCACAGGAACAAGATTTTCGAGATCATCGTCCCGAAGGACAACGAGAAGGACCTCGAAGAGATCCCACCCGTGGTCAAGAAAAAGGTGAAGTTCTATCCTGTCAGTTCCATGGATGAGGTGCTCGAACTCGCCTTTGTTGAAGACAAGAGCACGAGAAGGCTCAAGGCCAAGGCAAGCGGGTAAGGCTCACCTTCTTTCCCTTGGGATCGCTTCGTTGGAATCCTTTGGATTCCGCCTCGCAATGACTGCACATTGTTTCTATGGTCATTGCGAGCGGAGCGAAGCAATCTCAGTCTATCGAAGCAGAGCTGAACGTAAGAATTTCGGATTTCGGATTGCGAATTTATTAGAGGCGTACGGCACACGGCGCAGGGCGTACGGAAAGACGTTACGGATTCGGCTCTGCCAAACACACCGAGATTGCCGCGTCGGTGTCCGATGGACACCTCCTCGCAATGACCTTCTTTCCCTCGTGTTCACCGCGTCGCAATCCTCCGGATTTCTCCTCGCGATGACCGTTCCAGTTCCCGTCATTGCGAGCGGAGCGAAGCAATCTCAGTCTATCAAACAGAGCTGAACGTAAGGATATCGGATTGCGGATTGCGAATTTGATCGAGGCACATGGCACAGGGCGTACGGCATAGGGTATGAGGTGCAGGGTATAAGGTTTAAGGTACACGGTATAGGGTTTGAGGTCTGAGGGTGGTTTAACCTTACACCTTATATCTTGTACCCTATACCTATTCAATTTCTTCCTTAACACGTAAAACCTAACACTTCACACTTCGTACATTTCCCCTTGACAAACTCCCCGGAGATGTGTTTCTATTCGTAGAAACATTGTCCAGGAGAGAAATTTCATGCAGGAGACATTCAGGTTCTGGTGGAGATTCTGGCAGGTACTCACAGGCAAATGGTATTGGCGAGTTTTCTGACAATACCCCGGACGTGCGTCTGAACACGCACACCGTGTTTCACGGGCGATCGATACACCTGATCGCACACCCCCGGCAGCCACTGGTGGCCATAGTCTATCCGGGAGAGTGAAACACCTGAACGATCAGCCCACACAAGAAAGAAGGAGGATGTGTGTATGTCAATGAAGATTTTGTTGAATGAAGATGAAATCCCACGGAAGTGGTACAACCTTGCTGCTGACCTTCCATCCCCCATGCAGCCCCCCCTCGGTCCGGATGGAAACCCGGTGAAGCCGGAAGACCTTGCACCGGTTTTCCCCATGAACCTGATCGAGCAGGAAGTGAGCCAGGAGCGGTGGATCGACATTCCCGAACAGATCCTGGAAATCCTGTACCGGTGGAGGCCGTCTCCCCTCCGCAGGGCCCATTTCCTCGAACAGGCCCTGGGAACCCCGGCCCGGATCTACTACAAGGATGAAGGGGTATCTCCCCCGGGCAGCCACAAGCCGAACACCGCAGTGGCACAGGCATGGTACAACAAGCAGTTCGGCATCGAGCGGATTACAACAGAGACAGGAGCCGGACAGTGGGGAAGTGCCCTTGCGTTTGCCTGCGCGATCCTTGGGCTGCAGTGCAAGGTGTACATGGTGAGAATCAGTTTCGATCAGAAGCCGTTCAGAAAGCTCATGATGAACGTGTGGGGGGCCGAGTGTGTCCCCAGCCCGTCTGAGGACACACAGGCCGGCAGGGACATCCTTGCCCAGCATCCCGGCACGCCGGGAAGCCTCGGCATCGCCATCAGCGAGGCTATCGAGGATGCGGTGACCGATCCCACGGGAAAGACCAGGTATTCTCTGGGCAGTGTGCTCAACCACGTGATGCTTCACCAGACCATCATCGGGTTGGAGGCAAAGAAGCAGCTCGAAAAGGCTGGAGAGAAAAAGGTGGATGTGGTCATTGGATGCGCCGGTGGGGGCAGCAATTTCGCCGGGCTCGCGTTCCCCTTCGTCTCCGACAAGATCAATGGCGCGAATATCGAGATCATCCCGGTTGAGCCCACCTCGTGCCCCACGCTCACCCGCGCTCCATTTGCCTATGACCACGGCGATGTTGCGAAGATGACCCCGCTGCTGCCCATGTACTCGCTGGGGCATGAGTTTGTGTCGCCCCCCATCCATGCGGGTGGGTTGAGGTACCATGGTATGGCCCCGCTTGTGAGCCAGGCTGTTGTGGAGGGGCTGCTGACTCCCCGGGCAATGGATCAGCTCCACTGCTATGAAAGTGCACTCTTCTGGGCTCGCACCGAGGGGTACATCCCCGCGCCCGAGACGTCTCACGCTATTGCGGCGGTGATCGAAGAGGCGAAGAAGGCAAAGGAAGAGGGCAGGGAAAAGGTGATTCTCTTCAACTGGAGCGGACATGGGCTCATGGATCTTACCGGCTACGAGGCGTTCCTGTCGGGCAAGCTCGTCGACTACCCCCTGCCGGAAGAAGATCTGCGGGAATCCCTCAGATCTCTCGATGGTCTCCCCAAGGCGCCCATGGTGAAGACCGGCAGATGGTAAGATGACGATCACGGACTATGACGAACTCAGTACCAGGTGCCCCATGCTGGGGCACCCAGTGCCGTTTTCGTACTGCAGGTCACTCCAGGCAGGGATGCCGTGCAGGAAGGTGCTCGACTGCTGGTACCAGCAGTTCGATGTGCAGAGATTCATCGAGGCTGTGTACACACCTGAACAGATAGCATCATTCCTGGGACCGCCCAAGCCGAAGATCACCCAGATCGTGGAGCTCATCGAAAAGGCGAAAAAGTCCCGATCATAGGAATCCTGGGGTTCTGGGCCGGAAGAAGAGATTCAGGACGGGACGTTTGTCTGAATATGGCAGGATCGGGTGATGCTCACCCTGTGAAGGACCCTGGAAATCGAACCCTGTGGTTCTTCAGAAGGCTTCTGCCAGTATGTTCATGTGCCTGAAGACACTGGCAGGTTCCATGTTCAGTGCCCTGAGGCTTTTCTGCAGACCTGATCCATCCATGTGCTCGATCTCCATTCCCGAGAGGAAGTTGTGGGTGAACACATCTGCAATATAGACCAGGTGCACCAGGTCCTTGTTGTCCTGTGATTCATTCGGGCTGTGGTGAAACAGGATCACGTCCTTGATCACATCGGGGAGGTTCCAGCTCTCAGCAAGGAGGAGCCCTGCCTGGTTGTGGTCGATCCCCAGGAGCTTTCTCTCGATAATGCTGGAGTCTTCGGGCTGTTCCTGTATCATGCGGTAGAACAGCGGCAAGACGTCGGCGATATACTGATCGAGCACGACCTTCCCGATATCGTGGAGAAGGCCGGAGGTGTAGGCGATGTCGGGCCTGGTGATCTTGAGATCCCTTGCAATCTTTTCACACAGCCGTGCCGTTGCAAAGGAATGATGGAACATGCCGCCCCTCGAGAGCGAATACCCCCTCTCAGAGCTCCTGAGGAATTGTTCGGTCTGTGCCGTGACCACCATCTGGAGCAGGGTCTTGCTCCCGAGGAACTTGATCGCCTGATCCACGGAATCGATCTTGCTGGGCAGGCCCATGTACGATGAATTGCACATCTGGAGAACCTTTGCGCTCAGGACCTGGTCCTTCTTGATCTCCTGGGCGATCTGGCCGAAGTCGCTCATGTCGTTCGAGATCATGCCGGCGATGCTCACTGCTATCTGCGGCACCGGCAGCAGCCAGTCGATGGTCTTCCTGATCTGGTCAAGCGTCGGTTTCTCAGGCACCGGGGTCTCTGCCGGCGTATTGCCGAGTATGAGCTCGATCCTGCATGTGCCGGTGGCCGTGTCCAGGGAGATGCTCAGGGGGATGACCCCGCTTGCCTCCATCCTTTTGATGGGTATCCGGTATTTTGTCATGTACTTCAGCGTGATCTCGATGGATCGACCGCCGATGTTGAGGTTCAGCTCCTGGCGGGACGATGGGTCCACCAGGGCGCCGCCTGCGATGTGGGCCACCAGGTCTTCGATCTTCGAGCCGGACTGCTGGAGCATCTCGAGGAACAGCGGAATCCCTGTCGTGGCGTAGTAGCTGGAGTGAGAATCAGGGATGCTGCAGACGGGTTCGGGAAGGAGAATGTGAAGGAGCCCCCCCTGCATGTTCTTCGCATCGTACAGGGCAAGGCCTACGCAGGAGCCGAGAAATGCCTTCAGCTCCCCTGCTGATCTGACCTCCATGCCGCCTGTTGGGACAATCGCCATAGTCGATGACAGCCCTTTCTCTCTTGAAATGACATAGTATATATCGGGGAACTGGGAAGAATTATTTAGAGTCCGGAGTACAGTCTGTTGACCCGTACGGCGACCGCGAGAATCGCGCGGACGCAGTACCCGTTGATGATGCCCGTGACGATGGACACGATGAGAAAGACCGGGAGAACATGGATGAGGGATACCTGCCGGATGATGATCCCGGCGAGCACGAGCTGTGCCGTCATGTGGGCCGCTGCCCCGGAGACGCTCACCCCGATGGGCGAGAACAGGGTTTTCGGCATGGCCCACATCATGATGCCTGCACACGTGCCGCCGGCCAGGGAAAAGAAGAACACAGGGGTGAAGATGCTGCCGGAAAACGCAGACCCGATGCACACCCGGCAGATCACGACAACCAGCCCCCAGGGGCCTCCAAAGAGATAGATGGCGCACAGCGTGAAGATGTTTGCAAACCCGAACCTGAGAAAGGGTGCAGGCCTGGGAATGAACGACTCGAGCCAGTGCAGGGCGACAGCCATGGCAATGAAGAGGGCGAGGGTTGTGAGGCGATTATGTGTGTTCATGTCTCCCGTAGAGGCGGCCGCCACCCGTGGATCACTGACTGATCTTCAGGTGGGCGGACGTTACGGCCACGAATAGAATCCGCCCTTGTTCTCACCCCTTCTCCGGTACACCACAACCGTGGGGTCTTCAACCGCGGCGAGCGATTCCATGGCCGTGACGGCATCCTCGTAGTATCCCACCTGGTCGACGAGGTGAAGCCTCAACCCTGTTGTTGCGGTCATCACCCGCCCGTCTTCTATGGTGGTGAGATCCTCATCCGTCACCGGCCTGTGCATCTTGACCCGCTCGATGAAGTTCCTGTGGAATTCCATCACGATGTCTTCGAGGATCTCCATGTCCGCATCCGTCATGTCCCTGAGGGGGTTGCCCGCATCCTTGAATCTTCCGGAGGTGAGGGTTTGGTTCCGGATGCCGAGCTTGTCCATGAGTCCTTCCAGGCTGATGGATGGAAGCAGCACCCCGACATTTCCCACCACCGACGAGGGCAGGGCGACAATCTGATCCGCCGAGAGTGCAATCATGTATGCCCCGGAGGTCCCCTGGTTGGTAATGCAGGCAACGACCGGGAGGGAGTGATCTTTCTTGTACTCCATGATCCTCCTGAATGTCAGGTCTGATGCCGTGTACCCGCCGCCCGGTGAATCGATCCTCAGGATGAGGCCCTTGATGTCCTTGTCCTTCTTGACCTTTTCCAGGATCGCGTCGATGCGCTCAAGGGTCCCCTGCCTGGGGAGAATGGTGTCCCTCATGGCAGTGGTGGTGATTGGACCGAGAATCTCGAGCACGAGGATTTTCTCGTCGCCTCCCTCGGTGATCACCCGCTCCTCGAAGGGCTGAAACTGCATGATGGATGCGAGATCGAGGTTGATGTATGCACAGCCCTGAAGGAGAAGGATCACGATCGCGGGGAACACGAGATGGTTCAATCGGTATCTACTCATTGCGGACCTCACCTCCTATGGTTATCTCCGGGATCAGCAGGGTAGGCTGGGCATCGGCCACGGGAACCCCCTGGCCGTCCTTTCCGCACGTGCCGATCCCAAAGCCGAGATCACTGCCCACATACTCGATGGAATTCAGGATCTTCGGCCCGTTTCCGATGAGGGTTGCCCCCCTGATGGGCTCCCCGACGCTCCCGTTCTCCAGGAGGTACCCCTCAGACACGTTGAACACGAAGTCACCCGTGACCGTGTTCACCTGGCCTCCCCCCATCTTCTTTACGAAGATGCCCTTGGCGACTTTACGGATGATCTCCTCCGGCGGGGTGTCTCCCGGGGCGATCATGGTGTTGGTCATCCTGGGGACAGGCCTGTTCCGGTATGACTCTCTCCTGCCGTTTCCCGACAGAGGGAGGTTGAATTTCAGCGATGTGATCATGTCGGTCATGTAGGTTTTCAGGACCCCGTTCTCCACCAGGATGGTCTTCTGGGAGGGGGTTCCCTCGTCGTCGTACCCCATGCTTCCACGCAGGCCCGCGATGCTGCCGTCATCGATCACGGTGATGAACCGTGATGCAACCTGCTGCCCGATCTTTCCCGAGTACACGGAGACGCCTTCCCCGGCGAGATCGGCCTCGAGCCCATGCCCGATGGCCTCGTGGACCATGGTCCCACCGGCCTCGCTTGAGAGCACCACCGGCATGATGCCTGCCGGCGCTTTGCGTGCCTTCACAGTCCTCAGGGCCCTGCCGATGGCCCGGCGGGCAACCTCCTCCGGCGAGATTTCGTCGAGCAGTTCAAAGCCCTTCATGCCGCCGATCGATTCGTAGCCGGTCTCCATAATGGAATCCCGTGCCACGAGCCCCTGAACCACGAAGATGATCGTCTCCCGCGTGTCCTCTGCACAGAACCCCTTCGAATTTGCAACGATCACGTTCCTGAGGCCGTCTCCGTAGACAGTCTTCACCTGGGTCACGGCCGTGTCC